>ALAO01000120.1 GCA_000307955.1 Solidesulfovibrio magneticus str. Maddingley MBC34 | reverse complement strand
AATACGAGAGTATTTTTTAAGAAAAATAAATGGTTTTAGCCCGATGACTACAAAACACCATAGGCGCTTTTCGCGGACGCGACACTAGGGCCGCGCCGCTTCAGCCGACAGCATCTCCCGGGCCGCCGCCAGCACGGCCGGATTGGTGAAATCCTCGCAGCAGGCCACGGCCCGGCCGGCCGTCTCGGCCATGGCCTCGGCAAAGGCCGCGCCCGCCGCGCCGTAGCGCTGGCCAAGATCGGTTTGCAGGGTTTGGCACAGATAATGGACGCAGCGCGGCGATTTGGCCAACTGCAAGGTGCAGCCGGTCTCCGTCAGATACGGACAATACCGCTGGACATGGCGCGCGCCGGCCTGGCGCGCGCTGTCGTCCTCGGCGCGTTGCAGGCGGGCCAGCGCCCCCGCCAGTTCCAGGGACAGGCCGGTTGGCCGGTAGAGCAGGTAGTCCGAGGGCGTGAACACGTCGCAGTGGCGGGCGTTGCAGCAGCCCACCGGCGGCCGGTCGCAGCCGTCGCGGCAGAAGTCCTTGGTGGCCGCTGCCTGGATGCGGTCGATCTGGCGGGTGTAGAGGGTGTAGCCGATGACGGCCCGGCGAAGGGGCGCGGCCAGCCGGCCGAGGTGGCTGCTTAGGCGCGCCACGTGGTGTTCGGCCAGTTCGTCGGACAAAAAGGGGCGCGCCTTGGCGCGAAAACAGTCGATGTCGTCTGCTACGGCCGCATCCCTCCCGGCGGGAAGCGTGTCGAGCCAGGATGCTATCCGCATTGCTCACCTCGTATGGACCAAAAATGCCGGAGGCGTGCATAGTGCAGCGCCTTGGAAATGATCCGGCATTGTATCGAACTATGTCTGGCGGGGAAGAAGCGAGCAATTCTTCGGGCGTGAGAATATTGAGCGGGAATACTCATGACGAGGCGGTTTTCCGAGCTATCCAAGGTCTGGAGATTACGCTACGCGTGCGCGTCTCCATCAAAAAGAAGCGGGCCTGGAGCCAAGGAAGCGCCGAACGCCGCAATCCCCCTGGGACGGGGATTGCGGCGTTCGGCGCTTGGCGCGGCGAGACAGGGCGTGGCCTCGTCTCGCGTCCTTCAGAAAACGAGAGTTTTTTAAGAAAAACGGGTGGTTAAAGTCTGTTGTCTACGAAATGCCCTCGGCGCTTTTCGTGGACGCGACACGGGCGCGGCTGCGCTTGATCAGGCACAGCGACAGGTAGTGAGGGCGTTCGGGAGCGCTGTCCAGATCGTGCTCCACGGCCTCGCCGTCATGGCCCAGGCGCGTGACGAAGGTCGTGCCCCGGGCCAGGCCCAGGCCGGCCAGCAGGGCGCGAAGCCGGGGGAAGCTTTTGTAGGCTTTGAGGATCACGGCGTTGTCGGCTGTTTCCAGGGCCGCCGCCAGCCGGCCGTCGTCGTCGATGCCCGAAGCCACCAGCAGGTTTTCGCCGGCCTCGGCCAGCACCTGTCCGGTGCGGGCCGCCGCCGCCTGAAACGAGGTGATGCCGGGCACGATTTCCACGGCAAGGCCCGGGACCAGGGCGCGCAGGCGCGGGAGCACGTAGCCAAAGGTGCTGTAGAGCAGCGGATCGCCCAGGGTGATAAAGGCCGCGTCGCGCCCGGTGGCCAGCACCTCGGCCATGGCCTGGGCGTTTTTCGCCCAGGCCGCGTCCAGGGCGGATTGGTCCCGGGTCATGGGAAAGGGCAGGCGGGTCAGTTCCCGGTTGGCCGGCAGGTGGGGGGCGACGATGGCCTCGGCAATGGAATAGTCGTTCTTGCTCGACGAGGCGGCAAAGACCGCGTCCACCGCGCCAAGGACGCGCACGGCCTTAAGCGTCACCAGTTCCGGGTCGCCGGGGCCGACGCCGATGCCGTAGAGCGTTCCCGGACGGGTCATGACGGCCTCCCGGACAGCAGCGTGGCCAGTTCTTCCACAGCCGTCACGCTGCCGGGACCTGGCCGGGAGAACAGCGCTTCGTCCACCACAAAGGCCCGGCCGTTTCGCACGCACGGCAGCGTGGCGTACTCGGGCCGCTCGGCCATGGACCGGGCTTCGGGATTCATGGGGCCGCGCTGGGTCAGGCAGACGTCCGGGGCCAGACGCAGCAATTCCTCGTCGGATAAGCGCACGATTTTCTCCTTGGTCGCCACGGCGTTTTTGCCGCCCGCGGCCGTGATCACGGCCGCCGCCATGGAGGTGTTGCCGGCGGCCAGCAGGCTGCCTGAGCGCACCTCGAAAAAGATTTTCGGCGGCGGGCCGTCGGGCCTTTTGACGGCGATCAGGCGGCCGGCCAGGGCCTCGCGCAGGCTGCGCGCCGCGTTCTCGTCGCCGCACAGCACGCCGATGCGGTCGATGGCGGCAAAAAGGGTTTGGAAATCCGACACGGCAAAGACCGCCGTGGGGATGCCCAGGCCGGCGAGCCTGACAGCCGATTCCCGGGCCTCGCCCCGGCCGTCCATTTGCAGCACGAGGTCCGGGCGCACGGCCAGGACGCGCTCGATGTTGGGGCGCATGTGGGTGCCGATGGCCGGCAGGTCCGGGGTGCCGGCCGGAGCCGGGTCGGCCTCGGTACGGGCGACCACGCGATCGGTAAGGCCCATGCCGGTCAGGATGTCCACGAACGCGCCGTAGAGCGGCACGATGCGCTGGGCCGGGGCGGGCAGGGCGACGCGGTTGCCCAGGTCGTCGACGACGGCCGGACCCTGGCTACGGGCCGGTGCGGCCGCCAGCAGGCCGGCCAGCAGGCAGACTGCCGCCGGCAGCCAAGGCCTGGGGCGCGCCGGTCTGGGGATGGGCAATGACGATGATGTCGGTTTCATAAATCCTCGAAAGGGTTTGCTGCGTAAAAACCTCGGCCGTGGGGCCGTCGGCCTCGATGCGGCCGTTGACGAGAAACACCAGCCGCCGGCAAAAAAGCGCGGCCAGATTGATGTCGTGCAGGGCGGCCAGGATGGTGACGCCGGCCGCGTTTCGGGCGGCGAGCAACCGGTAGAGTTCCATCTTGCGGGCGATGTCCAGGCTGGCCGAGGCTTCGTCCAGGAGCAAAATGCCGCTTTCCTGGGCCAAGGCCCTGGCGGCCAGCACCCGCTGGAACTCGCCGCCGGACAGTTCGTGCAGCCGCCTGTCAGCCAGATAGCCCAGTCCCACGGCCTCCATGGCCGCCTCGGCCGCTCGGTGATCCTGCGGGCCGTAGCCGCCAAGAAATCCCAAATAGGGATAACGCCCCATGAGCACCACCGAGCGCACGGCCAGTTCCCCGGCGTTTTCCCCGCGCGGGGGCACGGCGGCCACGAGCCTGGCTCGCTGCCGGTCGGAAAGCTCGGCCAGATCGCGCCCGGCCAGAGCCACCGTGCCCGCGCCGGGGGAGAGCACGCCGGACAGGGCCATGAGCAGCGTGGTCTTGCCCGCGCCGTTGGGGCCAAGGATGCCGACCATCTCGCCGGCGGCCACGTCAAGGCTCAGCCCGTCAAGAACGGCCCGGCCCCGATAGCCGCTGGTCAGGTCGCGGCAGCGGATCATGCCCGCCCCCCGCGTCCGGTCAGGAGCAGGAAACAGAAAAACGGGCCGCCGAGCAGGGCCGTGACCACGCCCACCGGCAACTCCGCGCCGCCGGGCAGGATCACCCGGGCCAGGACGTCGGCGGCGCACAACAGCGCCCCGCCGGCCAGGGCGGCCTGGGGCAAAAGCGCCCCATGCTCGCCGCCGTAGAGCCGACGGCAGGCGTGGGGCGCGATGAGCCCCACAAAGCCGATGACCCCGGAGACGGCCACGGCTCCGGCGGTGAGTAAGCTCGCCGCGCCAAGAAGCGCCAGCCGCGACCGGCCGGCGGCCACGCCGAGCTGCCGGGCTTGGCGTTCGCCCAAAAGCAAAATGTCCAGTTCGCGCACGAAAAGTCCCACGCCGGCCAGGCCAAGCAGCAGGCACGGGAGGAAAAGCGCCAGCTCGGCCCGGCCCTTGCCCTGAAACCCGCCCATGATCCAAAACACGATGCCGGCCACGGATTCCTCGTTGAGCGCCTTGACCAGCGAAAGCAGGGCGGACAGGAAGGTGGCCGCCACGATGCCGGACAGGACGACCGTCTCGCGCCGCAGCCCCCCGGCCAGCCGGGACAGGGCCAGGACGGCGGCCAGGGTCGCGCCGCCCCCAAGCAGGGCGCAGGCCGGAGTGGCCAGGGACGTGCCCAGGGCCGCGCCAAGGCCAAGGGTCAGCGACAAGGCCGCGCCAAAGGCCGCGCCGCCCGAGACGCCCAGGGTAAAGGGGTCGGCCAGGGGATTTCGCAGCACGCCCTGAAAGGCCGCGCCGGCCACGGCCAGGGCCGCGCCCACGCCGTAGGCCAAAAGCGCCCGGGTCAGGCGCAGTTCCATGACCACGGTGGGCAGGGCCGGATCGGCCGGAGCCGGGACGGCCAGACCGGCCGCCCGGGCCAGCACGGCCAGCACGTCCCCCGGGGCGGCCGGATAGGCCCCGGCTAGGCAGGCGGCGCTGACGGCGGCCAGCCCGGCCAGGACAAGGGGCAGGGTCCGTTTCAGGAACCCGCCCCGGGGGAAGGCGTGCGGCGGCATTATTTCCCGGGCAGGCCGTCAAAGGTCTTTTTGAGGTGCTCGATCCAGATGTCGGCCACGGCGGCATTCTCGGCCGTGCCGGCCAGCACGGCCTTGGTCTCCACGCCGGCGGCGGCGAGGGTGGAAGCCAGGGAGTCCTTTTCCTTACCGGCCATGTCGTTTCGGGCATGGTCGCCGGCCACGGCGAAAAGCGGGATGAGCCAGGCTTTTTTCACGCCCTTGGCTTTGAGCTCGGCCACGGCGTCGTCAAAGGAAGGCGTGCCTTCCACGGTGGCGACAAAGGCGTTCTTGTCCAGCCGCCACAGGCTGTATTGCAGGGCGGGGTAGGCCATGTTGGCGGGATGTTCCGTGCCGTGGCCGACGAAAATGACGGCCTCGCCGGGCTTGCGGTCCTTGGGCGCGGCGCCGAGCAGCGCGGCGGCGGCCTTGGCGAAATCCTCGGCCGTAAACAACAGCGGCGCGGTCACCTCGACCCGGGACAGGCCCTTGGGCATGTGCGAGAACGCGGCGGCCGTGCGCACGAGGTCGTGGTATTCGTGGCCGGGGACGGTTTGCAGGGAGAAAAGCGCCACGTCGGTGACGCCCTGATCGGGCAGGGCGGCCAGGGCCTCGGCCGGGGAGGGCACGCGTTTGCCGTCCTTGGCCAGCTTGGCCCGGATCATGGCGGCGGTGTAGCACAGGGTCACGGGCACGCCGGGATAGGCGGCCTTGACCCGGGCCACCATCTTTTCGATGGCCGGAGCGGCTTCGGGCACGGAGGTGCCGAAGGCGGCGACGACAATGGCTTTTTTCGGTTCCTTCTTGGCGTCGTGGCCGGCGGCGGCCGGAGCGGCCAGGGCCAGGATCAGGAACAGGGACAGGGCCAGGCGGGCCAGGCCCAAGGGACGACCAGCCGGACGGCGAGACGGATGCAGGCAGCGCATCATGACAGGTAACCTCCACGAAGATGGAGGGCTCTTGAGGATAGCGGACGGACGGGAAGCAAGACAGTGCCCGAAGCCGCGTCCCGGCCGGCAAAAGCCCTCGTTGCCGGCGGGATGTGCCAGAACCCGGGCAGGTCTTCCGGCTTGTCCCATCGGCCCCGGCCTTCCCGGGAGTGCTTCCCAGTGGCGCGCGTGGAGGCCGACCTTTGTAGAGGACTAACGGCGGCGGGACCGCTCCCGATTTGAACGGGATTCCCTATTAAGCCCGTGAGGGCGCCCAGGTCGATGTCCGGGGAGGTAGCCGGGGGGCGGCCGCCTGTCAAGGCGCGGGGGTGGGCTTGATGAAGCCGCGCTTGAGCAGAACGTCGTAATCGGCTTTTTTGGTGAAAAGCGTGGGGATTTTGAGCGTTTCGAGGTTTTGCATGAGCACCTGGACGGTGCCCTTGTTGGCCTTGGGATTCATGACCACGATGGCCACGTCCTTGGCCACGGCCAGCCGTTCGGCCACGTCCCAGGCGGCGGTCTCGGCCGGGCCGCCGTTGACCTTGTAGGCGTCCACGCCGACCTCGATGACGGCGGCCGGGGCCGGTCCGGCCAGGGCGGCCAGGCAGCAAAGCGCCAGGGCGAGGCAGCCGCCCAAAAGGCGGGCATGTCTGGACAGGGTGGTCATTTGGGCGTAAGGAATTTTTTCACAAAAACATTTCTGGGGGTTCGCCGTGAAATTTGATTTCGCCGGGCTTATCGTGCTGTTCGGGTTTGTGACCATCTTCATTTCCCTGCTGCTGATCAAGTCCCAGCAGGCCAACAAGCCCAAGGATCAGGACTGGTAGAGCGGCCATTGACCAGGCTTTTTTGAAGCGGCGGGCGGCGTTGGCCGACCGCCGCTTTTTGTTGGGCCGTTTTCTTGCGCGGGGGCGATCCGGGCGGCGTCGCCCCCCATTCGCTTCGACGGCTCCCAGCGCCGCAAGGCCGTTTTGGCGCTATCGACTTTTGGCGACCCGGCACGCGTGTCGCGTCCTGGAAAAGCTCTCCGGCTGCCGCGCGGATCACACGAACCCCGGTGGTTTTTCTCCCAAAAAACGACCGTCTTTGGGGAGGGGCGCGTCGCTCGTGTCGCGTCCCTGGAAAGTACGGCTGTTTATTGCAGAAAAAAATGGGTTTGGTCTGTCGGAGGCCAAACGCCCTCCGCGCTTTTCGTGGGCGCGGCGCGGGCCATTCCGGTGGCCTCCAGGCGCTTCAATAGCCCTGGGCGGATGGTCTGCCGGCCGCCCGGGCCTTTCCGGCCCGGGCGGCGCATCGTCTATTTGAGCGAGCCTATCTTGCCGAATTTATTGGATTCCGCCCGATAGAAAACGTTTTCGATGACCTTGTCGTTGCCGACGTCCTTGTAGTCGATGCGCACGGGCGAGCCGTCTTCTTTGACCTTGCGGAAGAAGTCGGCGATGTTTTTGAATTTATCGGAGCGCAGACTGGGGTCGACGACAAAGAACCCTTGGCTGGTGACGATGGTCAGGACGTTCTTGGTCTCCTGCACTTCCTCGACCAGGGCCGTGGTCTTCTTGTACTTCACCGCCAGGCTGTCCTCGGTGATGAAGTCCATGACGTAGTAGGCGGCGACGATAAAGAGCAGAAAGGAAACGAGCAGGAGCACTTTTCCTTTGTTGACGGCAAAGTCGCCGATGAGTTGCCGCAGGCGATCCAGTTTAGTCTTGTCGATCATAGCGCCTCGTTGCGCCGGCGGGCCGGGTGGGCCGCCGCCGGGCGGGTGGTCGCCCAGGGCTATACCATCGTTGCGCCGTGGAAAAAAGGGGGGGATTTGAGGGCACGCCGGCCGGACCGGCGGGCCTGTCCGCGACGGCAGGCCCGCCCGCCGGGCGTTCGCCGCAACCGGCGGGCGTCGTGCCCTGAAAAAACGTCGGTGTTGCCGGCGCAACACCATCACGAAAAAACAATTCTTCGTTAGCGGCCAGCAGGCCTTTCAAGGGAGGCGTGCCCGTCGCCACAACACGGCGGCAGCTTCGCGGCCATCAGGGCCGCCGAGGCTGCCGCCGGTTGGTGCGCGGATTTGGGCTCAGTGTCGCATCCGCGAAACGCGCGGAGGGCTTGTCACGGGTAACGAACGCAACCCATGGATTTATCTTAAAAATACGCTCGTATTTTTAAAGGGTCGCGAACTAGGCTTCGATCTTGGTGCCGAGCAGGTCCAGGAACTGGCGCATCCACTGGGGATGGGCCGGCCAGGCCGGGCCGGTGACGATGTTGCCGCTGGTCACGGCGTTGGTGAACGTCTCGTTGGGGCCGACGTAGGTGGCTCCGGCCCGCTCGATGTCGGGCTGCACCGCCGGGTAGGCCATGCACTGGCAACCGGCGATGACGTCGGCCGCCACCAGCACCTGCTGGCCGTGGCACACAGCGGCGATGGGCTTTTTGGTCGCCCCGAAATGCTTGACGATTTCGATGACGCGCGGGTTTAGGCGAATGTATTCCGGAGCGCGGCCGCCGGGCACGACCAGGGCGTCGAAGGCGGCCGGGTCTACGGCGTCGAAGTCGAAATTCAGCCCGAAATTGTGGCCGGGCTTTTCGCTGTAGGTCTGGTCGCCTTCGAAATCGTGCACCGCGGTGCGCACGGTTTCGCCGGCCTTCTTGCCCGGACACACGGCTTTGACGTCGTGGCCGACCATAAGCAGCATCTGGAAGGGGACCATCACTTCATAGTCCTCGACATAGTCGCCGACGAGCATGAGAATTTTCTTGACCGCCATGGAGTACTCCTTGTCTCTGGGGTTTCGCCGCCAGGCGCGGCGTTTGGCTGACCCTACTTGGCGCAGTTGCAGCGGTAGAACTTGCGGTTGCAATAATCCATGCACCGGTCCTTCTCGGCCTTGATCTTGGCCAGGCAAGCCGGACCGGCTCCGGTTTCCAGGGAAGCCGCCCGGTCCTTGCAGGCGGCGTAGCAGCCTTCCATATTCTCGTAATAGTCCGTGACCACGGCCTGGTAGACCTGGCAGACCTTGGCCGAACAAGCGGCGTCGGCCCCGGCCGCGCCCTGGCTGCAGCCGGCGGCGAATTCCTGGGGCGTCATGATGGGCTTGACCTGGGAACAACCGGCCAAGGCCAGACCGGCGAAAAGGCACAGGGCGAGGATGCTGCGGTGCATGGAGGCTCCTTTATCGCGCCCGGCCGGGCGCGGGGATTGGTTCACAGCATTATCCCCAAGCCGGGACGGTGACAAGCGGGCGCGGGTAAACCCAGGCCCTGTCGATGCCAAGTTCGGCTGGCCCTCAAGGCAGCGGTCGCCTTGACCGATGGCCCTTGCCGCCGTGGCCCAAGCTTTCTACAATCCCAGGCAAAATACCGTGACAGGGACGCAACATCTTGGCGCACGACCTGCCCCATGACGACGCCGACCGGGGCGTGCCGCCGCTTCTGCCCTGGCAGCCCTGTCTGCTGGCTTACGGCGGCGGCATCCTGGGGCTGGCCTATCCCTTGCCGGCCCTGGCGGGGCTGGCGCTGCTCGCCCTTTTCGTGGCCGGTCTGAGGCCGCGCGTCGGTTCCTGGAAGAAGGCTGGTCCTGGTTCGTGGCCAACGGACCCCAAGAAATTCTTTGATTGCAAAAATGCTGTCGCATTGTTGCTGGGACGGGGCATGAGGCCGGGGTTGCCGGCTTTGGTCGCCGCCTTTGCCTTGGGGCTTGGCGCGGGCTGGTTGGCCCTGCCGGCAACGCCCGACGCGCCGCCGTGCCTGGCCGCCAAACCCGTCACGGCCGTTGGGCGCGTCACCAGCGTCGATCCCCGGCCGGGGCGTCGTCTGGCCCTGGTCCTTGACGAGCCCCGCCTGTCCGGCCAGGACTGCGCCGATACGCCGCTGCCCGGCCGGCTGGCCGTCACCTTCGACCACCCGGATTTCACGCCCATTGTCGGCGACATCCTGGCCGTCACCGGCCGCATCCGCTCGACCGCCGGTTTCGCCAACCCCGGAACCACGGACTTCGCCTTCCTGCGCCGCCTGGAAGGCGTTTTTTTTCGCGCCTACGCCAAGGGCGGGCGCGGCGACGTCACGCGCCTGGCCGCCAGCGACAACCCCTTGGCCATCTGGCGGCAGGCCCTGCGGGACCGGGTGGCCGCCGCACTTTTTCCGCCCGTCGCCGCTTCTCCCGAGGCTTCGCCGGACGACAGCGCCGCCTCGGCCGGCCGGGCCATGGTGGCAGCGCTGCTTTTCGACGACAAATCCGGTTTCACCGAAACCGACCTCGATCTGGTTCGCCGGGCCTCCCTGGCCCACACCCTGGCCCTGTCCGGCATGAACGTGGCCTATGTCGTGGGGCTGGCCGCCGCGCTGGTGCTGGCCGTGGGGCGATTGTATCCCGGCATCTACCTGCGCCTGCCGCGCCAAAAGCTCATCGTCCCGGTCGCCGCGCCGCTTGTCGTCGCCTATTGCTGGATCGGCGGCGGTTCGCCGTCGCTGCTGCGCGCCGCGCTCATGTTCGCCGCCTTCGGCCTCATGCTGCTTATGGGGCGCGACAAGGCCCTGTTCGACGGCCTGTTCCTGGCCCTGGCCGCTTTTCTCGTCGTCTCGCCCCTGGCCGTCTACAGCTCCAGCCTGCAGCTTTCGGCCCTGGCCGTGGCCGGCATTTCCCTGTTCTGGCCGCCCTTTGCCCGGATGGCTTCCCGCCTCCCGGGGCACGGAACCCTGGCCCGGTCCATCCTTGTCGGCGGCCTGGGCGTCCTCTGGACGAGCCTTAGCGCCGAAGCCGCCGTGTTGCCGCTCATTGCCCGGCTGTTCGGCGATTTCGCCTTCGCGCCCTGGATCAACCTCCTGTGGCTGCCCATCCTTGGCTGCCTGGTTATGCCACTGGTCCTGTGCGGCGCGGCTGCGGCCGCCGTTCCCGGACTCGACGCCGTCGCCCACACGCTGCTCACGGCCGGAGCCGACTGCTGCGCCTGGCTCATGCGCGCGCTGGCCGCCCTGGACGCCCGTGGCCTGCTGACGGCCCGGGCCGTGTTGCGCCCCTCGGCCCCGGAACTGCTTGGCTGCTACGGCTTGCTCGCCGCCCTGGCCCTGGCCGTGGCCTCCAAAAGGGCGTTGCCCAGGACCGCCCTGGCCGTAAGCCTTGTCCTTATGACCGGCCCAAGCCTGGCGCGCGGTTTTGCTGCGTTCTCCCAGGAGGTCGCAATCACCGTCCTCGACGTGGGCCAGGGGCAGTCCGTGGCCGTGACCATGCCCGGCGGCGGGCGGCTGCTTATCGACGCCGGGGGGCTTCTCGGCTCCTTCGACGTCGGCCGGGCCGTGGTCGGGGCCTATCTCGCCGACGGCCAGCCGCCGCGCCTGGAGGCGGCCATCGCCAGCCATCCCCACAGCGACCACGTCAAAGGCTACGTCTCGCTCCTCGACCGCTTCGTCATCGGAACCTTCCTCGACAACGGCGGCTCGGCCGAAGGCGAAATCGGCCCGGCCCTGGCCGACGTTCTCGTCCGCCGCCATATTCCGACCCGCTCCCTGGCCGCCGGCGACAGCCTCGATCTCGGCGGCGGCCTCGCCCTGGACGTCCTCCATCCCGGCCCGGACGCGGACCTGTCCCACAACAACGGTTCGCTTATCCTGCGCCTGACCCGAAACGGCCACGGCCTGGCCCTTTTCCCCGGCGACGCCGAAGCGTCCGTGCTGCGAAAACTCGCCGCCTCCGGCCAAAACCTGCAAGCCGACGTCCTCGTCCTGCCCCACCACGGCTCCAGCTCCAGCCTGTCCCGGCGTTTCTACGCCGCCGTGGCGCCGAAGACGGCCATCGCCAGCTGCGGCGACACCGGCCATTATCCTTCCGCCAAAGTCGTGGAGGCCTTGGCGCGATGGGGGTGTCCGGTCCTGGCTACCAAGTCCAGCGGCGCGGTCACCGTGCGCCTGGGCGGCGACGGCGCGATCATCGGCCGGCAAACGGCGCGGGAAGCTGGGCCGCCGTAAGCGGCAAGCTGTCGAGATACAGGGGGAATCCATGTGGGCAAGCGCCAACACCAGCGCAAGGCAGCGCCACTAGATCACCGCCGGATACGGCCGGGGTTGGTGCTATCTGCTGGGGATGGGTTAAGAAAAAGAAAAAGGGCCGACGCTGTTGGCGTCAGCCCTTGGACTTCCTGGTTGCGGGGGTGGGATTTGAACC
>ALAO01000119.1 GCA_000307955.1 Solidesulfovibrio magneticus str. Maddingley MBC34 | reverse complement strand
CGGCGGCGGCGGCGGGGGCGGCGGCGGCTGGTAGCCAGGAGAGACAGGCTGCCGGTGGTGTTGGCGCGCCACGACGTTGGGGCGCGCCCTGAAAACGCCATGCCGCCCTTTATCGCAACTCCAGATGGAAAGCCTCTTTTTGATCCGCAAACCCTCAGGCGTGGCCGACGCTGCCGCAACAGGCCGACGCCGCAAGCAGGCAAGGCGCTCGGCTGCTCCAGAAACGGCCGGGGCAACCATGGCTATTGCGGAGCAACATCAATGCCGATTGGCATTGTTGCTGTGTAAATCATGACGGCGACATGATCTGCACCGACACAGCAACGGCCGTCAAATTGACCCGGCCGAACTTCCGCTTTTTCCCTTGGTTTTGCCGCCGACGCATGGTAGCTTTCTAAAGCACGACAATTCCCGCTCTTTCTTGGCCTCCAGGCTCGGCATCATTCTTTCCCCGGCCCGGATCGCGTGCAAGACAGGCGCACTTTATCCCGATTACCGAGCGAAGCATGGAAACGCCGAACATCTCCGTCGCCATTCTCACCAACAACCAGCATCATGCCGCCCGTGACAAGAAGTGCTGTCTTGATCTCAACATCAAAAACGTCATCGTCTCCGACGAGCTCGACGATCTGCTTGATCCCATCAAGGAAGACGCCGTCCAGGTGGTGCTCATCGACGCCGCCGTCAAGGGCATGGACGGGGCCAGCTGCCTTCGCGCCCTGCGCCGGGCCACCCGCTCCAAGCTCTTGCCCATCATCATGGTGACCACCGAAAGCGGGCTGCAAAACGTGGTCAAGGCCATTGCCGCCGGCTGCAACGGCTATGTCATCCGTCCCTACTCCATGACCACCCTGGAGCGGCATCTGCAAATGGCCCTGGAGACCACCAGCGTTGACGAGGTGGAAGTCGAGCAGCTGCAAACGGCCCAGGAACTCGTGCAGCAAGGCCGCTTCGACGAGGCGTTGCAGGAATTCTCCGAGATCGTGGAAGAGGAAAACGAATCCGCCGTCTGGTTCAACAAGGGGATGGATTACCTGCACCGGCAAAAATACGGCAAGGCCATCGTGGCCTTCAACAAGGCCCTGGCCTTAAACGCCATGTACGCCGAGGCGTACCAGGGCATGGCCCACGCCTACAAAGGCAAGGGCGACGATGCCAGCTACCGGGCCTATCTCGACAAATCCGCCGAGATCCTGGCCCTCCAGGACCGCCTGGCCGAGCTCAAGGAACTCTTCGCCGAGATCCTGCAAGCCAATCCCGACGCGGTCAACCCCTACAATTCGCTGGGCATCGATCTGCGCAAGCGCGGCGATTACCCCGGGGCCCTGCACGCCTACACCCAGGCCCTGACGCTGACGCCCAAGGATGAAAACCTGCACTACAACATCGCCAAGGCCTGCATTTTCGCCAAGGACTACGACCGGGCCATCCACCATCTGGAACAGGCGGTAAGCCTTCGCGATTCCTTCCCCGAGGCCGCGAAACTTCTCGCCAAGCTGCGCGCCAAACAATACGACGGCCTCGCCCAAGCCCCGCAAACGACCGCACCCGACGCCGGCCAGGCCGCCCTGGCCATGGACGTCTGAGAGCCCGGGCCGCGCCCATGAGCCAGGAAAACCGGATCAACGGCATCTTTTCACTCAAAACCGCCGTCACGGTGGGTTTTGGCGTCACCAAGCGGACCGCCCAGTCCGAGACCTACTGGTTCGTCAAGGAAATCGACGACAACGCCTTCGACGTCCAGAGCCTGGACATGGACTTCAAGCGCCAGGGCGCGCCCTTTCGCATCACCCGGGAAAAACTCTTCGAGGACTACCACCTGGAGCCGGACCTGAGCTATCGGCTGCTCAGCCAGCCCTTGCTCGTGGGCGACCACTACCGGGCGTCCAACAAGCCGACCAGCGCCGAGCAGGAATACCTCAAGATCAAGCGCATCGACGAGGACAACATCCGGGCCAACTTCGGTCTGGGGCTGGTTTATCTGGCCATGGACAAGACCGAGAAGGCTTCCTACATCTTCGACCGCCTGGTGCGCCTGGAAGAGGCCTTCGAGCCGCGCCACAAGCACCTTTTCAACGAGTTTGGCATCAACCTGCGCAAAAAGGGCCTGTTTGACGAGGCCCTCAAGTACTATTTCCGGGCTCGCGAACTCTCCCCCACCGACGACCATTTGCTGCTGAACATCGCGCGGGTCTACTACCAGCAGCACAATCTGGCCGAGGCCGAGAAGACTGCCCGGGAAGCCCTGGCCTTAAATCCCGAGCTGGCCGAGGCCAGAAAGCTCCTCGAACGCATCTGGGACACGCCGCCGCACATCGTGCTCCCGTCCATCAAGATCTGAGCCGGGCCGGGCTTTCCCGCTCCCCGGGCCGCCCGCGCATGGCGAACCGAGGCGCTGCCCACGGACCTCCCGCGCCGCATTCCCGGATTTGGCCCTTCCACGTGGCATATCGCGTTGTTGGCCCGCTGCCGGACCATCCGGGCGCAAGGGGCAATTCACACAACGCCTTGCGCCCGGACCGAGCCGAGATTTGCGGCCGGCGCAGCCCGGAGCCGTCACGCCTCCAGCCTTTTCCCGTTCAGGACCGGTTACCCCGGCCTATGCTCCTCCCCGCCCGCTGCCGGGCCATCCAGGCCAAGGGCCTGTTCGCACAGCACCTTGCGCCCGGACCGGGACAACAAGTCGGCCAGCTCCTCGCGGCCGGGCAACCGGCTGCGGCCCAGGGCGGCTAGGCGTCGGTCCAGCTCGCCGGCGGCGTCGAAATAGGCCCGGACCACGGCCATAAGCTCGCGCAGGCCGACCAGACGCGACAGCCAGCCCAGACCTTCGGCGTAGACGATGGTCGAGGCGGCCTGGGCCGCGGCCGCGGCATGGAGATAGGCCGCCGGAGCGACGGCAAAAAGCCGCTCCAGGTGGCGCGCCGCCACCAGCGGCGGGCAGTGGGCGGCAATAAGACCGGTCAGCAACGGGTCAGCGGCGATGTCGGCCACGGTCGGGGCCTGCCGGGCCATGGCTTCGCTCAGGGCGTCCTTGAGGGCCGTGATTTCCAGCGACGCCTCGCGACTCAAGGCCACCAATCCCGTCGTGCCCCCGCGACGGCGGCGTTCGCGCAAGAGCAACCCGGCCTCGTTTCGGGCCTTGCGGCCAAGGATCACCAGCACCTCCTCGACATAGCGGGCATGACAGGCGGCCAGCTCCTCCTCGGTCATGGCCATGCCGGCCAGGATCTCGTAGGACGAGCAAATGACCCCGGCCTTGTTGGCCGAGGGGCCGGGAGCGATGAGCACCCCGGCCGCTTCCAATCCCTTACGCGCGCCGGAGGTCAAAAAGAGATTGGCCCCCTCGATGATGACCCGCGACGAGGGACGGCCCGCCTCGTCGCAAAAGGCGCTCCAGTTGGCGTCGTTGATGGTGTCCGGGCGGCCGCCGGCCGGAATGAAGAGGTCGGCCACGACGGTGTTGTGCAGGCTGGCCCGGGCCTTGGACCCCTCTCGCGTGTCGGCGGACAGAACAAAGGCTTCCGGACCGGACAACCGGGCCGGGTCGAAGCCGGTGATGGAGGTTTCGGCGGCCACCAGCCGGGCCAGCTCGGCCGGGTCCAGGCCGGCTGGATCGTAGGCCGCGCCGTGGCCGTCGCTGACCGCCAGCACCTTGACCCGGTCGCCGTAGCGGGCAAAGAGCTGGATCAGGGCGTTGCCGGCCACGTCCCCGGCCGGGCCGCCGGTCAGCTTGACCGTGAATGGCTGGCGGTCGGGATCGATGCCGGCCTCGCGCAAAAAGGCGTCGGCGAATTCCAACACGCCAAGGCTGGTGACCCCGTAGCGTTTGTGGTTAATGCCGCCCTCGGGCTTGGAACTCATAAACGCCCTGGGCCAGCCGTAACCGCGTTTGGCGGCCCGGCGCACGATCCAGCGGATGTGGTCCGGGGTGATGCCTTCGTCCGGGCCGAGATAGACGAGTTCGGGGCGGCCCAGGTAATCGGCCACGCCGGGAAGCGTATGGGCCTCGTCCCCGGGCACGAGCAGATCGAGCAGCCCGTCCACGGCGCTTTTGAGCGCCAAGGTGGGATCGGCCCCGGGATCGAGCAGCAGCACGGCCTTGGCTCCGCCTTCGGGAATGTCCTTGTTTTTGAGCTGCTGGGACTCGGCCAGATGCTTGGCTTCTTCATAGAGCCGGCCGGATTCCAGTTCGAGCTGGGCCCAGGTCCGGGTCCGCACCAGACGCACCCCGCCTCGGGCCATCTCGCGGTAGCGCACGTGGAAACCACGCATTTTCGGGCCGGCAAAGAAAAAGAGCGCATGGGGCAGATGCTCCCCGGCCGGCCGTGGAGCGCCGCCAATGGCCTCGATGACGCCGGGGTCGAGACGGAAAGCCAGGCCGAAACGGTCGGCCAGATAAAAGTTCGTGCGCAGCACATGCCGCCACAGTTCGATGACGGCGGCGAACACCTGCCGGGCCAGCTCGTCGTCAAGGCCGTCCAGGACAGCTCCGGCCAGGGGCGCGTCGTCCGCGTCCCGATGGCGCGGCGGCAGCCGGGGATCGAAACGGGCGGCAAACACCTCCAGCAGCGCCCTGGCCCGGGCCGGGTGGGCGAGAAGGACGCCTTGCACATTGTCCATGGAAAAGGCGTAGCGGTTTCGCGGCAGCAGGAATTGCCGGGCGCATTCGCAGCCGGCCCCAAGCAGCTCGACGTCCTCCTGGGCGAACCCGTGCTCCGAAGCCAGGACGGCCAGGGGCTGGTCCTTGGCCGGCACGCTCCACTTGACCCGGCGCAGGAGCAGCCGCAGCCGTTTCCAGGCCGCGTCGGCCGGGTCCAGGGCCCGGCCTTCCCGGGCGACGTAGAGGCTGATGACCGACAGGTCGCCGCCGGCCAGGACAAAGCGGTCGGAATAGCCGCGCAGAATGGTCAGCCCTTCGGACAAGACGGCCTGGGCCACTTGCAGGAGCAGCCCCGACCGGGGCGGTTCGCGCATGGCCACGACAAGGCGGCTCTCGGAGGCGTCGGCCAACAAATGCAGCTCCACCCGCACGCCGTCGCGGCCGTCGAGTTCCCGGGCCAGGGCGAAGTGGCGGGCGGCCCGCAGGGGATCGAACTTCTCGACGTAATCAGCCGGCGCGCCGCCGAGAAAGGCGGTGAAGGCCTGGCGGAAGCGGGGATCGAGATGCCCCCCGGCCGTCATGGCGGCCACGGCCCGGCGCATGGCCGTGCTTTTGGGGGCCACCGGCGGCTGGGGATCGAGCAGGAAGGTGTCCAGGCGCAGCCGGCCGTCCAGGGAGGCGTAGAGGCGCGAGGTGCGGATGTTGTCGTCAACCCGCTCGGCCAGATGGTCGAGAAGGCAGGAGCCGTCGGCCGGGGCGATGCGGGTCAGCCGGGTGCGGGTCGCGTCCCAGAGGGTGGCGGACTGGCCGCCGGTCAGCACCTCGCCGGAGATGACGGCGCGCAGATGTCGGGCCTGCTCGGCGGCGTCGTGGGTGCGGAAATAGTAGGCCGGCATGTTGGCCGCGAACCAGGGAGCGAGTTCGCTCACTTGGCGACGCAGGTCGCGGTTGACGCTTCTGGTAAGGACGGCGGCGTCGGGCGGGCTGGGCTCGGGCATGGCGGGCGGCTCCTTGGCGAGGGATTTCGGAACATCCTCGTCATGGCCAAAGGTTTGCCAGATGGCAAGGGGACTTGCGCCCGGAGCCGGTCTGCCGTACCAAGCCGCTTTTCGCCACGGAGACGCCGCCATGTCCGCCCAAAATGCCTTCGAGAGCCTGGAAACCGCCCTTTGGCCCACCTTCGCCGCCGCCTTGGCAAAGAGCCGGCACGGCGCGGACGTGGAAAAATATTTTGCTTACGCCGTGCTGGAGTTGCTCCATGGCGTCCTGGCCGAGGAAGCCGGCGGCTTCGACATCTTCTACGAGGACATCCGCCTTAATCCCGCCGCGCCGGGCGGCTGGAGCCTGGACCCGCGACTGGCCGGCCATCCGCCCCTGGCCGCCGCTTTGGCCGGCCCCGATCTGCCGGCCATCCTCACCCGCCTGTCCCAGGCCGCCACCGCCCGCCTCGCCGCCTGCTGACGCCCCCCACGACGGCAACGTCCCCCTCTCCTATTTGGGGGGTCTGGGGGCCTCAGGCCCCC
>ALAO01000118.1 GCA_000307955.1 Solidesulfovibrio magneticus str. Maddingley MBC34 | reverse complement strand
GCCCCCGGCCCCCCCCAAATGGGTAAAGGGGGCAGGCGTTGCAGCGTCGGCGGCCGGACGCGTTAAAGGCCGCTCGGGTTTGAAGACCGATTGGTTCTAAAGCCGGTTGAGCACCAGCGGCAGCGCGCATATTTCACCCCCTTGCGGGGGTTCGGGGGGATCATCCCCCCGATGGAGAGGGTCCGGGAGGGGCAACGCCCCTCCTGGCTCTTCGTCTTACCAATTGAGCTATCGAGGAAGATGCGGGGGATGCGGTCCTTTGGTCTTCCATCCCCATGCGGAGGCATACATACAATGATGACGGCAACCGAGATTCGCGCCAAGTTTCTGGAATATTTCGCGTCCAAGGGCCATCAGGTCGTGGCGTCCTCGCCGCTGGTGCCGCGCGAAGACCCCACGCTCCTTTTCACCAACGCCGGCATGGTGCAGTTTAAAAAGGTGTTCCTGGGCCAGGACAAGCCCGGCTACACCCGCGCCACCACGTCCCAGAAATGCCTGCGCGTGGGCGGCAAGCACAACGACCTGGAAAACGTCGGCCGCACCGCCCGCCACCACACCTTCTTCGAGATGCTCGGCAACTTCTCCTTTGGCGACTACTTCAAGGAAGACGCCATCACCTTTGCCTGGGAATTCCTCACCGAGGTGATTGGCCTCGACAAGTCGCGCCTCTACGCCACGGTCTACCTCGACGACGACGAGGCCCACGGGCTGTGGAAAAAAATCGCCGGCCTGTCCGACGAACGCATCTTCCGCCTGGGCGAGAAGGACAACTTCTGGTCCATGGGCGACACCGGCCCCTGCGGTCCCTGCTCGGAAATCATGTACGACCGGGGCGAGGAAGTGGGCTGCGGCCCGGGCTGCGGCATCGGCTCCTGCGACTGCGACCGCTACCTCGAAATCTGGAACCTCGTGTTCATGCAGTTCGACCAGATCGAGCCCGGCAACCGCGTGGCCCTGCCCCGGCCGAGCATCGACACCGGCATGGGCCTGGAACGCATCGCGGCCGTGGTCCAGGGCGTGCACTCCAATTTCGACATCGACCTGTTCCAGACCATCATCAGCTCCGCCGCCCAGATCGCCGGGGTGACCTACGGCGACAACGACGAGCACGACACCGCCCTTCGCGTCATCGGCGACCACAGCCGCTCGGTCGCCTTCCTGCTCGCCGACGGCGTCATGCCCTCCAACGAGGGCCGGGGCTACGTGCTGCGCCGCCTGATCCGCCGGGCCCTGCGGTTCGGGAAACTCATCGGCCTGTCCGATCCCTTCCTCTACAAGACCGCCGGCGTGGTGGTGGACGTCATGGGGCCGGCCTATCCCGAGCTAGTCGCCAGCCGCGAATTCATGGAACGCGTGGTGCGCGAGGAAGAAGAACGCTTCGGCGTCACCCTCGACAAGGGCCTGGCCATCCTGGCCGAGGAACTCGACCGCATGGCTGGGGCCGGCGAAACCACCATCACCGGCGAATTCGCCTTCAAGCTCTACGACACTTACGGATTCCCGCTGGACATCGTCAACGACGTGGCCGGCAAGCGCGGCATGGTCGCCGACGAGGACGGGTATCGGGTCTGCATGGCCGAGCAGAAGGCCCGGGCCAAGAAAGCCTGGAAGGGTTCGGGCGAGACCGACCCGGCCGTGCTGTTCCTGGAGCTGCTCGAATCCGGCATGAAGTCCCGCTTCGTGGGCTATACGGAGCTTGCCGCCAAAAGCCGCGTCAACGCGCTCATTTCGGCCGAAGGCCAGGCCGTGGAGCGGCTTATCGCCGGCGAAACCGGCTACATGGTCTCGGCCGTCACCCCCTTCTACGGCGAATCCGGCGGCCAAGCCGGCGACCTGGGCACGGTGACGACGCTGACCGGCGACGTGGCCGTCCTTGGCACCATGAAAGCCGGGCCGGAGCTGACCGCCCACCACATCAAAGTCCAAAAGGGCGAGATCCTGCTTGATCAGGAAGCCGAGCTGGCCGTGGACGCCGCCGTCCGCGCCGCCACCGCCCGCAACCATACCTGCACCCACCTGCTCCACAAGGCGCTGAAAAACGTGCTGGGCGGCCACGTCAACCAGGCCGGCTCGCTGGTCACCCCGGACCGCCTGCGCTTCGACTTCTCCCACGTCTCGGCCATGACCGCCGAGGAACTGGCCAAGGTCGAGGACGAGGTCAACGCGGCCATCCTGTTGGACGCGCCGGTGGTTATTGAAGAACTCGGCATCGAAGCCGCCCGGGCCAAGGGGGCCACCGCCCTTTTCGGCGAGAAATACGGCGACGTGGTGCGCGTGGTCGAGGTGCCCGGCGTGTCCATGGAACTGTGCGGCGGCACCCACATCGGAGCCACCGGCCAGGCCGGCAGCTTCTACATTCTCTCGGAGTCCGGCGTCGCGGCCGGCACGCGGCGCATCGAGGCGGTCACGGGCCTAAACGCCCTGCGCCACGTGCGCGAGATGCGCGGCGAACTCGACGAGGCGCTCAAAACCGTCAAGGCCAAGCCGGGCGAACTCGGCGCGCGCGTCAAGAAGCTGCTCGACGAGATCAAGGCCCTTGGCAAGGACAAGGAACAGCTGGCCGCCAAGCTGGCCTCGGGCCAGGGCCGCGACCTCATGGCCGGCCTTGAGGAAATCGGCGGCGTCAAAGTCTTGTGCGCCCGGGTGGACGCCCCGAGCGTCAAGGCCATGCGCGAAGCCATGGACGATCTGCGAAGCAAACTGCCCTCCGGCGTCGTGGCCATCGCCTCGGAACAGGACGGCGGCAAGGTGAGCCTCATTGTGGCCGTGAGCAAGGACCTCCACGACCGCTTCACCGCCCCGGCGCTCATCAAGGACGCGGCGGCGGCGGTCGGCGGCTCCGGCGGCGGCCGTCCCGACATGGCCCAAGCCGGCGGCACCAACCCGGCCGGCATCGACGAAGCCTTGGCCAAGGTCAAGGCGGCGATTGCGGGGTAGTTACCTCTTTGCCAAGCGTGTTGAACGGAAGCGGCCCCCAAAGGGCCGCTTTTTTTATTCGTGTAGCGCCGAACACAATTCCACCAGACAAAGCCACTAGGGCAGCCAAGTCGTTGACCAAATAGTTGTATTAGTATATTTATAAGGGAATAGGGGGTGTTATGAAAAAAAACCAGTTTGCATCAGTGTCCACAATTCCTGGAAGTGAGAAATGGGAAAATGCTATCCGCCGAGAGTGTGTCCTTTACACGCGACCTAATGAGATACGCACAGAGTTTGAAAGAGACTACACAAGAATACTTCACTGCACAGCCTACAGACGTTTAAAACATAAAACTCAAGTATTCTTTGCAACGACAAATGACCATATTTGCACAAGGATTGAGCATGTTAACCACGTTAACTCTGTTAGCAAAACAATATCTAATCACCTTGGATTAAATTCCCAGCTAGTTGACGCCATATCTATAGGTCATGACCTAGGGCATGCACCATTTGGCCACAAAGGCGAAGAGACTCTCAAAAAAATTCTCACCAACAAATTTCCAGAACTGAGTTTTTGGCACGAAAAGAATAGTCTTCGTTTTGTCGACGAGATAGAAGTCCTCGAAGGCCCCCACGGCAAGCATAGCAATTTAGATTTAACTTATGCTGTTCGCGATGGTATTATTTGTCACTGTGGAGAAGTCGATGAAATTAGCTTGCGACCAAGAGAAACTACCATTGATTTGAACACAATTACCAAAGGAAACGAACTCCAATCTTTCACATGGGAAGGGTGTGTCGTTAAAATATCTGACAAAATAGCTTATCTTGGCAGAGACATTGAAGACGCATTATTGTTAAAACTTCTTGAACCCGAACAAATTCAACTGGTTGACGACATACTACATAAACACGGAATCGACGACAGTGTAAGAGTAAACAACACCGTCCTTATACATGGATTTATAATTGATCTCTGCGAAAACAGCAGCCCAGCAGATGGCATAAGGCTCTCTGATTCTAAACGACAGATGATGGACGAAATTAAATCATTTTGTTACAAATATATATACAAACACCCCAAGATTGAACGATACAAACTCTTTGTAGAACATATAATTACGAATCTATTTGATATTTTGTGCGAAATATCAAATTCATACAAACAGGATTCACCCAGCTGTAAAAAACTATACAGCGGATTATACAAAGACTTCAACGAATACCTTGGATGCTATTCCAAACAACACGCTAAGGACGACAAATACAGCAAAGTTAAAAAAATATACGACCTGGAAAGCGACCAGGATCGTGCAATGGCGTGCATAGATTTCATCTCTGGAATGACGGACCAATACGCAATCAAGAAATTCAAAGAATCTATTACGTTCTAGGTGTATTCCATGAAACCGATCGACCTGAATACCTGGACCCGGCGGGAGCATTTCGCCTTTTTCCAGTCCCGGCGAAACCCCTGCATGGCCGTGACCGCGCCGGTTTGCGTGGAGCACTTGCTGCACTTTCGCCAGCAGTGCGGCGAGGAGAAGCCGCGCCTTTCGGACTGCGTCTATTACGCCGTCATGCGTAGCGCCAACGCCGTGCCGGAACTGCGCCAGCGGCTGGTGGACTTGCAGCCCGTGGAATTCGCCCAGGTGGACGCCGCCTTCACCTACCAGCCCACGGGGCGCGACCTGCACGCCAACTGCGTCGCGGCCTACGACGCCTCCTTCGCGCGGTTCCGACAAACCATGGACGCGGCGCGCCAGACGGCCGACGCCGCCCCGACCCTGACGCCTCCCGGCGGCGAAAGCCAAGGGTTGATCTATATGACCAACCTGCCCGACGTGGCCTTCACGGCCCTGTCGAATCCCTGGGACGATCCCTGGCGCGACTCCGTGCCGCGCGTGGCCTTCGGCAAGATCGACTCGCGCCGGATGACCATGCCCGTGGCCCTGGAAGCCCTGCACAGCTTCGTGGACGGTCGCCATGTCGGAGCGTTTTTCGGGGGGATTGAGGCGGTGTTGGCCGATCCTGAAGGGGCATTCCGCTAAGATTCGCGAAATCGCGAAATGCATGCGACAGGCAACAACATCGTCAACAACGGCAAGATTGAAAGAGGTGTGCTCGTCCATGCTCTCCCCCCTCGGCCTGGAGGGAGACAACATACATCAACACGCTAAATTTGCAGCATTTTATTTGTGCAAGCCGTATATTGGCCTCGAAGGACAGCATGGTGGCGACGCATTTGGGCCGGCATCAAGTCTATTGACAACAATACTTTGTAATATTTAAAATTTTAGTATTATTGACAGTAGTCAAAGAAGCGTTGGCAAACCACTGGCCATCCGATTACTATCAAGGGCAACATCGGCTTGAAAAAGCTTTCAACAGGCCAAACAGCGACCTGACCTGGCGAGCCAACCTATGCGAACGAAACTCTTGGCTATTTGCGGCATATTGATCTTTGTTCTAGCTGTCTGCCTGGCCAAGGCAACCTTCATGCGTAAAGATGAAAAAACACTTATTATCGCTGTTGTTCAATTCACGTGCAATAATCTCGATACGCTCGAAGGGTTTAAAACAGGCATGGCAAAAGCTGGGTACGAAGAAGGCCGCCAAGTAAAGTACCTTATTCCTGAACCAGCGCAATCCCGTGAAGAGCTTGATCGTCATCTCGCTCAGGTTCTCGCGCAAAAGCCTGATCTGCTCTTCGTGTCCCCCACCTTGGCCGCTGTCGCCGCCAAGGCGGCAACCGCTGCGAATCGAGTTCCCGTCATCTTCGCCCCGGTCAATGACCCGGTGTCTTCCGGGGTTGTCGCCAATATCCAGACTCCCGAGGCCAATCTTACCGGGGTGCGGCTGGCTCCGAGCGAAGGCCGACGCCTTCAAGCCTTGCTGTCCCTTGTTCCGAACGCGACAAAAGTCTTTGTTCCGTACAATCCAAAAGAATCCAGCGCGATGGAGAGCCTGCATCAAATACGGGATGCGGCCATGGCCCTGGGGGTCGAAATCGAGGCCACACCCATTGGCGCTCCCCATGAATTCCCCATTACGACAGAACTCATTCCGGCAGGAGCCGGAGCGATATTCATGCTGCGGGAAGGATTGGTCATGTCCCGGTTCAAGGAGTTCCTGACTGTTGCGGACGCCCTTGGCATTCCCCTGAGCACGCCAAGGCTTGACCAGGTCGAGCACGGGGTGACGACAGGATTTGGCTTCATCGGGACCGAAGTCGGGATGCAGGCAGCCAGGATGGCGGCACTCCTTCTTGGAGGCGTGCCGCCGTCTCGCATACCCGTGGAAACAGCTCAAGATTACCTGTTCGTCAACCTTGAGGCCGCTGCCCAGATTGGCCTGGAGGTCAAGGAGTCATCGTTGCGGCAGGCATCTCGCGTCATTGTTGTGCGCCGCACGGAGCAGAGGCCATGACCAGATTAAGAACTCTTCTGAACGCCATGTTTCTGGGCTTGGCCTTGATCCCCTTGCTGACGCTGGGCGCGATCCTGGGATTGACCCTGTACAAGAGCCAGATTGATTCAGCCTACCAGTCCGCAAAGGCCTTATCAACATCCGTGGGCATCAAGGCTGAAGACATTCTCGGCAGAATAGTCACCGACGTCAGGTCGATCACTCGCTACAAGGATTTCTTTTCCGTCGCTCCAAGGGTGCAAAGGGACTTGCTCATGGAGCTGCTCGCGTCAGTCCCTTCAGTGCTGGAAATCACTTACGCTGGGCCGGACGGTCGCCAGAGGGTCAAGGTATCGGACTTCAAGGTCTACTCGCTGGATGATCCTCAGGATCTTTCCGCGAGGCCGGAGTTTGCCGAGGCGTTGCGGTCGAGAAGCATTGCTTGCGGCCCCATTGAGACCGATCCGGATATCGGGGAGCCGCTCTTGCCCTTGGCCATTGCCCTGAACGATCTCGTTCACGGCGAAGTCAAGGCTGTAATGCTCTGCAAAGTGCGACTAAGGGTTTTCTTGAACCTTGTGCAAGAGTACAGCCAACCGCCAAATGTGCAAGTTCTGATAACAGGCCTGGACAATAGAGTACTCGCCGCGACAGATTTTTCGAAAGTACTTGCCGGCCAACATTTCAGTGCAGCCAATGCGCCCTCGCTGCGTTCCGGAATTGACGGCAAGCCAGCCGTTTCCGTCGCTTCAACCGTGGAGATGGGCAGGCATTTGCTCAATGCCGTTGCCGTTGTCAGTTCTCAGGAAGCGCTTGCTCCGTTTTTCAAATCAATGCGCGTTTATGGGATTATCCTCATCCTGACCCTTGCCGCTGCGACCCTGCTCGCCGTCCTGTCCAGGCGCAGAATAGTCACGCCGATCCAAACCCTCACGGATACGGCAATATCCATCCAGGCCGGCGAACTCGCGGCCCAGGCTCCCGGAGGAACTTTTTACGAGACGCAAAAGCTCGCCGAGGCGTTCAACTCCATGACCGGCCAACTTGTTGGGGCCATGAACAAACTCAAGGAGCAAATCGCTGGCCGGGAAAAAGCGCAGCAGGAGCTTGCGGCAAGTCGTGAGCGCCTGGACATGGCCCTCAACGCCGTCAGCGACGGCATTTGGGATTGGCGCCTGGACACCGGCGAGGTCTATTATAGCCCCCGTTGGTTCACCATGCTGGGCTACCAGCCAGAAGCATTCCCCGGCAAATATGAAACCTGGAAAAATTTGCTCCATCCCGAAGACGTATCGACGGCCCTGGAAATAGTCGGCGAGCATTTGGTCTCCGGAGATCCTTTCGAAGCAGAGGTCCGAATGCTGACCAGCGACGGAGGGTGGAAGTGGATTCTCAGCCGAGGCCAAGTGATGGAGAAAGATGCGCAAGGGCGGGCGCTTCGCATCCTGGGCACGCATATGGACATTACAGAACGCAAACGTGCCGACGAATTCATCCTGGAAAGCAAGGCGCGTTATCGGCGTATTGTTGAGAATTCGGCTGACGGGATTTTTCTCGCAGACCTGGACGGGAATATCGTAGATGTCAACAGCGCTTCAGCCAAACTGCTTGGCTACACAAGAGAAGAACTTCTTGACATGAATGTTGCTGACATTGACATAATGATGTCGTCCTCAGGTTTCAAACAAAGCTGGGAATTCAGCCCTGACGAGCAGGCGCAAACCATTTATACAGAGCATAAGTGTAAAGATGGGACAATTAAGGATGTCGAGGTACGGGCTTGCCGGTTCGTTGAGTCGGACAATGTATTTGTACTGGGCCTGGTACGAGACGTCACACAACGCAAAAAGACCGAAGAGGCATTGAAAAAAAGCCAAAACCAATTGGCCAATGCCGTGAGGATCGCCAAACTCGGCCACTGGGAGTTGGATGTCGAACAAGGTCAATTTACATTTTCTGACAGTTTCTATTCCATTTTTCACACAAACGCAGAAGAAATGGGTG
The DNA here is from genome assembly GCA_000307955.1 of Solidesulfovibrio magneticus str. Maddingley MBC34. GTDB lineage: Bacteria > Desulfobacterota > Desulfovibrionia > Desulfovibrionales > Desulfovibrionaceae > Solidesulfovibrio > Solidesulfovibrio magneticus_A. Next base: position 24,371 of record ALAO01000118.1, on the reverse strand, counting down.
GATACGTCATGTCCATCCAGGACTATGCCAATCGATTCATACATCCAGACGATCGCTTCATGGTCGATGAGGAGGTTAAAAAAGCAATTATTTCTAATGATCCCGAGCATCGATGCTATCTCGAGCACCGCTTTGTGACAGCGGATGGCCAGACAGGGCATTTGGCCGTCAATTACCACATCGTGAAGGACTCAAGCGGCAAGACCGTAAGGACTTACGGGGTTAATCAAGACATCACCAACCGCGTTCTCGCCGAAGAGGCTCTGCGAGAGAGCGAGATCCGCTTTAAGGCCTTGCACAATGCTTCTTTTGGGGGGATCGCCGTCCATGACAAAGGATTGATTTTGGAATGCAATCTGGGGCTCAGCGAGATGTTCGGGTACACCCAAGACGAACTGATCGGCATGGACGGACTCCTCCTGATGGCCGAGAAGTCCCGCGACAAGGTGATGTCGAGGATCTTATCTGGATCCGAAAAGCCCTATGAAGCCTATGGCCTGCGTAAAAACGGCGAAGAGTTTCCTCTGCGCCTGGAGGCGCGAAGCATTCCTTACAAAGGAAAAATGGTTCGTGCCGTGGAAATCCGGGACATCACGGAAGAACGAAACGCAGCCCAGGCGCTCATGGCGGCAAAAGAGGCTGCGGAAGCGGCTACTCGAGCGAAATCCGAGTTTCTGGCCAACATGAGCCACGAGGTCAGGACGCCGCTCAACGGCGTCCTGGGGATGCTGCAATTGCTTCAAACAACAGAGCAAACCGACGAGCAAAAGGAATACGTCGTTCGAGCAATCAAGTCGACGAGTCGGCTGACCAGATTGCTTGCGGACATCCTCGACATATCCAGGATTGAAGCGGGAAAATTTCAAATCATAGAAGAAGAATTTTCTCTATCGGCACTAAAAGAATCAATTCATGATCTTTTTATGATCGCAGCGAAGGAGAAACGCATCGAATTTGCATTCACGGTCGATCCAACGGCGCCGCCGAGACTCATCGGCGACGAAACTCGAGTCAGGCAAATTCTTTTCAACCTCGCCGGAAACGCCATCAAGTTTACGGAGCATGGCTCGGTTCGAATCCAAGCAACCCTCCTTCCGTCCAAGGATGGTCAGGCGCAAATGCTTTTTATGGTGCGCGATACCGGAATTGGAATTTCCGACGAACAACTCAAAGACATTTTTGAACCTTTTGTCCAGGGCGAGGAATCCTATACGCGGCGATACCAAGGCGCGGGCCTGGGGTTGTCCATCGTGCGCAAACTGGTGAAGCTGCAGGGAGGCGAGCTCGCCATTGATAACACCCCAGGTGAAGGGACCCTGATTTATCTCTCCTTGCCTTTTAAACTGCCGCTCTCTCAGAAGGGGCCGGTCGGAGCCTTGCGTCAGCCGAACCTTGGTTCAAATGACAGACCTTTCCGCATTCTTTTCGCGGACGACGACGAGATAAGCTTGATTTCCGGCAAGAAGCTGCTTGAGAAATCGGGGTATGACGTCCTCACGGCCAAGGACGGACAGGAGGCCCTTAACCGGCTTTCCGAGCAAGATTTCGACCTTATCCTCATGGACATCCAAATGCCGGTCATGGATGGCGTAGCAGCCGCCAAGGCCATACGGACGCAAAGTCCATTCGCCGCCAAGAGCACTATCCCGATCATCGCCATGACGGCCTATGCCATGGTTGGAGACAGGGAGAAGTTTCTCGCCGCCGGAATGGACGGCTACATCTCCAAGCCGGTGGACATGATCGAATTGCGGGAAGTCATCAATCGCGTGCGGGCCAAGCTATCCCCGTCAACCAGTTAAGGCCGCCGTACAAGATCACACTGTTTAACGTGACTCGGGGCTTGTGCGGAAACCGCTAATGCTCCCCCTCACCGAATTTCCGCCAAAATTTCCCGCGCCGCCGCTACCGGGTCGGCGGCTTTGGTGATGGGGCGGCCGACGATGATGTGGGTCGCGCCGGCGACGATGGCGGCTTTGGGCGTGGCCGTGCGGGTCTGGTCGTCGGCCACGCTGTCCAGGGGCCGGATGCCCGGCGTGGCGATGATGGGCTTGCCGCCCAGCGCCTTGCGCAAAAACGCCGTCTCCAGGGGGGAGCAGACGATGCCGTCGGCCCCGGCCTCTAGCGACGTCTCGGCCCGCAGTCGCACCAGATCGGCCAGCGTGCCGGCAAATCCCGACTGCTCCAGCTCCTGCGCCCCCAGGCTCGTCAGCACCGTGACGGCCAGAATCTTCGTTTTCCCCTTGGCCTTGGCAGCGGCGGCCACCACCTGCGGATAGCCGTGCACCGTGGCCAGGGCGATGTCGTGGTGGGCCAGCTGGGCCGTGGTCAGGGCCACGGTCTGGGGGATGTCGTGGAATTTGAGGTCGAGCATGACCTCGTGGCCGCGCTTGGCCAGCGCGTCGCACACGGCAAAGCCGGCGTCGAGAAAGAGCTGCAGCCCGACCTTGAAAAAATTGACCTGGGGCGACAGGCGCTCAGCCAGTTCCAGGGCCTGTGCGGCGGTGGGGACGTCCAGGGCCACGATGAGGCGGCGGTCGGCGGATGGTGCGGTCATGGGGCTCACGCGGGGGGATTAGAGGTTGGCGTAGCGTTCCAGGCGCTTTTTGTAGGCCAGGATGCCCTCGGTCATGCCCTGGGCCAGGGCGCGCAGATAGGCGTCCGAGGTCAGCCTTTTGGCGTCCTCGGGATTGGTGACGTAGCCCAGCTCCACCAGCACGGCCGGCATGTTGGCTCCAATGAGCACGAAAAACGGCGCTTCGTGGGGGCCTCGGTCGCGGGTGGGATAGTCGCCGCGCACGGCGGCGATGGAGCGTTTTTGCACGAATTTCGCCAAGTCCCGGGATTCGGCGGTCTTGGCCGAGAGCATGAGGTCGGTGAGGATGGCTTGCAGGTCGCTGATTTTCTTCTGGGAAGCGGCGTTTTCCCGGGCGGCCACGCGGACGGCCTCCTGGGTGGTGGCGAGGTTGAGGGAATAGGTCTCCATGCCGGCCGAGGATTTGTCGGTGTGGGAGTTGCAGTGCACGGAAACGAAGAGGTCGGCGCCCTTGGAATTGGCCAGCTCGGTGCGCGTTTCCAGGGGAATGAAGACATCGGAAGTCCGCGTATAAATGACGTTGATGCCCTTTTTCTGAAGCGCCTCGCCCAGGAACTTGGCGAACCGCAGGTTCACGTCCTTTTCGGTCAGCCCGGAAAGCCCCTGGGCTCCGGGGTCCTTGCCGCCGTGGCCGGCGTCGATCATGACCGTGCGCAGGGTCAGGCCGAACTGTTCCAGCAGGCTGCCGGCGTTCTTGCGGGCCTTCTCGGGCGGCCGCAGGTTGGCGGCCGGGGCCGAGGGCAGGGGCGGCGGCGTGGCCGGGGCCTTGACCTCGCGGGCGGCCGACTTGGCCGCCGTTTCCTTGGCCGGCGGCGGCGCGGCCTTGGCCGGGGCCTCGGCCCTGGCCGGCTCGGGCACGCCGCGCCCCTTGTCGCCGGCCACGTCCAGGACCACCCGGAAGGGACCGGTTTCGGAACGGATCTCGTAGCCGGACAAACTCTCCAGCTCCAGCACCACGCGCACGGTTTCCGGCGTGAAATAACCGGCCCGCACCCGGGACACCGGACCTTTCTTGTAACGCTTCTCCGAAGCCAGCCTGGGGCCGGTGCGGGCGTTGTCGAGGTCGATGTAGAGGCGTTTGACGGCCCCGCCGTCGGAGCGCTTCTGGTCGAGGATCTGGTAGCGGTAGGCGGTCTCCCGAGTCAGCGTCAGGGTGATCCGGCTGCCGCCGGGCGTCTCCACGACCTCGGCCTTGTTGAGAAAGGCGGGCTTGGCCGGCGTGGCCAGATCGGCGGCCGGCTTGGCCGGGGGCGGCGCGACGGCCGGTTTGGCGGCCGCAGCCTCGGCCGCCTTGGCCGACTCCACAGCCTTGGTCGGTTCAGCGGTCTTTGTGGCTTCGGCGGGCTTGGCCGGTGCATCGCCGAAGGCGGCCAGGAACTTCTTCGCCTGGGCGGCCATGTCGCCCTTGCGGTACTTGCGGACGATGGTCTCCAGGTCGGCCTTGGCCTCCAGGGGACGTTTCAAGTTCTCGGCCAGGATCACGGCCCGGCGCAGCAGCGCGTCGTCGGCCCAGGCATGGGTGGGGAAAGACTGGGCGAGCTTGCCGTAGAGGCTGGCGGCGGCTTCGTAGTCGGCGTCGAGCGCCGACCGCTTGGCCATCTCGGCCGTGGTCCAGGCCTGGTAATACAGGGCCTTGGCCGCCTGGGCGGTATTGCCGCCGGTCTTGGCCAGGGCGGCGAAATCGGCGTCGAGTTCCTTCCACAGGTCGCGCCGGCCGGCCGAGGCCGGGTCCTTGCGCAGGGCGTCGAAGCGGGCCACGGCCTTGTCGTAGGCGCTCTCCCCGGCCGCAGCCGCAACCTTGGCCCGGGACTTGGCCGCCAGGGCCGGCCCGGCCTGGCCCGGGGCCAGGGACAGCCCCAGAAAAAGCGCCAGGATGACGCCAAGGGCCGTCCAGGCCCGGTTCGCTACGCTCGTGCCCGCCACGCTACCGCCTATTCCACGGTGACGCTCTTGGCGAGGTTTCGGGGCTGGTCCACGTCCTTGCCCAGGTAATCGGCCATTTCGTAGGCGAAAAGCTGCAACGCCGGCAGCATGAAGAAGGTGGCCAGCGGCCCCCAGCCGGCCGGCACCTCCCAGGGATGGTCCACGTCGAGATCGGCCCCGGCGTGGGTCAGGGCCACGATCTTGCCGCCCCGGGCCTGGACTTCCTGGAGGTTGGACTTGACCTTGGGATAGAGCGCGTCCACCGGAGCCAGGGCAAAGGACGGGAACTTGGGGTCGATAAGGGCGATGGGGCCGTGCTTCATCTCGCCGGCGGCGTAGCCCTCGGCGTGGATGTAGGAGATTTCCTTGAGCTTGAGCGCCCCTTCCAGGGCCATGGGGTAGTACAGCCCCCGGCCGAGGTAGAGGAAGCTTTTGGCTTCGCTGTAGACCCGGCACAGGGCCTTGGCCCGGTCGCGCATCCCGGGCAGGGCGGCGTCGAGTTCGGCCGGCAGGGCTTCCAGGGCCGGCAGGCACTTTTCCGCCACCTCGGCCGGCAGCACGCCGCGCTTGCGGCCCCAGACCAGGGCCATGAGCGTGAGCAGGGTCAGCTGGGAACACATGGCCTTGGTGGAGGCCACGGAAATCTCCGGTCCGGCCTGGGTGTAGAGCACCACGTCGGCCTCGCGGGCGACGCTGGAGCCGACCACGTTGCACAGCCCAATGACCTTGGCCCCGCGCGCCTTGGCCAGCTGGATGCCGGCCAGGGTGTCGGCGGTCTCGCCGGACTGGCTGATGGCGACCACGGTGTCGCCAGGCCCAAGGATGGGGTCGCGGTAGCGCAGCTCCGAGGCGATTTCCACCCGGGTCGGGATGCCGGCCCACTGCTCCATGAGGTACATGCCCCACAGCCCGGCGTGGTAGGAGGTGCCGCAGGCCACGATAAAAAGCCGCTCCGGGGCCGGCAGGGGTTCAAGTTCCGGCAGCCAGGCCGAACCCGTCTCCCGGTCGATCCGGCCGGTCAGGCAGTCGGCAATAACGCGGGGCTGCTCGAAAATCTCCTTGAGCATGAAATGCTTGTAGCCGCCCTTCTGGGCCGCGGCCACGTCCCAGGAGATGTGGCGCACCTCCTTTTCCTTGGGGGCCAGGGTGGCCGCGTCCATGACCTGCCAGGAGCCGGCGTCGATGCGCACCATCTCGCCGTCGTCCAGGAAAACCACCTCGCGGGTGTAGGGCAAAAAGGCCGGAATGTCCGAGGCCAGGAAGTTCTCGCCCACGCCCACGCCTAGGACCAGGGGCGAATGCTTGCGCGCGGCGTAGAGCATCCCCGGATTGTCCCGGCTGACCACGACCACGGCGTAGGAGCCTTCGACCCGAGCCAGGGCGGCGGACAGGGCCTCGGCCAGGGAGCCTTTTTCCTTGAAATACAGGCCCAAAAGCTGGGCCAGCACCTCAGTGTCGGTCTCGGACACGCAGCGAATGCCGGACTCGGCCAGCTCTTTTTTGATCTCTTGATAGTTCTCGATGATGCCGTTGTGGACCAGGGCGATGGCCCGGGAGGCGTCGAGATGGGGATGGGCGTTTTTCTCGGTTGGCAGCCCGTGGGTGGCCCAGCGGGTGTGGCCCACGCCCGAGGTGGCCAAGTAGACGTTTTGGGCGGCGAGCTTGGTTTCCAGATTGCCGAGCTTGCCCTCGGCCTTGACGGAAACGAGGTCCTTGCCCTGCAAGAACGCCACGCCGGCCGAGTCGTAGCCCCGGTATTCCAGGCGTTTGAGGCCTTCGATGATGACCGGGACGGCCGGCCGGTGTCCGCAATATCCGATGATGCCGCACATAATAGGCTCTCCTGGCGCGCCGGGGCGCAAGCTGCCACGGCCGCCGGGTCCGACCTCCGTGGCCGGCCGCGAAACCTCGCCGTGCTGTGGCGTATCTAGCCCGGCTTGGCCCGTGTTGCAACCGCGAGCGATCCTTCCGGCGGAGAAATAGCAACGGGACAAAGTGACCCGCCTGGCTAAGCCGGGAAATTCTGACCCGTAAACGCTTCGCCAAAGGACAAAATGTCACCAACAAACCAACCCATCGGCATTCTTCGGCAAATCGTGATAATCCCGGCCCTGGCCCGGCAGCGGCCCGACGCCGACTGTGTGCAGGAGTCCCACCCGCCCGACGCCGTCTCGCGCCAATATCTCCAACATACTAAAATATTTATATGTTTTTTAGGGGCCGATACTTGCTATGCCCCGGCAACCCATAGCCATCGGGAATACGCACGGTTTCCCCATGCCGTCGCATGCCCTTGCGGTCTTTGCCGCTGTCCGGCCGTGGGTTCCGGCGTGCCCGCCTTCCCTGGACCAGAAGGTGCGGCCTTGGCGTAAACGGTTTACTCGGCAGGAGGTTTCAAGCGGGGTTTTTAACACAACGTAACGGAGGGGGATTCGATGACGCTGGCTATCTTGATCGCCATTTCCTTGATGTGGTTGCCCGTGGCGCTGCTGTTCCTCGGCTACGGCGAAGCTAAAGGCACGGGGGCCATCTGCGCCTTCGTCGGCATTTGCGTGGTGCTCGGCGCGTTTGTCAACGCCATCCAAAACGACGCCTTCACGGCCGGGCTGCTTTTCGCCCACGGCCTACTCTACTGCGTGGTGGCCTATGCGTTGCTCGCGGGCCTGGACAACCTGCGCTCCGTCGGCAACGTGAGCCTGACCGTCGCCATTATCTCCTTTATTTACATGCTGCTGTACTATCACGTGAAGGGCAGCGGCTATTTTACCCTGGCCTGCGCCGGCTACACCGTGCTAACCCTTGAAGTGTGGCTCAACGCCTATAACAAGCTTTCGGCCAAGCTGCTCGCTTGGTCGCTCATCATATGGGTTCCGGTGGGGCTTTACATCCCCGCCTTCCTGTTGCTCTCGGGCAAGCCGCTGCCCTTTTAGCCTCGCGGCCAAGCGCCCGGATCGCTCGCCGCGATCCGGGCCTGTCCGATATCGCGTCCGTCGGTTTCGGTTTTTGTTGTTTCTGTCACGACCTTTGGAGGAGGGAATCATGAAACGCGTACTGCTGACGATTCTGGCCGCCGTCCTGGTCACGGCCGCCGCCGTCCGCGCCGAGGCAGCCACCGAGGTGCGGATGACCGGAGACGCCCTGGTCTACGGCAACTTTTTCGCCAACCGCAACTTCACCGGCTGGAACAGCGCCAAATGGATCAACGAGGCTGGAACCATCCAGCATGCCGGCACCCAGACCGAGGACCGCTTCGAGATCTGGGAACGCTTCCGCCTGCGTTCGGACTTCATCGCCAATGAAGCCGTCAAGTTCCGCCTGGGCATCAAGGTCGAGGACGTCTGGGGCCACGGCACCTTCACCGCCGCCAACCCCCAGGTCGCCGTCGAAGTCTACCAGGCCTACCTGTCGTTCAAATGGCCCGGCTGCGACGTCTCCATCAGCGCCGGCCTGCAGCCCGCGTCCATTCCCCAGAGCTCGTTTTTCGCCGGCAGCATCGTTTTCGATGAAGACGTGTCCTCGCTCATCATCAGCGCCCCGCTCATCGAAGACCACCTGAGCATGATCCTGGCCTACGTGCGCACCATCTCCAGCGACCGCACCTACGCCCCCACCACCACCTCGGTCTACGCCAACGAAGAAGGCTACATGCTGGCCCTGCCCATCACCGTCGATGGCTTCAAGGCCACGCCGTGGGCTCTGTTCGGCGTCGGCGGCAAGGGCGGCCACTATCTGGCCGGCGGCGGCTGGGCCGAGGGCCTCATTTCCTCGGGCCTGTTCACCATGGCGCCCGTGGGCTGGAAGAACAACTTCATCACCGCCCTGTGGGCCGGCACCACCCTGGAAGTCACGGCCCTTGATCCCTTCAAGTTCTACGCCGACGTCCTGTGGGGACAGCACGGCATGAACGAATACCGCAAGAACGTGCGCAACGGCTGGTTCATCGACGCCGCCGCCGAATACACGGGCATGACCCTGCTCACGCCCCAGGCCTTCGGCTTCTGGTCCACGGGCGAGGACAGCTCCACCAGAAACGGTTCCGAGCGCATGCCCAACTTCTTCCCCGGCTCCGGCCGCGGCGGCGAGCACAACGGCGGCACCCAGTCCTGGAACGCCGGCAACAGCTTCCTGTTTGACGGCGGCCAGGAACTGGTCAAGGGTTCCAACATGGGCATCTCCCCCGTGGGCGCCTGGGGCTTTGGCGCGTCGCTCAACAACGTGAGCTTCATTGAAAAGCTCACCCAGCGCCTGACGTTTGCCTACGTCCACGGCAACAACTCCTCCAAGGCCATCCGCTACGCCAACACGGTGCTCGGCTCCAACCCCATCTTCGTCATGGGCCGCGACCTGACCGCCAGCGAATGGGTCATGGGGCTCAACTTCGACACCAAGTACATGCTGTACGAAAACCTGGCCCTTATCATGGAAACCGGCTGGGCCCATCCCAGCGCCTTCCAGCAGAGCGTCTGGGGCCGCCGCCTGGCCAACAAGGCCGAAGACGCCTGGAAGGTCTCCTTCGGCTTCAAGTACACCTTCTAGGACCGCCCGCGCCGACGACGCGACCGCCGGAGCCCGACAGGGCTCCGGCGGTTTTTTGTCGCCCCGGACCGGCCGCGTCCGCCCCGCCGCGGCCGCGCCGGCGCGCCCCCGACGCCGCCGCCGCATGGACAGCGGCCCCGTGATGGGCTACGCCGTGGCCTGCCCAAAACCACAAGGAACCACGCCAGGACGCTCAAGGCGACTTTACCATGCAAAACCAGCTCTTTCTCAAGGAACTCGCGCGCGAGACGGCCCGCCGCCGCACCTTCGCCATCATCAGCCACCCCGACGCCGGCAAGACCACCCTCACCGAGAAGCTCCTGCTTTTTGGCGGGGCCATCGCCATGGCCGGGGCCATCAAGGCTAAAAAAGCCGGCCGCCACGCCACCTCGGACTGGATGGCCATCGAACGCGAGCGTGGCATTTCCGTGACCTCCTCGGTCATGAATTTCGAGTTCAACGGCCATGCGGTCAATCTCCTGGACACCCCGGGCCACCAGGACTTTTCCGAGGACACCTACCGGGTGCTCACCGCCGCCGACTCGGCGCTCATGGTCATCGACAGCGCCAAGGGCGTCGAAGCCCAGACCAAAAAGCTCATGGACGTCTGCCGCCTGCGCGACACGCCCATCATCACCTTCATCAACAAGCTCGACCGCGAGGGCCGCTCGCCCCTGGAGCTCCTCGACGACATCGAACAGAGCCTGGGCATCGAGGCCGCGCCCCTGTCCTGGCCCATCGGCATGGGCAAGGGATTTCAGGGGGTCTACGATCTGCGCCAGGCCCGGCTGCGGTTTTTCGAGGGTTCCGACAAGGGCGCCCGTCCCCGGGAGGGTGTGGTGGTCCAGGGGCTGGACGACCCGGCCCTGGATCAGCTTCTTGGCGACGAGGGTGCGGCCGGCCTTCGCCGCGACGTGGAACTGCTCGACGGCGCGGGCTACCCCTTTTCCATGGAGCGCTACCTCACCGGCAAGCAGACGCCGGTCTTTTTCGGCAGCGCCATCAACAACTTCGGCGTGCGGGAACTGCTGGAAGCCGTGGTGGACCTCGCCCCCGGGCCGCGTCCCCGGGCGGCCGCGCCCCGGGAAATCTCCCCCCTGGAAGAGGAGTTCACCGGGCTCGTCTTCAAGGTCCAGGCCAACATGGACGCCGCCCACCGCGACCGGGTGGCCTTTGTCCGCATCTGCTCCGGCCGGTTCAACCGGGGCATGAAGCTGCGCCATCATCGCCTGGGCAAGGACATCAAGGCCTCCAACGCCATCCTTTTTATGGCCCAGGAACGCAGCGGCGTGGAGGAAGCCTGGCCCGGAGACATCATCGGCATCCCCAACCACGGCACGCTTAACGTCGGCGACTCCCTGTCCACGGGCGAGCCGCTCAAGTTCCTGGGCATCCCGCATTTCGCGCCCGAGCATTTCCGCCGGGTGCTGCTCAAAAACCCGTTCAAGGCCAAGCAGCTGGACAAGGGCCTGACCCAGCTGTCCGAGGAAGGGGCCATCCAGTTCTTCCGCCCCGTCAACGGCGGCGGCATGTTGCTGGGGGCCGTTGGGGCCTTGCAGTTCGAGGTCATCGCCCAGCGCCTGGCCACGGAATACGACGTGGAGGTCGATCTGGTCGGCACGAAGTTCAACGCCGCCCGCTGGCTGTTCGCCGAGACCAAGGAAGCCCTGGACAAGCTTGTGCGCGAGGAGTCCGACGCCCTGGCCACCGACGCCGGCGGCCACCGGGTCATGCTGTTTACCAGCGACTGGATGATGGAACGCACCGTCGAACGCTGGGAATCCATCCGCTTCGAGGCCACCCGGGAGTGCGCCGACGCCATGGCCTAGCGGCGCGTCCCTTAAAACAGACGAGCGGTTTTTAAGAAATACCAGGTAGTTTAAGGCTGTTGTCCACGAAAAGCCCTGACGGCTTTTCGTGGACGCGACACGCGGCCGGCGCGCGGCCGGCCGCGCGCCGCGTTGCCAAGCCCGGCTCCCTGGGCTACCCTGCCCGGCCATGACGCACGACAAACCCCGCGCCCGACACGACCTCGAATTCATTCCCTTTGACCACGAAGGCCAGCCCGCCATCCTGGTGCGCGACCGCCTGGAAATCGTACCCTGGGGTTCCGGCATCCCCCAAGGCCTGCTGCCGGTCCTGGCCCTCATGGACGGCCGGCGCAGCCTGGCCGAAGTGGCCGCCGCCGTCACCGAGGCCCAGGGCGGCCGGGAAGTGACCGAGGGCGACGTGGCCGGCCTGGTCAAGCAGCTCGACGAGGCCGGACTCATGGATTCGCCCCGCTACCGGGAGCGCAAGGCGGCCATCGCCGCCGCCTTCGAGGCCGCACCCCGGCGCGAGACGGTCTTTGCCGGCCAGGCCTACCCCGACGACGGGGCGGAGCTGGCCGCCTATCTCGACGCCGTCCTGGCCGAAGCCCCCGAGGCCTGCGCCGCTCCGGGGCCGGTCAAGGCCGTCATCGCGCCGCACATCGACCCCGAGGCCGGCCGGGCCGCCTACGCCGCCGCCTACGCCGCCCTTGGCGCGGCCATAAAGGCCGCCGCGCCAAAGCGCGTCATCGTCCTTGGCGTCGGCCACCAGATCATCGACGGCCTCTACTGCCTCACGGACAAGGCCTTTGCCACGCCCCTTGGCGACGTCGCCGCCGACGCCGAGGCATCGGCCAGGCTGCGCACCGCCGGCGGCCAGGCCGTGGACGCTTCCAGCCTGCCCCACAAGGCCGAGCATTCCGTGGAGTTCCAGGCCGTGTTCCTGCGCCGGCTCCTGGGCGACGCGCCCTTTGCCATGGTTCCGATCCTGTGCGGTTCCCCGGTCGGGGTAGTGGACGCGCCCACGCGGCGGGCCTTTCGCGCCTACGCCGGCCCGTTCCTCGACGCCCTGGCCGAGATCGCGGCCGCGCCCGACACGCTCATCGTGGCCGGAGTGGATTTTTGCCACATCGGCGGCAAGTTCGGCCATGCCGAGCCGGCCGAGTCCCTGGAAGCGGCGGCCCTGGCCCACGACCGGGCGCTGTTGGCCGCCCTGGCCGCCGGCGACATGGACGCCTTCTGGGCCGAGTCCGAGCGCGTGGGCGACGCCTACAACGTCTGCGGCCTGTCGGCCCTGGCCACCCTGGCCGAGATCCTGCCGCCGTCGTCCATGACGCTTCTTGCCCACGACATCATGCGCGAAACCCCGACGCTCTCGGCCGTGAGCTTCGCCGCCGCCGCCTTTTGCCCCAAATGAGCGCGCCCCTCGTCCTGGACCGGCTCATTGTCGAGGCTTCGTCCCGCAGCCGGGCCGAAATCGGCTTCACCATCCGGGCCGGCCACAAGAAACGCTGGCTCGACCACGACCTGCCGCTGGCCCTTTTCGAAAAAGCCCTGCGCGAGATCGACGCCGTGGCCGAGGTCCGGTTCCACGGCTGGGGCGATCCCCTGGCCAACCCGGACATTCTGGCCATGCTGGCCGCGGCCAAGCACGCCGGGGCGCGCACGGTGCTTGTCACCGACGGCGTGCGGCTGGCCGACGAGCACGCCTCGGCCCTGGTGCGCGACGACATCGACGTGGTCGTGTTGCCCCTGGCCGGGCTGGTGGAGGACGCCAATTTCCGGCGGCGCGGCACGAGCCTGTACGCGGCCCTGGCCGCCATCGACCGGCTGACCGCCGTCAAGGCCGTGCATGAATCGAAACTGCCGGAAGTCGCGGTGCGCTACGCCCTGACCCGTTCCGGGCTGGAGCAGGGGGAGCTTGAGGCCCTGCCGCGCTTTCTGGCCGGGCTTGGGGTCGGCGCGGTCCATGTGCGGCCGCTGTCCTACGCCACCGGCCCGGAGACGGCGTACGACGCCCTGGTGCCGGGCGACCAGGACGCCTTCGACGCCCTGGCCGCCCGGCTTCGGGCCGCATCCGAGGAGGCGGCCGGGCTGGGCCTGCGCCTGGACAGCCGGCTGGTGCACGGCGGGCTGACGCGTTTTCGCTGCCCAGATCGGCCGGCCAACACGCTTTTTATCGCCGCCGACGGCGCGGTCAGCCCCTGCGCGCTTAGAAACGTGCCCATCGCCGACCCGGCCAGCTACCGGTTCCACGGCACGACCCTGCCCTTCCCCCGCGACGTGCGCGGCAACCTGCACCTCGATGCCCTGGCCGCCATCTGGAACGCGCAGGAGTATCGGGAGTTCCGCTACTGCCACGACACCGACACGCCGCCTGAGGGCTGCGCCGGCTGCTGGCGGTCGTTCTGGGTGGATGTGGACTGACGCCGGCCGCGCCATTTTCCGCAATCCACCGTATTTCCTGACTACATGCTCACCGCCGCAGGCTGCCCCCGCGGCCTGCGGCGACTTCAAAACGCTGGCCGGACGCATGGTTCCCGGCGACGGCAAGCCCCCAGGGACCGGCCCGCCCAACCAGTCCGCCCGGCCAAGTCCTCCGACACGCTCAAACGGGGCTCCAAAGCCAGCACCCCCGCTTTTTCCGCTCACGGGAGCGCCAAAAACCGATTCAATCAGCCCTCGGAATGTGCGACACTGCGTGGGCATCGCCCGCTATCCCGCACCGACCTGAAACTCTCGCTGCGCGCGGAGTCGCGACATGGCCGTCTCCATACGAAAATTCACCCTGATCTGGATCTGCCTGGGCTCCGCCGTCCTTCTCGCCTGTTACATCATGCTCAACAGCCTGTTGCTGACCGAGACCTTTTCCAGCTTCGCCTACGACACCCTGGCCAACAACACCGTTCGCGTGGCTAATTTCCTGAATGAAGAGGTGCAAAAGCTCGACGATATCATCGTCGACTGGGCCGTCTGGGACGACAGCTACCAGTTCATGCAGAAAAAAAAGCCCGACTTCGTGCGCTCCAACCTCAACGACAGGACGCTTAGCTCCCTGGATCTGGCTTTCATCGCCTTCGTCGACAACGAGAGCCGGGTCGTCTGGTCGGCCAGCCGCCAGGCGGACGGCTCCTTCGCGCAACAACTCGACGAAGCCGTCCGGGAGCTCATTATCCACCAAACGAAAATGCTCCTGCCCGACGACCAGGAGGGCAGGATACGCGGCATCGCCAAACTGCAAGACACCTTCATCGTCATCGCCAGCTGTCCCATTTCGGACAGCGAAGGAACCGCGTCCAAGCTGGGGACCCTGGTCATGGGCCGCGACCTGACCGAAGCCATCATCAAGAAGATCGAGGAAAAGACCCGGCTGCGGTTCAGCCTGGCCGATCATTTCGACAGCGCTCCCCTTGGCCGGCTGGTGCGCACGGAACATCTGCAAACAGCGTCCTCGGATCTGGCGATTCACATCTACGACACCAACGAAACCACGTTGTCCGGCCACGTCAAGCTCAAGGACATCACCGGCGCGGAGCAGATCGACCTGATCGTTTCCGGAGACAAGGAGATCCTCAAACTGGGACAAAGCGCCTCGCTCAAGTCTTCTCTCATTCTGATTTCCGGCGGCATCGCGCTGATCGGCTGCATCCTGTTTCTCATCGAAAGAAGAGTCCTGCGCCGCATCCTCAGCATCAAATCGCAGATCACCGAGATCAACAAGACCATCAACGTGTTCGGAGCCAAGAAGGAAGTCACCATCTCCGGCGACGACGAAATCAGCGAGCTGGCCCGCTACATCAGCCTCTACATTTCCCAAATCACCAACTACAAGCTCAACCTGGAAAATCTGGTCAAGGAACGCACCAGGCGTTTGCAGGAAAAAAACGTCGAGAACGAAAAAATCCGCCAGAAGCTGGAGGAAGCCAAGGTCGTCGCGGAACAGGCCAACAAGACCAAGACGGATTTCCTGGCCAAGGTGACCCACGAGATCCGCACGCCCATGAACGCCATTAAGGGCATGAACGACTATCTTCTCAGCACGGCCGTCACCGACGACCAACGCGACTGCCTCATCGCCGTCAAGGAATCTTCCGACCACCTGCTGACCATCGTCAACGATCTGCTCGATTTGTCCAAGATCGAAGCCGGCAAGATCGCCCTGGAGAGCATCGACTTCAACCTGAGAAGCGTCATCGAATCCACGACCCGGCTCATGCTTCCCCTGGCCAACAAGAAGAACCTCGAACTCGTCACGCATCTCGACGACAGCGCCGACGTCGTGGTCCGGGGCGACCCGGCCCGGCTGCGGCAAATCCTGCTCAACCTGACCAACAACGCGCTCAAATTCACCAAGCTCGGCGGCATTGCCGTCACCGCCGCCGCCGCCAGGGACGCGGCGGCGGGCGGCTACGAGGCGACCATTACCGTCAGCGACACCGGGGTGGGCATCGAACAGGCCCGGCTCGACACCATCTTCGAGCCCTTCACCCAAGGCGACGACTCGACCTCGCGCAAGTTCGGCGGCACCGGCCTGGGGTTGTCGGTCTGCAGGCAGCTCGTCGGCCTCATGCACGGAACAATCACCGTCGAGAGCACGCCGGGCCAGGGCAGCAGCTTCACCGTGCGCTTGCCCCTAGCTCACGGCGACTACAACAACATCTACGCCAAACCCGACGCCGCCTCGCCCCAGGCCGCGCCCCTCGACCGGCTGATGCTCCTGGTCGTGGACGACAACCCCATGAACCTGCGCGTGGCCCAAAAGGTGTTTTCGCTGCTCAACCAGGAACCCATCCTGGCCCAGGGTGCCCAGGAAGCCCTGGCCTTTCTCAAGACCGCCCTGTTCGACATGGTCTTCCTGGACATCGAAATGCCGGAAATAAACGGCATCGAGCTGTGCCGCATGATCCGCGACGGCGTCACCACGCCGCTCAACAAAGACGTCCACATCACGGCCATGACGGCCTATTCCCTGGACACCATCCGGGACGAATGCCTGGCCAGCGGCATGGACGACTTCATCACCAAGCCTCTTGATCCGCAGACGCTCTACGAAAGGATCCTGCTGCTGCACCAAAACATGACCGGACTTTGCCGCTACGAGCACCACGCCGCAGGCCAGCAGGGCGCCGACACGCCGCCGGACGCCCAAGGCAACTGCCGGACGCTGAACAGCGAACTGGCCCTGCTCAAACTCGGCGGCGATAGCGAACTGTATCGGGAAGTCTGCGAAGGGTATCTCGAAAAATACAACACCGAGCGCATCGACATCAGCCTGGTGCAAGCCCGGCCCGAGGCGGAAAAGCTGGGCTTTGAAATCCACTCGCTCAAGGGGATCGCTCAGCAGCTCGGGGCGGAAAAGCTCTGCGCCGTGGCGACGTCCATGGAAAAGACGCTCAAGAACCACGAACCCTGCGAGGACGCCGCCTTTGCCCGATTGCTCGACGCCGCCCGGGAAACCGAGCAGGCCGTCAAGGACCACCTGGCGCGCACGCGGCCCAAGGCGGACTGACCGCGTCGGCGGCGGCCGGCGCGCCTGACGCGATCCCCCGGCCCGCCGAAGCCGGGCGGCCGGCTAGCGTTCCAGGATGTTTTTGACGACGCAGGAGATTTTTTCGACGGAGAACGGCTTGACCACATAGGCGGTGGCGTTGTGCTTGCCGGCCTCCAGGATGCATGCCGGATCGGCCTCGCTGCTGATGATGACCACGGGCAGGGCCTGCATGGCCGGCGTCTGGCGAATCCTGTCCAAAAGCGCCAGGCCGGAAAGCCTGGGCATGCGCAGATCGGCGAACACCAGCTCGAAGTCCTTCTCGCTTTCCAGCAGCTCCCAGGCCGCCTGCCCGTTGGCCACGGTGCGCACGTCCCGGCAGCCGATGCCGAGAAGAATCTTCCGCAGCACGTTCTGCATGACCACGGAATCGTCCGCGACCAGAATTTTTCCGCCATTGCCCATGAAAGCGCCCTCTGCGGGTTGCGCGGCCGAGTTTGGGAACAAACTCCATACGACGAGGCAGCCGCCATCGTCAAACGGCGCGGGGAAAGAGGCGGAGAAGACGTGGGCATGGGCGTGCGGGCGACGAGGATTGCGGCGCGGCCGGGCCGCAGGACGGCTTTTCCATACCACCAAGGTGGTGTCCAAGAAAACCCTAGGCCAATTTGTAGATACCGTCCTGCCCCATAACAACTTTACGTTCCGTTGTGTATTCGATCATGACACTCCCTTGACCGCAGAAATACATCATGATAATATCTGTGCACATTTTTACACAAAACCAAACAATCAAAACAGTTTACATGGCAGTTATGTCACACCATACACATGCTCTTTTTGTTTACTTTATTATTTTCGTGCAAATAGTTACGACAACACTCCCAGGCTACACCTTGACCACCGAGGGGAATAGCCCTGTAAAAATAGCTATATTGCAATTTGACAGTCTCTCGAGCGAGGGAAAAGACTCCACAAAAGGTCGAATTATCTCGGAATTCATGACTACCTGCGCCGTAAATACAGGAGCATACGATGTGGTTGAACGCACACTGGTTCAGAAACTTCTTGAAGAGATGGAGTTTGGCGAATCAGGCAAGTCCTCAACTACGGTTGCTCAAAAGATTGGTCAACTTTCAGGCGCTACCTATGTAATTTCAGGATCACTAACGGAACACAAAGAAGCCATTCGGATAGATGCTAGACTTATTCGCGTCTCAGACGGAAAAATAGAAATTGCCCAGGGTTCTTTTTCAAAAAATGACCTCGAGAATCTCTTTAACGCCTGCAAGTTCATTACCGACCATATCACTGAAATGTTTATTCAAAACATCGACCAGACAGTTACCGGACAAACCTGCTGGGTTTCTCCGGAAGCCATGCTTGTCGACAAAGACGAAAAACTCTGGCTCAATCCGAATTTCGGAATAAAGACGACCAGGAGTCCAAGCAATTGTATGCAGCTAAAACGCACGAACAAGGGCTTTGAAGTCAACGTCACGGGATGCTCAACAAAATGGTCAAAGAACAACGACCTCGAGACGACAAAGTACCACTCTGTAACAAAAATAATTTATTAGCTATGGACCGTTGTAAAATTTTCATAACTGCAACCTGCTTGGTTGGCATGTTCCTTTCCCCCTACAACTCCGCTTGGTGCGATACCGAACCGGAACAGGCGACACTCCCCAAAGCACTTATGGGGACACCGGGCGGGAGCCAAAACAAGCCCACTTCCAAAGAAGCTCCTGGAGATCGACACAAAACACATTCTTCGAAGCAACCACATGAAGACTCCTCTCGAACTGCAAAACATGGACTGAGCTCATCGAACGACAAAGAGAACACTACTTCAGCCAACGAAAAGATACTACAGAACGATCGAGAATATCGAACAGTCTTCACGGATGATTTCAAGAACAACGAAAACAATTGGCTCACGAGGGAGGACAAGGATGTCCTGCTGTCTGTTCAAAAGAATGCTTATTATTTTGAACACAAAAGCACGGAAGGCAACTGGTGGACAAGTTTATCTATAGGATTTAAACCAGATGAAGACTTTCTCCTCTCTACTGAAATCACAAAATCGAGCGGCACTCTCGACTTTGGATACGGCCTCTTTCTCGGATTTAACAAGGAACCACGCTACAGCTACAACATACTATTGTCAGGAAATGGAAAATATAGAATTACAAAAACAATCAATGGGAAAACAGCTGTCATTTCTGACTGGATTCGATGCGAAAACATCATCCCTGGAAATGGCGCAACAAACATGATAACCCTCCACAGAGTTGGAAATAGGTTATCTATCTTCTTTAACAACAAATATGCTTCGACAATACCATATGAATCCACGCCATATGGGAAATTCTGCTTTGTTATTTACAACCAGCAAGCAATACTCATTAAAAAAATCATTTACAAAGTAAAACTTTTATAGCTGCGAAAGTACCGCAGGCATAGACTCGCAGCCCTGATAGCCGCAGTCCAACAACCACTCTTCGACTCCCGAGCAAGACACTGGCTTGGCCGAAATCCCCTTGACCTCCCCCCAAAAAATCACTAAACCCGCATATCAGGATATCTTGATATGCTCAAAAGCGACGCCACACCCCTCCCCTGGTTCAAGGCCTTGGCCGACGAAACGCGCTTGCGCCTCGTCCGCGTGCTCTCGCGCCATGAACTGTCCGTGGGCGAAATCACCGCCGTCCTCGACATGGGGCAGTCCCGCGTGTCGCGACACCTCGCCATCCTCGTCGGCTGCGGGTTGCTTTGCAGCCGGCGCGAAGGGGCCTGGACCTTTTACAGCGCCGTGACCGCCGGCCCGGCCGCCGCGTTTCTCGGCTGCCTTGGCCCGTTTCTCGACGCCGCCGGCAACGACGCCGATCTGGCCGCCGTGGACGCCGTGCTGCGCCAGCGCCGGCTGGAAACGCGCCGCTTTTTCAATGACATCGCTGCCGATTGGGCCGCCCTTCGCCGCGAAGTGCTGGGCGATCTCGACCCGGCCGCCCTGGTGCGCGAGGTCATGCCCGAACGGATGGCCGCCGCCGCCGACCTGGGCTGCGGTCCGGGCGATCTGCTCCCGGTGCTGGCCGAACACGCCAGCGCCGTCATCGGCGTGGACAGCTCGCCCTCCATGCTGGCCCTGGCCGAACGCCGCACGGCCGGCCTGCCGGTCAGCGTGCGCATGGGCGAACTGGAACACCTGCCCATGGCCGATGGCGAGGCCGCCTTCGCCGTTATTTGCCTGACGCTGCACCATCTGCCCGATCCGGCCGCCGCCCTGGCCGAGGCCCGGCGCGTGCTGGCCCCGGACGGACGGCTGGTGGTCATCGACTTCGCCCCCCACGAGGACGAAGCCATGCGACGCCGTTTCGGCGACCGCTGGCTGGGCTTTTCCCGCGAAAAGCTGGTCGAATGGCTGCACCGCGCCGGTTTTGACTTGGCACAGTGGTCCGAACATCCTGTCAATAACGGGCTCGTCGCCGCCCGCGCCGTGGCGACGCCCCGCCAACCCGCATAGAAAAAGGAGCCGCCCATGAGCGTCAAACCCCTTGATCTCTCCCTGCCCTACATGGTCGCCGACATGGCCCAGGCCGATTGGGGCCGCAAGGAAATGCAGCTGTCCGAAAACGAGATGCCGGGACTTATGGCCGTCATCGCCAAGTACGGCGAGGCCAAGCCCCTGGCCGGCCTGCGCGTCACCGGCTCCCTGCACATGACCATCCAGACCGCCATGCTCATCAAATGCCTCCACGCCCTGGGCGCGGACCTGCGCTGGGCCTCGTGCAACATCTACTCGACCCAGGACCACGCCGCCGCCGCCATCGCCGCCGACGGCCTGGCCGCCGTCTACGCCTGGAAGGGCGAGACCCTGGAAGACTACTGGTGGTGCACCGAGATGGCGCTGACCTGGCCCGACGGCGCCGGCCCGGACCTCATCGTGGACGACGGCGGCGACGCCACGCTCTTTATCCACCACGGCGTCAAATGCGCCAAGGACGCCAAAGTCCTGAACGCCCCCACCGACAATAAGGAAATGGCCATCATCATGGACCGCATCAAGGCGGTCGTGGCCGCCGACGCCGGCCGGTTCGAGCGCATGGCCAAGAAGATTCGCGGCGTGTCCGAGGAGACCACCACCGGCGTGCATCGCCTCTACCAGATGATGCAGGCTGGCGAACTGCTGTTCCCGGCCATTAACGTCAACGACTCGGTCACCAAGTCGAAGTTCGACAACCTCTACGGCTGCCGCGAGTCCCTGGCCGACGGCATCAAGCGGGCCACCGACGTCATGGTGGCCGGCAAGGTCGTGGTCGTGGCCGGCTACGGCGACGTGGGCAAGGGCTGCGCCCACTCCATGAAAGGCTTTGGCGCGCGCGTGCTGATCACCGAGATCGACCCCATCTGCGCCTTGCAGGCGGCCATGGAAGGCTACGAAGTCACCACCATGGACGAGGCCTGCTCCCAGGGCGACATCTTCGTCACCTCCACCGGCTGCTGCGACGTCATCACCGGCGCGCACATGGAAAAAATGCGCGACGGGGCCATTGTCTGCAACATCGGCCATTTCGACTCCGAAATCGCCGTGGCCTACCTGGAGACCACCCCGCACTGCAAAAAGAATACGATCAAGCCCCTGGTCGACAAATGGACCATGGCTTCGGGCAATTCCATCCTCATGCTGGCCGAAGGCCGTCTGGTGAACCTCGGCTGCGCCACCGGCCACCCGAGCTTCGTCATGTCCAACTCGTTTACCAACCAGGCCCTGGCCCAGATCGAGCTGGCCACCAAGGATTACAAGGTCGGCGTCTACACCCTGCCCAAGCTCTTGGACGAGGAAGTGGCCCGGCTGCACCTCGCCCGTCTCGGGGCCAAGCTCGAAACCCTGACCCCGGCCCAGTCCGCCTACCTCAACATCGACGCGGCCGGCCCCTACAAGCCCGACCACTACCGCTACTAGGCGACACGCTATCCTTTCCGAACAGGGATTGCCCTCCCGTTTCGGACCGGGGCCGTCGCGGCATTAGTCGCGGCGGCCTCGCTTTTTTGGCAACGCGGGAAGCAAAAAACACAACAACCCTTGCGCGGACTAGGGTTTCATATTACCCACCGCCCATGCCGGTCTTGGATTTCCCCACCACCATCATTCTCTACTTCGTCACCAACCTCTGCATCGCCGTCATGCTTGCAGTGGCCTTTGCCGATTCCCGAGCCAGGGGAGCCTGGCTCTGGATCGCCGGCCTGGCCGTGCAACTGGCCTCGGGGCCGCTCTTCCTGCTTCGAGGCAGTATTTCCGACCTCCTTTCCATACTTTTGGCCAACCTGCTCTTCACCGCCTCCTGGACCTGCTACCTCGCCTCCCTGGACGTCTTTTTCGGCAACCGGCGCAGCCGGGTCGTCTATGTGCTCCCGCTGCTCCTGGCCCTGGGCATCTTCACGGTCTGGCTGGACGCGCCTCGGATGCGCGCCATCTTCGCCAACGCTCTCTATACCGGCCAATGCCTCATGTTGGCCGCCGTGCTCCTGGCCCGGCGCAACCAGTACCGACTGCGCGTCATCGCCATCTTTGCCATGGGCTACATCCTGGGAGCCGGAGCCAGCCTGCTTCGCGGCGCGGCCGCCTTGCTGAGCAGCAATCCCACCGCCAATCCCTTTGCCCCGGGCCCCGTCCAGACCTACTCCCTGCTCATTTCCGCCCCAAGCCTCATCGCCTGCACCCTGGGCTTCGTGCTGCTGCACCGGGAACGCTCCGAAGCCGAAATCCGCCGCCTGGCCGACATCGACCACCTGACCGGCCTGGCCAACCGGCGGGGGTTCGAAGCCACCTTCACCGCCGCCCTGGCCCGGGCCGCCGCCCGAAACGACTGGACCAGCCTGGCGCTTATTGACCTCGACCATTTCAAGGCCGTCAACGACCGCCTGGGCCATGCCGCCGGCGACGTAGTGCTGGTGGAGCTGGGGCGCATCCTCATCCGCGAGGCCAGCGCGTTCGGCTTCGTGGCCCGTATCGGCGGCGACGAATTCTGCGTCGTCATGCCCGGCACGCCCCCGGACCGCGCTGCGGTGCTCGCCGAAAACCTACGCGCCGCCATCGCCTGCCACGACTGGGAAAGCTACGGTCTGCCCGAGCCGCTGACCGCCACCATCGGCGTCTCCAGCCGCCGGGGCAGCCTGGACGACTCCGGCGTGGACTTCCTGCGCCTGGCCGATATGGCCCTGCTCGCCGCCAAGGACGAGGCCCGCAACTGCGTGCGCCAGGCCGAAACCGCCGTCGACTGCCCGCCCGGCTCCCTCGCCTCCTGACCGCTCCCGTCCGCCCTTTGCGGCAACTGGCACGGCAATACTAAAAGTCGTGTCTTTTCATTTGGTTGCCACACACCGCACAAGTTTGTATGGCGATACTACGCAATTGTTCCCGGCCGCCGGGACACACATTGCAAACCCCTGCAATCGTTTGACGGCCGGTCTGGCCCGAAAGTTGATAGGGGATGACCGGGCCAGGGCCCGAGGAACATGCCGTGAACACACCCGCCCAAGACATCGCCTACCGCGCCATCGGCATCCTGCGTTCCCCCTTCCGGGACATCGCCGGCATGCCCATCCAACCCGTGGGAGCCCTCGGCGTCGCCGGCCACGTCGAAGTCCATGCCGACTTCGTGCCCGGCCTGGCCGACCTTGAGGGCTTCTCCCATGTCTTTTTGCTCTACCACCTCCATCGGGTGACGGGCTTTGACCTCATGGTCAAGCCCTTCCTCGACAACGACCATCACGGCATTTTCGCCACGCGTTCACCCAAGCGCCCCAACCCCATCGGCCTTTCCGTGCTGGAACTGGCCGGCGTGGACGGTTCCACCGTCCATTTGCGCAACGTCGACGTCCTCGACGGCACGCCCGTGCTCGACATCAAGCCCTACGTGCCCCGCTTCGACGTCTGGCAGGCCGAGCGCACCGGCTGGTTCGCCGGCAAGGCCCGAAACGCCGGCGACCTGCGCTCCGACGACCGGTTCCGCTCCTGAAGCGCCCGGGAAAAGCCGGCCACGTCCCCGGACCGCCCATGGACGCCCGACCAGACCGACCGCCCATCCCTCGCCGCCCCCGGCCCAGCCCGGGAGCGGCGCAACCGGGCGGCGGGCGCTTGCCGCCCTGCCTGCGCAACCCTGGAGAATCCCATGTCCCGCCTTGTTTCCCTGGCCCTGGCCGCGCTGCTTTTCACCGCCTCCCCGGCCCTGGCCGCCGATCCCGCCGTCACCGTCTACGCCGCCGGCAGCCTGCGCCAGGCCATGACCGCCGTGGCCAAAGCCTTCGAGGCCCAAACCAAGATTCCGGTCGCCACCACCTTCGGTCCCTCGGGCGTCCTGCGCGAACGCCTGGAAAAGGGCGAACACGCCGACATGCTGGCCTCGGCCGACTTCGGCCATCCCGAGGCCCTGGCCAATAACGGTCTGGCTTGGCCCACCATCCTGTTCACCCGCAACAAACTCTGCGCCACCGGCAAACAATCGCTGCAACTCTCGCCCCAAAACCTGCTGTCCGTGCTCCTCGACCCGGCCGTGCGCGTCGGCACCTCCACGCCCAAGGCCGACCCGGCCGGCGACTACGCCTGGGTCATGTTCGACCTGGCCGACAAGGTAAAACCCGGCAGCGCCAAAATCCTCGACGCCAAGGCCGACAAGATCGTCGGCGGCCCCCACAACTCGGCCCCGGTCAACGGCAAGCATCCCGTGGCCGCCGCCTTCGAGGCCGGCATGATCGACGTGTTCCTGGGCTACTGCAGCGGCGACCTGCACAAGACCGTCCCGGGCCTGACCATGACCCAGCTGCCGCCCGAACTGGCCGTCCAGGCCGACTACGGTCTGGCCGTGCTCAAGGACGCCTCCCCCGAGGCCCGGCGCTTCGCCCTCTACCTCATGTCGGTTGACGGCCAACAGATTCTGGCCGATCACGGTTTCGCAGCCGTCGCGCTGCCGTAAGAAAACGAAGAATGCCTCCGGCGGCCGGGAGGGGGTAACCCCCT
>ALAO01000117.1 GCA_000307955.1 Solidesulfovibrio magneticus str. Maddingley MBC34 | reverse complement strand
GCCGGGAGGGGCTAAGCCCCTCCCGGACCCTCCCTGCAAGGGGTGTTGGGAGACAGGTGGAGACGCTGCGCGAAGCTGATTTTCGAGAAGCATGGAGCGAAAGCGTCAATGCAGCCTGAACAAACTGACGCGAATATGGAGGAGACAATGCCGGCCTTTGCCCTGCGCTACATCAGCGGTCCCCAGCTGAAACTGACCGTCTCGGACGAACACACCGTGGAGGCCGCGTCCCTGGACGAGGCCCTGCGTACCCGAAGCGACTGGCCCATCGAACGCAACTGGCCCGGCACCTGCGCCTGGGCCAAGAATCCGGGCACGAGCCTGTATCATGTCGAAGCCTGGGAAGGCACGCTCCTTGGTTGACCGGGCCTGCCCAACCATATGCCGCGAACCCTGACGCCCCGGCCGGACCATCTTCGGCCGGGGCGTCCTATTCTGCCACAGCGCCGAACCAAGGCGCTTCGAGCCCCGCCCGAAAGTCAACCGCGAGCGTGGCCGTTGGCCGCCTTGTGTCGCGTCTTCCCAGAATGCTGCGTATTGTTCCAAGAATTCGTGGCGTTCGGGTGTTGGCCCCGAAACACCCCGCGCGCCTTTCGAGGACGCGGCTCCGGCCGTTGACCCCGTCCGGCGAGAGGGACAGAGAACGTGGCAAGCTTCCCCGCTTGCCGCCTTGTAATCCACGACCCTTCCCACTTCAGGCCTT
Organism: Solidesulfovibrio magneticus str. Maddingley MBC34; assembly: GCA_000307955.1. GTDB lineage: Bacteria > Desulfobacterota > Desulfovibrionia > Desulfovibrionales > Desulfovibrionaceae > Solidesulfovibrio > Solidesulfovibrio magneticus_A. Next base: position 6,758 of record ALAO01000117.1, on the reverse strand, counting down.
GGGCGCGTAGCATGGCCCGGACGGCAGCGACCTAGGCCCGCCGTTCAGGAGTCGGCCATGCCCACCCCCGCCACATCCAGACTGCTTTCCGTCGACGCCCTGCGCGGCCTGGCCATCGCCGCCATGATCGTGGTCAACAATCCCGGCGACCGGCGTTTCATTTACCCCCAACTGCTTCATGCCCATTGGCACGGCCTGACCCTGGCCGATGTCGTTTTTCCCCTGTTTCTCTTCCTGGTCGGCGTCTGCGTCGCCTTGGCCATCGATCTCGACAAGGCCCGCGACGCCAAGGGGCGCGCCCGCCTGTGGCGCAAAATCCTCCCGCGCGCCGCCGTGCTCTTCGCCCTGGGGCTGGGGGAAACCGCCTACCTGCGCCTGAGCTTCGACGAACTGCGCATCCCGGGCGTGCTCCAGCGCATCGCCGTGGTCTATCTCGCCGCCGCCTGGCTCCAGTCGCGCCTGTCCAGCCGGGCTCTTGCCGTCGTCGCCGCCGCAACGCTCCTGGGCTACTGGCTGCTGCTGGCCGCCGTGCCGGTGCCCGGCCACGGCCACCCGTCCCTGGCCATGGAGCCCAACCTCCAAGGCTGGCTCGACCAGCTCGTCCTTGGCCGCCACATCTGGAAGTTCAACACGAGCTGGGACCCGGAGGGCATCCTGTCCACCTTCCCGGCCATCGCCCTGGGCCTCATCGGCGTACTGTCCGGCCGCTGGCTGCGCCGTGGCGGCGACCAGCCCGGACGCGCAGCTCTGCTTGCCCTGGTCATGCTCGCCGTCGGTCTGGTCTGGGACGGCGTCTTTCCCCTCAACAAATCCCTGTGCACGAGCTCCTTCGTGCTTTTCACCGGCGGCCTGGGCCTGCTGCTCCTGGCCGTGGCCCACGCCGTCCTCGACGGCCGGCCCCCGACCGCCTGGGCGCGCCCGCTGTGCATCCTCGGCCGCAACCCGCTGTTCCTCTACGTCACCGCCTCGTTTCTGGCCACCAGCCTGCGCCACATACGGGTCGTCGGCGCGGCAGCCCAGTCCGTCAGCCTGCAAAAGACCATCTATCTCGAAGTGTTCCGTTTTCTGTCGCCCGGCCCCTTCCCTTCCCTGTGCTGGGGGCTGCTCATGCTGGCCGTCATGTACCTGCTGGCCTGGTTTCTCGACGCCCGCCGCATCGTCATCAGACTTTGACGCTGTTTCTTCTAGGCAAGGCCTAAGACGCAACAAGGCCATGCCGCCCAAGCCGACATGGCCCTGTATTCATGCATAAACGCAGGTAATGACGGGATGCGGCGGCCGACGCCGCGCCCCTCGCCGTTTACGTCAGGATCATTGCAGAACAACAGCTATTCCGTACTCCGCCCTCGAACATCGTCAGGACGAACTGCGAGAACACCGCTCTAGAAACTGACGTTGATGCCCAGTTCGCCGCCGTAGGTGACCACTTTGGGATTGAACGCCGTGGCCGAGGCCGTGCCGCGCAGCAAGACGCGATCACTGAGCCTGAAGGAGGCTCCCGTCGAGCCCGTGGCCCAGTCCGTGGCGACGGGGGTGGCGTCCACTTTGTAGTTGCCGGCCGTGGCCGTGGTCAGGGCCGCCTTGACCATGCGGTGCTGATCGACCAGTTCGTGGTTCCACTTGGCTTCGGCAAAGGGCTGCCAGTTGCCCACATCCACCAGAACGCGCCAACCGAGTTGGCTGACGGCCGAATCCCGCACCTGCTCTCCGTAGGACAGGGCGGTGATGCCGTTGGGGCTGGACTGTCCGAAGGTCGTGCCGGTCTCGGTGAAGCCCTTGATGCGCACGCGCTGCACGATCAACCCGGCCACCGGGCCGGTGGTGACCGGTCCCAGGCTGAGGTCGCCGCCGGCCCGAAGGGCCAGGGCCAGGGACTGGCCCGTGGCGTCGGCACTGTTGGCGTCGGTAAACAGGCCAAGGGCGACCGGACGTTCGATGGAATCCTGCAGCAAGCCGTAGCTGGCCACGGCGTTGCCCCAGACCGGGCCGGCCTTGTAGGCGGCGTAGAGGCTCAAGGTTTCGTCGGTCTGGTCGAAATGTCCGGCTCCCATGGAAAACTGCTGGGTCTGGCGGCCCAGGGTGAAGGCCGCGCCCACAATGAGCCCGATGGGCGTCTGGTAATCCGCGCCCAGCGTTCCGACAAAGGGCGTGCCGGAGTCGCCCGGGAACCCCGGAGCATTGTTCATTTGCAGCGTGCCGACCCCGCCGCTGGCCCAGACGTTGAGGCCGTTTGGCCCGCGCTGCTTCCCGGACAGGTCGATCTGGCCCTGGATGGTTGCCGCCCGGGCCCACCCGCCCTGCACGCCGCCTTCGGCCAGCAGCGACATCTGGCCTGGTCCGGTCAGCAGGCTCGCTTCATAGTCGGCCTCGATGGTCTGGCCGGCCGTTGTGAAGTGGACGCCGTTGGCGCCGATGAAAAGCGAGGTCTGGAGTTCGGCGGGGGTGACGTCGGCCCAGCTGACCAGAAGAGGACTCAGGGACGAGGCCACGGTGTTGGCCGACAGCACCGATGAAGGCGTGAAGCCGAACAGCGTCGGGTTTTGCACCACATAGCGGTAAACGCTGTCGATGTCGGCGGGAATGTAGCGCACGCCCACTCCGGATAGGCTCGACCAGCGCATCATGCCATAGGACAGGGAACGCGCGTACAAGTCGACGTTCTCCGAGGCGATGTAGCCGCCAAGTCCGGCGAAGACCGCGTAGTTGTAGGAGTTGGGCACGACGATGGCGCGGGCTCCGGCTGCCTGCAAAAGGGCCACATTGGCCGCCTGGCCGTAGGCCAACTCGGCCAGGAAGGTCGGATTGGCGGCCATCCAGGAGGCGCTCATGGCCCGGACGAACTGCAAGTCGTTGTCGCCGGTCTTGACCACATATAAGGCATTGGGGTTGGCCGCCCCGCCCACGGACAGGAGATAGTTCTGTATCTGCTGGTTGGTGGCCACGTTGGTCAGGGCGGAAACGCCGGACAAATACGTTCCGGTCGAAGGAACGAGCAGCGGCGCGGAGAAAGCGCCGCCATTGGCGAAATTGGTTCCGCCGCCGCCAATCGGCCCGCCGTACTGGCCAAAGCGCGATGCAAGCATCAAGGAATTCATGACCCCGGGACCGACAAACGCGCCGCTGGCGCCGTTGGCGACGGCGGCGGCCACCTGGGCGTCTCCCGATGCACTGCCCGTCGTATTGTAGCGAAAATAGCCGCTGTCAAAGGTACTATCGCCAAACCCGACGAACTGATTGAAGCCTTCCGCCCGCGACGATCCGAAAGACATCAGCGCGATGCAGGCAACAACAGCGGCCTTGAAGAACAATAGTCTCATGCAATCCCCACGCTGCAACAGACAACACATTATTACGCCAGGCAAAAAAAACCAGACACGCCACCAACGAAAAACGCCGAGCCAAGCCAATAGCATATACAGTAATCACCGTAAAGCTATTCATTCAGGAAAATTATAGACAAATCCTTCGCGAGCCAGTCAACATACGCACGCAACACAAGCAGCACGAGACAAATAATAGCACTGCAACGCATCATCATGCCGCCAAGAAACAGCCCATTGCTGGACATTAAGCGCCCCCCAAGCTGCAAAACGTCCCCGAAAAACGTCAAAACGCCCCGCCGCCGCCATAACCAGGCGACGACGGGGCGCTTTCAGCAACGCCGATCCGTCGGTCAATAGGCCGCGATAGGGAAGTCCTCCACCGTGCCGGGCACGCCGGTGGTCGGGGTCTGCTCGCCGCCGGTGAGTTCCTTGACGCGCTCGGAGATGTAGAGGTCGAGCATTTTAAACGTCACCCGTCCGGTGCGCTTGGCGTCGGCCTTGCCGAGCACGCCTTCCACCAGGGCCTTGGTGAAGGCCCCGTTTTGCCAGTCCGGCTTTTCCAGGGAATACTGCCGGCCGGTGGAGGCGGCGAAGACGATGGCCCCGTTGCCGGCGCTGGAGAGCTCGTTTATCACGCCGTTAACGTCCGTCATGCCGCGACGCGACGCCCCCATGATGGAACCGCTGTGGCAGGTATCCACGAAAAAGAGCGTCTTGCCCGCGATGTTGCGGATGGTCTTTTGCACTTCCATAAACGGCAGCCCCGAGGCCCGCAGCTTCTCCAGCTCCACGGTGGTCGGCAGGAAGTAGTAGTCGCCGTTTTTGTCGTTTACCCCATGGCCGGCCAGGAAGATCATGGCCACGTCGTGCTGGGTGGTCTGGCGCTCGATCCAGTCCAGACCGTTGAGAATGGCTTCCTTGGTGGCGGCTTCGTCGGTCAGCGTACGCACCACCACGTCGCTGTAGAGCTTGCCTTTTTGCAGGGCCATGGCGGCGGCGAAGTCCTTGGCGTCCTTGGCCGGATAGGTGAGCGACAGGGACTTGTCGGCATAGGCTCCGGCCCCGATGGCCAGGACGTAGAGCTTGGAAGCCGGCGCGGCCGGCGCGGCGGCCCGGCCGGTCCACTTGAGCTTCACCGTGGCCGGGGCCGAGGGGCCGTTTTTGTTCTCGGCCACCACGGAAAGCACCACGTCGCGTTCGGGCAGGGCCACGTTGCTGGTCAGCACGCTGGGCTCAAGACCCCGGCCGGCGAGATTGGGGCGCTGCTCCAGCACGCGCGCGCCGTCCACCAGCACCCGCACGGCCGTCACATCCTCGCCGCCGGGGCTGCGCACGGCGTATTTGACGGCCATGTCCGGGGCGGCGAATCCCCCGCCCGGAGCCGGGCTCAAGATTTCCACCACCGGCGGCCGGGCGGTCAGCACCGAGGGGGCGCGCACGTCGCCGCCCCGGGCCACGTTGGCCGCGGCCAGGGCCCGGTCCTCGTCCAGGGCGCGCGGCACCATGTCCACCACGTCGGGCCGGTGGTAGGCCTCGCGGAAGCGTGAGGCCGGGAAGAAGTCGGCCGCGTGGTCCGGGCCGTTGTTGACGTTCCAGCCGATCATGTCCTCGCCGCCCGGGGAGGCGTCGTAGTAGCCGGTGGGGGTCCACAGCACCCAGCGTTTGCCGTCGGCATTGGGGAAATAGGACAGCAGCTCGCGCCCGTCTTCCAGGCGATACCAGCGGATGGAGCCGTCGCCCATGGCTGCGGCGACCAGCCGGCCGTCGCCGCTGACATTGACCGCCCAGACCGTGTCCGGGGCTGGCGTTTGCCACAACGGCGCGCCATCGGCCCCGTAGGCCCGGACGTTCCAGGAGGTGCCCAGGATCAGCCGACGGTTGTCCGGGGCGATGGCCAGGGAAAAGGCGGTCTCGAAGTCCTTCATCTTGAGCGGCTGGCCGTTAAGCGTCGGCGTGCGTCCCCCTTCCCAGCCGGCCACGGTCAGTCCCGCGGCCTGGGTCCGAGGCGCGGCCATGTCCGGGGTCACGGCGTCGATGTGGCGCAGATCGCGGCCGGGCAAGGCGAAGCGGTAGACGCCCTTGCGCCCGCCCACGGCATAGCCCACCGTTTCGCCGGTGCGGTCGAGATAGAAGGCCCGCACCGAGGACCGGTAGTCCTGGGTGGCCGGGGAGCGGGTCATGCCGAAGCTGCCGTCCGGGCGCAGCACGCCCCAGCGCGGGGCCACCGTGCCGTAGGCCACGCCGCCGTCGGGCAGCGGACACAGGGCCACCACAGCGGATTTGCCGGTGTCGAGGTCGCGGTATTGCACATAATCGGAAGGCTTGAAGCTGCGGATGGGGCAGCCCCGGTCCGTGACCCAGCGGCCGGCGGCCAGAAGCGACCCGTCGGCGGCAAAGGCGACCGTGGCGAGGTTGCCGTTGTCCACGCCGGCCAGGTTCGGCGCGCCGAGCAGCCCCAGGGTTTCGGCGTCCAGGACCGTGACGGCCGGGGTGTCGGTGAAGCCCACGGCCAGCTGGCTGCCGTCCGGGGAAAAGGCCAGGGAAAAGGGCCGCGCGCCCCCCTGGGTCTGGGTTTTGGCGAGCAGGGTCAGGCCCGTGTCGGCCACGCGGTAAAGCCGCACCGAGCCGTCGTAGCAGGCGGTGGCCAGATGGCCCTTGCCGTCAAAGGCCGCGCCGTAGCTTTCGCCCTTGTAATCGCGGTCCTGGCCGACAAGCGCCAGATCGGACAGCCGCCAGACGCGAAGGCCGTCCTCGCCAAGGACAGCGGCCAGATAGGCCCCGTCGCGGGAGATGGCCAGATGGTTGACCACGCTTGGCAGGCCGGTGAGGCGGCGCACGAGCTGGCCGGATTCGCGGTCGAAGACGTAGACGCTGTGGGCCTTGTCCCAGCCGTAGCCGGACCAGCCGCCGCAAAAGACGTAGCGGCCGTCGGGGCTCATGGCCACGCTGTAAAGGCGGCCCTCGTATTCGTGGCCGATGGGCGGACGCAGCACGCGCAGTTGTTCGCCGGTCTTGATGTCCCAGACGCGGCAGGTCTTGTCGTCGGAGGCCGTGGCCAGATAGCGGCCCAGCGCGTCCACGGCGATGCGTTTGATAAGCGCCGTGTGCATGCCGGTTTCGATGCGCAGGATCGGCTCGGCGGGCGGCGTGGCGGCGGCGGCGTGGGTGAAGGAGAAAAGGAGAACAAGCAGCGTGAGAACGAGTACGCGAAGGCGCATGGGCAGACTCCTCGCCCAATACCGGGCGGCGCGCATTCTTCTCCCCGCCGCCGGTCTCCGTCAAGCCCGCAAGGGCCGTGCCAGGGCTGGGAAGCCAGCCCTGGCACGGTGTTTCGACCTTTGTTAACGCTTCATGAATTTCCGCTCATGCGCCGCAAGCGCGAAACGCTCTCACCCACCGCAACCCCTCCGCCAGCCCAACCACCCCAATGGGGGG
>ALAO01000116.1 GCA_000307955.1 Solidesulfovibrio magneticus str. Maddingley MBC34 | reverse complement strand
CCGGGGGCCTCAGGCCCCCGGCCGCCGGAGGCATCTTCCTCTTATTCTTCTTCTTTATCCCTCAACCCGTCCTTATCCCCCAAGTACGGATTGAAATACCCGAATTTCAACCATGGGCAGGACTTGCGCAGGCGTTTGCGGAAGTGGGCCAGCCCCATGGAGGCCTGGCGGGCGGGGTCGGCCAGGACGCCGCTTGCGGTCGCCACCTGCATGTAGAGTTCGGGATCGAGGTTGAGGTTTCGCAGCTGGATGAAGTCCACCTTGTGGCTATCGACCAGTTCGGTCAGCGCGGCCAGTTCGGCTTCGGTGTCCGAGACGCCGGGGAAGAAGAGGTAGTTGAGCGACACGAAGAGTCCGCCGGCCTTGGCTCGGGCGATGGACTGGCGCACGTCGGCGAAGGCGTAGCCCTGGGGCCTGTAGTAGGCTTCGTAGAGGGCCGGTTCGGCGCTGGAGAGGCTCACGCGTATGGATGAACCGCCGGCGGCGGCGAAGGTTTCCACGGCATCGGGCAGGCTGGCGTTGGTGTTGATGTTGACCGTGCCCTGGCCGCCGGTCTGGCGAAAGCGCGTGACGGCCTCGCCGATGACCTTGGCTTCGGTGAGCGGTTCGCCTTCGCAGCCCTGGCCAAACGAGAAGACGGGCCGTTTTTCGCGGCGGCCGTGCTCGGTCATGACCTCGACGATCTCCTGGGCCGTGGGGCGAAAGCGGATGCGCGTCTGGGTCGAGGGAAAGCCGGAATCCGGGTCCTGGAGGGACAGGCAGCCGACGCAGCGGGCGTTGCAGGCCCGGGAGGTGGGCAGGGGGGCTTCGAAGCGGCCCAGGGCCAGGTTGCGGGCGGCCGGGCAGCAGGAAGTCAGCGCGCAGCCCGAGAGGTGGTCGATGAGGCGGTTTTTGGGGAACTTGCGGCGCAGGGCCTGGGCGCCTTTCATGATGCGGTCGCGGGAGACGCCGGTGAAGATCTGGCGCGGGTCGTTGTCGACCTTGGCGGCGCACACGTAAAAGCGGTCGCCGCTGAACCCCACCGCGCCGTAGGCGAAAAGGGGGAGCGTGGGCGCGCCGTCGCGGGCGGCGTAGGCGGCGGTGGCCGAGAGCGTGTAGCCTGGGCTGATAAAGGCGGCCACGGCGCGTTCCTCCAGCCGTTCGATCTCGCCGGAATCGGGATCGAAGCCCAGGGCATCGCGGCCGGGCAGCAGGAAGAGTTCGGACTCCGGGGGCAGGGCGATGATTTCGTCGGGCCTGGGCGGTTCCAGGCGGTCGCCCCGGCGCACGAGCATTTCGAGCTCGGGATGGTCGTAGATGTTGCCGTCGTCGTCGGCGAAGACGAGCTTGGGGCGGGGCTTGTGTTCGGCCATGGGGACCTCCTTGCGCAAACGCCAAAAGGCGGAACCGCTTTCGCGGTTCCGCCTCGAATCGTCCTGTAATCGCCGCGTGGATTAACGCTTCGAGTACTGGAAGCGGGCGCGGGCGCCGCGCTGGCCGTACTTTTTGCGTTCCTTTTCGCGGGAGTCGCGGGTGAGCAGGCCGGCCTTCTTGAGAACGCCGCGCAGCTCGGGGTCCAGGATGCACAGCGCCCGGGAGATGCCGTGGCGCACGGCTTCGGCCTGGCCGGTCATGCCGCCGCCGGCGACGTTGACCTTGACGTCCAGGCGGCCTTCCAGCTTGGCCAGGGCCAGGGCCTGACGCACGATGGCCAGCAGCGTGGGCCGGGGGAAGTACTCTTCGTAGGGCCGGTCGTTAACGAGGATGCGGCCATTGCCTTTGTAGAGGCGGGTGCGGGCCACGGCGGATTTGCGGCGGCCAGTTCCGTAGTAAAATTCGTCGCTCATTGGTGCGTTCTCCGGGATGCCGGGTTAGACGTCCAGGGTTTCGGGCTTCTGGGCCTCGTGGGGGTGGGCTTCGCCGGCGTAGATCTTGAGTTTTTTGAGCATGGCCCGACCGAGGCGGTTTTTGGGCAGCATGCCGCGCACGGCCTTGCGAATGACGTCTTCCGGCTTTTTGGCCAGCATGTCGCGCAGGGAGGTTTCCTTCAGGCCGCCGATCCATCCGGAGTGGCGATAGTATTTCTTCTGGTCCAGCTTGCGGCCGGTGGTCAGCACCTTGGCGGCGTTGACCACGATGATGCAGTCGCCAGTGTCCAGATGAGGGGCGTACTCCGCCTTGTGCTTGCCGCGAAGGCGCACGGCCACGGCGGAAGCAAGGCGGCCGAGGATCTTGTCCGAGGCGTCGACCACGAACCAATTGCGGGTAATATCTTTGGGCGTCGGGCTAAACGTTTTCATGGCGGCTCCTCTGATGTGCTCGAAAGACGAATCCTGTATTCCCGGGGCGCGCGGTTGTCAACTGGAATTTTCGTCCGGCCCGGTCCGGGGGGCACGCCCAAAGCCCCTGGCGGCGCTGGTCCGGGGCTTTTTTGGGCGCGACGGCGAGAGCGTGTCTTTAGCGCATTTGGAACCCGAAGACAACGCGGCGCGTTTGGCGTAGTCTGCCGGAAAGGGCGAGGCCCTTTTGCACTGGGGCGGGGCTCGTCCGGAGCCGGCCGCCGCGACCGAAGGAGCAGGCATGGTCAGCGTGCGCAAGGGGCTTTTGCAGTTTCTTTTCGCCGGGTCGTTCATGAAGCGCTGGAACGACAAGCACCGCAGCATGGATCTCGTGGAGGTGGACAAGCAGGCCCACAAGATGATGGTGGCCTGGATGCTCTATGAGCTGAATTCCGAGGGCCTGTCCGAATCCGAGAAGCTGTCCCTGGGGCTGGAGATCGTCGAGGGCGGGCTGTTCGAGTACCTCTACCGGCTGGTCATCACCGACATCAAGCCGCCGGTCTTCTATAAGATCAAGGCCAACCCGGCCCACTACCGCCAGCTCACCGACTGGGTGTTCGAACAGCTTGAACCAAGGGTGCGCGAACTCGGCGACGGCTTCTGGCAGCGGCTACGGACCTATCTGGCCGTGCCGGAAGGCGACACCCCGGCACGGCGCATCCTCGACGCCGCCCACCTCTACGCCAGCGGCTGGGAATATTCCTTAATAAAGCGCGACAACCCCTGGGACGACGAACTGCTGGACATTGAGTCGTCCTTCACCGGCGGTCTGGCCCGGTTTGCCGACCTGCGCGGCGTGACTGAACTGGCCGACGGGCTTTTCGCCGGCAAGAAAACGCCCCTTGGGCATTTCGGCCGGCTGCTCGGGCAGCTGCGTTTCCAGACCCGCTGGTCCCAGACGCCGCGCATCCCGGAGACCTCGGTCCTGGGCCACATGTTCCTGGTGGCGGCCTACGGCTATTTCTTCAGTCTGGCCGTGGGGGCCTGCCCGGCCAGACGGCTCAACAATTTTTTCGCCGGCCTGGTCCACGACATGCCGGAACTGCTCACCCGCGACATCATCTCGCCGGTCAAGCAGTCGGTGAGCACCCTTGGCGACATGATCAAGGAATATGAAGAGAGCGAGATGGAACGCCGGGTGTTTTCGGTGCTCAAACGGGGCGGCTACGCCGGACTGGCCGACCGGCTGTCCTATCTCCTGGGCATGGACGTGGGATCGGAATTTTACGAGTCCATCCGCGACGAGAGCGGCAATGCGTCGCGGGTGACGCCGGCCGATCTGGACGGGCGCTGCAACCTCGACGCCTTTGATCCGAAAGACGGCGAGCTGCTCAAGGTCTGCGACTCCCTGGCCGCCTTCATCGAGGCCTACACGGCCCTGCGAAATGGCATCACCTCGGACCAGCTCCAGCAGGCGGTCTGGCGGCTACGCACCAAGTACTCGTCCGTGGTGCTCTTTGGACGGGTGCACATCGGGGCGCTTTTGGCGGATTTCGACTGAGCGGAACTTGGCAAACCGGCGCGGTCCAGGCTACAGTGGACTTTTCCACGCCATCGGAGACGACCATGCTACGCAAACGCGCCTTTGACGCCTTGCGCACCGACGTGCTTGCCGTCGATGCCGCCGAGCCCCTGGAGACCGTGGCCGACAAGCTCGCGCGCCACTTGGAAAAAAGCCCGGACCTCGACGCCGCCGTGGTCATGCGGGCCGGCCGGTTCGTGGGCATCGTCAGCCTGCGCACGCTGTTGTCGGACTTAAACGACTGCGCCCTGGACGCCAGCCTTCGCGAGAGCCTGGGCGACGACGACTTCGAGGCCACCTACCGCCTGGCCTGCCGCCGCTGCATGGGCCGCAAGGCGGCCGAGGCCGCCAGGCGCGACATCCCCAAGGTCGCGCCGTCGGATTCCCTCCATCTGGTGCTGGACGCCATGATCAAGGCCGACAGCCGTTTCGCCGTGGTGCTGGAAGGGGAGAGGCTCCTGGGACTGGTGCCCCTTGGCGAGATCTTCCGCGAGATGCGCCGGGAGTGCGCGCCTTTGGCCCCGCGTCCCTGAGGTCGTTTCAAGAACAGGCCCGGTCGCCCCGGGCCGGGACCGCGCCGGGAGCCTTGGCGGTCGGGCCGGCGGGATTCGCCGTAACCATCGGCCGCGAACCAGGAGTCCCCGTGCGTTGTCCCGTCTGCGCCCGCGCTTGCGCGCTTGTTTCCGGCAAGGTCGGCGGTTGCGGCCGCTACGCCGTCGAAGGCGACACGGTGGTCGAGCGTTTTCCCGACCGCTACCTCATCGCCAGCCCCATTTCCGTCGAAACCATACCGCTTTTGCATTTCCATCCTGGCGCGCCGTTTTTCCAGATCAGCACCGTGGGCTGCAATTTCAACTGCCCGGGCTGCATCGCCACGGTGACGGCCCGGGAAATGCGCCCGGACAGCCCGGCGCTGCGCCGGCTCTCGCCCGCCGAGGTGGTGGACCTGGCCGAGGAGCAGGGCTGCCGGGGCGTCGCCTTTCTCATGAACGACCCCCTGGCCTCCTATTATACCTTCGTAAACGTCGCCCGGGAGGCCAAGGCCCGGGGACTGCTCGTGGCCTGCGCCACCAACGGCTATTTTTCCGAAGCCTCACTGGCTCCGCTTTTGGGGCTGCTCGACGGCGTCAACATCGGGGTCAAGGGCTGCGGCCCGGACGGCATCCGGGCCTGCGGCGGGGGCGACCCGCAAGTGGTGCTGCGCAACGTCCGCGCCCTGGCCGCCGCCGGAACCCATGTGGAAATCGCCTGCATGGACCGGCTGGACAACCGGGACGACACCCGGCTGCTGGCCCGGACCCTGGCCGAGGTCTCCCCGGACATGCCGCTCCAACTCATGCGCTACGTGCCCATCGAGACGGCCGATCCGGCCCTGGAGCCGTCCAGCGCCTCCACGGAAGCCTTTGCCGCCGAGCTGCGGCGCACCCTGCCCTTCACCTACGTTTTCAACACCCCCGGCTCACGGGGGCTGGACACGGTCTGTCCTGACTGCGGCGAGGACGTCGTGGCCCGGGATTTCTACGGCCCCATGGGGGCGCGGCTGCTCTCCCTGGCTCCCGGCGTTTCGGACGCGGACGTACGCTGCGCCCGCTGCGGCCGGGACGCGGCCGTGGCCGGGGCGGTCTCGCCGCCGCAGATGCGGGAGGGGGCGTTTCAGGGCGGCTATCCCTTCACCCGGGGCCTGGAGATCGTGGAGTCCATGTGCCTGGCCATGGGCGTGCGCGACCAGGCCGAGGTGGCGGCGGCCTGGGAATATCTGCTGGCCCGCAAGATGCTCGAACGCCTGCACCACGACATCCAGCACGTGGACGGCTACTTGGGCCTTGTCCGCGACTTCGGCGGGGCGCTTGGGCGCGAGGCCGACGCGGCCCGGGTCATCGATTTCCTGCTGTCCATGATCGAGCCGGTGCGCCGGGGCGTGGCCGAGGCTACGCGCCGTCCTCGGACCTACTACGCCATGGGCAAGCCGCTTTTCGCCATCATGGGCAGCCGGTTCGAGAACAGCCTGGTGCAGGAGGCCGGGGGCCTGAGCTGCAACAAGCTTATGGACCTCAAGGGCCGGCCCGGACGCACCATCGAGGCCAAGGCGCTTGAGCGCCTGGACCCCGAGGTGATCTTTATTTCCTCGTTTCTTTCCAACAGTCCCGAGGCCTTTCTGGAGGAGTGCCGGAGCCTGGGCCTGGATGTGCCTGCCGTGCGGGAAGGGCGGGTGTACACCTCACCGACGCCGGCCAGCGACTTCGGCCCGCCCAAGTGGGTGCTCGGCCTGCGCTTTCTGGCCGGCAAGCTGCATCCCGACCGTTTCGATTTCGACATGAAAGCGGACACGGCCCTGTACCATAAGACGCTTTTCGGCCGGGACTTCCCGCTTGCCTCTATCAACCGCTCTTTTGCCAAGCCCAGCCGGCAGTGGCGCTTCGCGGAGGCCGGGGCGGCGTCGGCCTGAGGAAACGGCCCAGGCTGACTCAGGCCGGGGCGGGGAAGCGCAGGCAGTCGGCAAACAGGCGGTCGAAGCCGTCCAGGCGGCTTAAGTCGAACGAGCGCACCTCCCGGGCCAGGGCTTCCATCTCCCGCCGGGCGTCGCGGCGCAGCAAGGCCAGAATGGCCCCGCTTTGGGACGTGTTGCCGAGGTAGTCCACCTTGTCGCCGAGGATCGGGGGCAGGATGCCGCAGCCGGTCAGGCTGGCCGCCGGCAGATGCGCTCCGAACTGGCCGGCGACGAGCACCCGGTCCACGTCGGCCGCCCCCAGCCCATGGCGGGCCAGGAGGGCCGCCACGCCCGAGGAGAGCGCCCCCTTGGCCAACTGCATCTGGCGGATGTCGCGCTGGGTCAGGACCAGGGGGGCTTCGCCCTGGGTCAATCGGACGGCTGGCCGGCCGTCCTTCTCGACAAGCAAGGCCCGACGCCAGTCATGTTCCGGCAGGTCGCGGGCCTTGGCCAGATTGCCGCGCGGGCTGACAAGCCCGACGCGCAGCAGTTCGCTGACGGCGGCCAGAAGGCCGCTGCCGCAAAGCCCCACTGGAGGACGGTCGCCGATGGTGGTCGCGGCCGGGTCCGATTCGCCGAGGCGCACGTCCTCCACAGCCCCGGGACAAGCCCGTACCCCGCAGGAAATGTTCATGCCCTCCAAGGCCGGCCCGGCGGCGCAGGAGCAGGCGCAGATCTGTCCCTCGTGGACCAGCGCCATTTCGCCGTTGGTGCCGATGTCCAGGAACAGGACCGTGTCCCGGGCTTCGTGCAGGCCGGCCACGTACAGTCCGGCCACGATGTCCGCGCCGATGTAGGCCGACACCGAGGGCAGACAGTAGACCATGGCCCCGGAGGCGACAGCCAGGCCGAGGTCCGAGGCAGGCCGGCGCTGGGCCTGGGTGAAGGGCGGCGTGAACGGGGCCATGGCCAGGGGCGAGGGGTCCACGCCAAGCAGCATGTGGAGCATGGCCGTGTTGGCGGCCACGCTGACGGCGTCGATGGCCGCCGTGGACAGCCCGGCCGCCTCGGCCAACCCCTTGGCCAGCTCGTTGAGGCAGCCGACCACGGCCCCTTGCAGGGCCGGCAGCCCCTCGCCCGGATGCTCCATGACGTGGCCAATGCGGGTCAGCACGTCGAAGCCCCAACGCTTTTGAGGATTGAGGGCGGTCCTGACCGCCAGCTCCCGGCCGGTGCGCAAATCGAGCAAGGCCGCGGCCACGGTGGTGGTGCCGATGTCCACGGCCATGCCCAGGCTGCGGCCTGTTTCGTCGCCGGGGCGCAGGGCGGCCAGTTCGCCGTCGTCGAAGACGGCGGTCAGGCTTGGGGCGTGCGGGTTCAGGCTCCGCGAGGCCCAGGCGGGCAGGGCCGGCAGGCCCAGGGCGGCGGCCAGACGGTCCTCGGGGGAGCCGGGAGCCTGGGCCGCCGGGAAGACCAGCCGTTTTTTCAGGGGTGCGTCGAGGGCAAAGGCGGGCAGATGGCCTTGGGCCAGGATACGTCCGTCCACGTCGCCCGGCGCGTTGCCGGGGTCCGGGACCACTTCGGCGTCCAGATCGCCCTGGGGCCGGATCAGACAGGCCAGCCGCCGGCCACGGGCCAGTTCGTCGGCCGTGAGCAGGGCGGCCTCCTGGGCCGTGGGCGGCGGCTGGTCGCCGGCCAGGATGGTCACGGCGCATTTGCCGCACTCGCCGGCCGCGCCGCAGGGGCTTGGCGGCATGAGCCCGGCCCCGGACAGCAGGTCCAGCAGCGACGGGCCCGGGACGTAGTCGATGGTCTTGCCGTGCTCAGGCAAGCGGATGACGGGCATGGTCTTGGGCTCCGGGGACGTGGTTGCGCACGGTCGCCAGCATGGCCCGGACGTTGGCCAGGGGCGAGGCGTTGCCCATGCCGCAGGCCGGGGCCACGATGTCCGCGCCGCTTGTCAGGCTGTGGCGGGTCAGGGCCGCCACCTTTTCCGGCCGGCCGGATTCCAGAGCAAAGGTGCTGACGTTGCCCATGAGGGCCGTGTCGGGCAGATGGAGGCGAGCCTTTTTCAGGCTGACCACGGCGTCGAAACTCAGCGCGTCGGCCTCAATGGTCGACAGCAGCGGGAACACCGTGTGCATCTTGCCGCAGATGTGCACGATGATCCCGGCCTGGGGCCTGGTCTGGCGCAGTCCCCGGACAATGCGGTTGACGGCCGGCAGGACGTAGGCGGCAAAGAGCTTGGGGCCAAGGATCTCGCCGGTGCCGCTGGGGTCGGACAGGGCGACGACGTCGGCTCCGGCGGCAAGCAAGGTGCGCCCGAACGCGAGGATGTGGTCGCTTAAGCGGTCGATGAAGGCCCGGGCGCGGTCCGGGTCGCGGCGCAGGGCCTTATAAAGGATCATGGGTTCGACGAGGCTGCCGGCCAGGCTCAGAGGGCCGGTCAGGTTGGCGATGACTGGCACGCCGTCGTCTCGCCGGGCAAGGCGTCGCACAGCCTCGGCCACGATGCCCGCGCGGCTTGATCCGGGGTCGAAGGCCGGCAAATCCTCCCAGCCGTCCAGGCCGGCCAGGGGATAGGCGGTCACGCGCGGTTCGCTGCCCATGTCGCCCATGGCCACCCGCGCCCCCAAGGCCTCGGCCTCCACGGTCATGCAAAAGGGCAGGCCGTGGTTTTCGAAGCAGCCGGCCGGGTGGGCCGCCGCCGCCAGGGCGGCCATGGCCGCCGGATCGGCGTGGGCGGCCGGCCAGCCATGGCCCGAGAGCTCCATGAGTTCCCGGGTGACCAGATTCATCATGCCGCCGGGGCAGATGCAGGGCGGCCGGTCCACGGCCTGCCTGGCCAGGGCCTTTCGCAGGCGGGTTAGGGGATCAAGCATGGGCGCGGCCTCAGGCCAGGACCGGGGTTTCGAGGCCCAAAAGCCGCTTGGCCATGCCGACCGCTTCCACGGCGTTGCCGGCGTAGCCGTCGGCCCCGATCTTGCGGGCAAAGGCCGCCGACACCGGCGCGCCACCGATGATGACCTTGACCGTGTCGCGCAGGTTTTCCTGTTCGAGCAGGGCCACGATGCGGCCCATGTTGGTCATGGTGGTGGTCATGAGCGTGGACAGGCAGACTAGGGAGGCCTCGACCTCCTTGGCCTTGGCAACGAAATCGGCCACCGGCACGTCCCGGCCGAGGTCATGCATCTCGAAGCCGGCCGTCTCCAGCATGATCTTGACCAGGTTTTTGCCGATGTCGTGGGTGTCGCCCTCGACCACGCCGATGACCGCCCGGGGTTTGCGGGCGTTTTTCGCCTCCTCGGGCAGATGGGGCGTCAGCTCGCCCAGGCCGGCGTACATGGCGTCGGAGCACAACAGCAGGTCCGAGACGAAATATTCCTCTTCCTCATAGAGCGCCCCGGCCCGGCTCATGCCGTCGACCAGGCCGCCCAGGATGCCGTCCAGGGCGGGATGCCCGGCCTGGATGTAGTTCCTGGAAAGCTCCACGATCCCTTCGTCGTCCATGTTGACCACGCTGTCGGACAACTGGCGCAAACGGGCTTCTCTCTCGTTCATGGCGACCTCCGTGCCGGTTGGTTTCGCAGCCGGACTCAGGCCACGACAAGTTCGCGGAGCAGGCCGTCCGGCAGACGCGCTCCGGGGTTACTCAGGCACGCCTGGCCGAAGACGCGGCCGCCCGGGCCAAGGGCCAGGCAAGCCTCGGCGTAGCCGGCCGGCCGGTCCAGGGGCAGCTTACGCCAGCCGGCCAGCCCTTCCTCGACCAGGCCCCGGGCGGTCTTGGGGCAGACATGCAGCCCCGGGGCGAAATCGGGATCGGCCCGTAGCAAGCGCAGCCAGGGCAGGGTGAAGCCCTCGGCCAGGGCGGCGAAGCGGCGCGGCCCGAGGATGGAGACCGTCCCGGCCGGATCGGCCAGGCTGACCAGGGCGACGCCGCACCGGCCGGCCTCCCGGGCATAGCTGGCCAGTTCGCCAAGGAGCCGGCCCAGCACGGCCTCCATGAGGGCGGGGTCGCGTCGCCAGTCCTTGAGCACGGCGGTCAGGTCGGCCAGGGCGCTTAAAATGGTGATGGGACCGGCGATTTCCAGGGCGACTGGCTCTCCTGCGGCAGCCAGGGCGGCGCAAGCGGCCAACACCTGGGCCGGTCGGCCCCGGGTCGGGTCCAGGGAAGGACCGGCCAGGATCTCGGCCAAGCCTGCCCGGACCGGGGGGCCGGGCCGGGGGCCGGCGGCGGCGTCGCCCAAACGGATGGCCGCGCCCAGGGCCTGGGCCTCCACCGTGCAGCAAAAGGGCAGGCGGCACACCGCCGCGCCGTCACGACGGCGCACGGCCCGGGCCAGCCGGGCCATGGCCGGGCCGTCCACATGGACCTCGGGAAAGCTCAGCCCCAGTTCCCGGGCCAGGGCCGCGTCCTGGCCTGCGGCGTCGAGATGGCCGCAGCCTTGGCCGGTCATCGCGGCCCGGCCCCGCTTGCCGCCTTGAGCTGCACGATCTCGGCGTTGATGACGGCGATGAGCTCGTTTCGCAGCCTAAGCATTTCCGGATCGGCGAACATGGCCGCCCGGTCCGTGCGCTTGTCCCGGGGAAAAACGTGGCGGTGGATGATCGACCCCGGCGACTGGCCGAGGATGCAGACGTCGGTGGCCAAGAGCAGGGCCTCGTCCACGTCGTGGGTGACGAAGAAGATGGTCTTGCGCTGTTCTTCCTTCTGCCACAGGTCGAGCACCAGCTCCTGGAGCCTGGCCCGGGTCACGGCGTCCAGGGCGGCGAAGGGTTCGTCCATGAGCAGGATGGGCGGATCGATGGCAAAGGCCCGGGCGATGGCGCAGCGCTGGCGCATGCCGCCCGAGAGTTCGCCGGGCAATTTGTCGTAGCAGTCGGCGTCCAGTTCCACGTCGGCCAGACGTCGCAGGGCCTTGGCCTTGCGCTCGGCGGCGGACAGGGCCGGGAACTGCTGCTTGACGGCCAGGGTGATGTTGTCGCCGGCCCGCATCCAGGGAAACAGGCCGTAGTCCTGAAACACCATGCCCCGGTCCAGGCCCGGGCCGGCCACGGGCCGGCCGTCCACAAGGATGCGCCCCGAAGTGGGCTTTTCCAGGCCCCCGAGCAGCCGCAGCAGGGTGCTCTTGCCGCAGCCCGACTGGCCCAGCACGCACACGAAGGCCCCGGCCTCCACGTCCAGGCTGACGCCGCCCAGGATGGGCTTGTCCCCGTAGGAAAAAGACACGTTGTCGATGGTGACGGCGAGCAAGGAAGAAATGCCTCCGTAAAATGTTTGTCGGCGGTTCGCGGCATGTTCCGGTATCGCCGGCGGGCAGGACCAGGCCGCGAGAAAGAGCGCCGGAATGCTGGTCGCCGGCCCGGTCGGCGGCCCGAAAGCGGGAAGCCTTACGCCCCCGGCGCGGCGTCGGGGATGGCCGCGAGCATGGCCCGGACCTTGTCCGGGTCCACGGGGTAGCCCACCTCGCGGGCGGTGCGCATCATGGCGTCGATGTTGTGAAAGGGCGTCTCCACCGGCAGGCTGCACCCGGACATGACCACATAACCCTTGGGCGAGTCGTGGGCGTCCAGGATGCATTCCAGGGTCCGGCGGCGCACGTCGGCCGGCGTGCCGCCGTACATGATCCCGGCCGGGTCCACGTGGCCGAGGATCTTGGTCTTGCTCCCGATGGCCCGGCAGCAGTCCTTGAGATCGACCACGTTGTCGACGCTGAATCCAGCCACGCCGAGATCGGCCACGTCGTGCCAGATTTTCTGGGTCGCGCCGCAGATGTGGATGACCGGCGACCGGCCGGCGGCCTTGATAAAGTCCACCAGCTCCCGGAGATAGGGCAGGGAAAATTCCCGGAAGGCGGCCGGGCTCACCACCGTGCACGAGGACATGGGCTCGGAGATGGTGGGGGTCAGACCCTTGGCCATGGCCGCCTCGGCATAGGCCAGGCAGGTTTCCAGGGACACCCGGCACAGCTTGTGGAAGGCCGCCGGGTTTTTTCGCAACAGCCGGAAGGCCTCGTCCACGCCGTAGAGGAAAAAGGCGTTGGTGAAGGGGCCGACGATGCCGGCGGCGCAGCCCACCTCGTGGCCGATGGCCTCCACGAGGTGGTCCATGGCCTCCAGGTAGACGGGCAGGCGGCCGTTTTTTCGCGGATCGGCCGGGCGCAGGCCGTCGATGGCGGCCAGGCTGGTCACGGCCGGGGCGGCCAGGTCGGCGGTGTGGTCGTCGGGACAGGCGACCTTGGCCCCCATGGCCTCGGCCCAGGCGAACAGGTCGGTGAATATCCGCACGCCGTCGTAGCCAAAGCGCCGGTAGGAGGCGATCTGCGCCTGGGCCAGGGTTTTGGCGTCGGTGTTGAAGGCGGAAATCTTGCAACCAAGGACGCGGGCCGCGCCATTGGCCACGTTGGGGTTGCAGGGCAGACGGTCGGCCGCCTCGCCCTTGGCGATGGCGGCGGCGCGTTCAAGCGGCGTCATGGCGTCCATGCGTGTTCTCCCGTTGGCGCGTTGGCGTCAGCTGTTGAGCGTCCAGGCCAGGGCGCGTTTCTTGACCAGATCAAACAGGGCCATGACCCCGACCAGGACGGCGGCCATGAAGACAAAACCGGCGATGACCATGTCGAAGCGGGCGAAGTCCGAATAGTATTGCACGAAATAGCCCATGCCCGAGGTCGCCCCGAACATCTCCGAGACGGTGAGCAGGATGAAGGCGAATTTCAGCGCGATGGAGCAGCCGGAAAAAATGGTCGGCGCGGCGGCCGGCAAAACCACCCGAAACATCTTTTCCACGCCGCGAATCTCCAGGGTGGCGGCGGTTTCCAGGTAGCGCTTGTCGATGGTGACCACGCCGGCCAGGGTGGCTCCGAGGATGGGCCAGAAGGCGCCGAGAAAGATGATGCACACCGAGGCGGCGTAGAAAGTGGAAAAGACGTGGATGGCAAAGGGCGTGATCAGGGTCACGGGCACGGCGCTGGCGGCGGTGATGTAGGGGGTGAGGTTTCGCCGCAGGGGGACCAGCAGGCCGATGGCCACGCCCAGGCTGACGCCCAGGACAACCGCCAGGGCGTAGGCCGGCACGAGAAGCTTGAGCGAACTGACGAAGCCCTCGGCGAGCTTGTCCAGGGACCGGACAAAGGCCGGGTAGACCTTGGCCGGCCCGGCGAACAGAAACGGGTCGAGCACGCGCCAGACGTCGGTGAGCAGCCAGTAGCCGGCGACAAGGGCGATGCCGATGGCGACGACGCCGGCGTGGCGGGCGATGGTTCGGGTCATCCGTCCCTCCATGAAACGGCGGCCGGGCTTGATAGCGTCGGCCCGGCCGCCGTGGGCGGTCTGTGCTTACGAGTTGAACTTATTAAACATCTCAAGCTTTTGCTTGTAGAAGGCGTCGCCCGGATGCTGGGCCAGCAGGGAATCCAGGGCGGCCTTGTAGATGGCGGTGTTGATGTGGTCGTTGATGGCGATGGTCTGGTCCTTGATGTAGCCAAAGGAGCGCATCTTGTCCCACATGGCCACGACGCTGTTCTTGTAAGGGTCGGTCTCGTAGATGAGGTGCGGGCTTTGCACGAAGCTGCGCACCAGGGATTCGGGCATGTCGAGTTCCTTGGTGGTCAGCTGCACCACCGTGTCCATGCCGCCGGGCTGGTGCATCTCGCGTTCGGCCCGCAGGTAGGCGCGCAGCAGTTTTTTGAGCACCTCGGGATTTTGCCCCATCCACTCGGTCTGGGAGAGCATCCGGCAGCAGGAATGGTTGGGCCACAGCTCGTCGGGCCACAGCACGATGCGCATGCCGGATTCGTTGATTTGCGGTTCGAACCCGGTGGACACCGCGCCGAAGTCGCACTGGCCGCTGCGCACGGCTTCCATGACGTCCTGGTTGCGCTTGATCTCGACGAAGGTGACGTCCTTGTTGATGTCGAAACCGGCGTCGTGGAGGATGCCCTTGAGCACGATGTCCGGGGTGCCGCCGCGCATGATGGCGATTTTTTTGCCCCGGAAGGATTCGATGCCCTTGTACTCGGTGCCGGGCAGGGCGAAGACCGGGGTCGCGCCGATGATCATGTAGCCGCCGAAGATGGAAAAGCGCTGGCCGTTGGCGATCTGAATGAGCGGCCCGCCGGTGCCGTAGGTGGAGATGACGTCCACCTTGCCGGAGCTCAGCGCCGAAAAGGCGTCGGTGCCGTTGTTGATGTAGACCATCTCGACATTGATGCCTTCCTCGTCGAGGAAGCCCTTGTTCTTGGCCAGGTACTGGAAGACTTGGCCGGAAGTCGCCTGGGCGGCCACCTTGACGGTGGGTTTGTCCCCGGCGGCGCTGGCGGCGGCGGGCAGGGCGGCCTGAAGGCACAGGCCAAGGGCCAGGGCGGCCAGGGTGAAGACGGCGTTTTTCATGCGAGGCTCCTTGGTGCGATAATGCGGTTGATGCCGGCGAGCGGCAGGAATCGGCAGAGGGGGGGACCCTGTTGGTCCTGGGGGTGCGGCCTTGGCTTGCCGTGCGAACAGCCGCGGACAATCCCGCCGCGCGGTCCGAACCAGGGATGATCGCAACCGGACCAAGGCCCCGTGGGGGCGGACGGTCCCGGAGTCGCGAATCCGGCTGCCGTGGCCCAAGCCGTGGCCCAAGCCGGGGGCGACGCCGGACGACGGCGGCCATGGACCCCAAGCGCGTCCAGGCATGCGGAAGACGTCCCGGGCGGCATCGCCGGGCGTCGGCGGCGCGTGAGTACGAGGCGTCGCGGGGCGACGGGAATGACGACGGCCGGAGTCGTCAGGAAGCGCGCGTCAGGCCGCGCCGGACCCGGGTTCCCCCAACCTGGGGGAGTCGCGACGCTCATGTCCGCCGCCTGGGATGGGCGGGGCATGGTCTGGTGTTTCGTGTCGCGCCGGGCATGACGTCAGGTCAATTCCTTGTTCCGGTCGGTTGGAAAAACGGCGGCGCGTTGCAATGTACGAACTCTCGGAGCATTTATTTATACAAATAAGCCGAGTTCGGTGCGCCAGTGCGGAAGTTGCAAGGCCGTAATGATCGGCATGGGTATTGATAGAGTGAGCAAAAGTCAACGAATGTTTTCTCTATGGATGTATTGCCAGGTTATCGAATTTATCAATTGTACAGGGTCGTTGCCGGCCCCTAAGGTGCGGCCTGTCGTGTCATTTGCCGCAACAGGCCGTCGGCTCGGTCCGTGCGGCCCATCCTTTTGGGGAGGCTCCTATGCGCCCTGGCGTCATGGATCGTTTCGACGGACTGGCCGACCGGTTCCTGGCTGACATCGAACCGCTCAAGGCGGCCGGAACCCTGGTGGTCGGCCTGTACTGCACCTATGCCCCGGTGGAGCTGGTGCGGGCGGCTGGAGCCGTGCCGGTGGGGCTGTGCGGCAAGAAGCAGGAACCCATCGCCGCCGCCGAGCGAACCCTGCCGGCCAGCCTGTGCCCGCTCATCAAGTCGAGCTACGGCTATGCCGTCACCGACACCTGCCCGTATTTCTCGGCTTCGGACCTGCTCGTGGGCGAGACCACCTGCGACGGCAAGAAGAAGATGTACGAGTTCCTGGGCCGTATTAAACCGCTGCACCTCATGCAGCTGCCGGCCATGGTGGGGCCGGCCCAGGACGCCTATTGGCTGGGCGAGGTGCGCCGGTTCAAGGAATTCCTGGAGGAGCGGAGCGGTCGGACCATCACCGACGCCGCCCTGGCCGAAGAGATCGCCGTGCAAAACGAGGTGCGCCGGCTGCTGCACAAGGTGCTCGCCACCTCCCGGGCGGCCGCCGTGCCCTTAAGCGGCCTCGACGCCATGCTCGTCACCGAGGCCCGCAGCTTCACCGCCGACCCCAACGCCTACGCCGCCGTGCTGCGCGAGCTGTTGGCCGAGCTGGAGGCCATGGCGGCCTCGGGCGCGTCCTTTGCCCCGGCCGAGGCCAGGCGCATCCTGCTCACCGGCTGTCCGGTGGGGCGCGGTTCGGACAAGCTCGTGCGGCTGGTGGAGCAGTGCGGCGGGGTGGTGGTGGCTTCGGAGAACTGTTCGGGCGTCAAGGGTTTCGACGGGCTGGTGGACGAGACCGGCGATCCGCTGGAAGCCATCGCCCGGCGCTACCTGCGCATTCCGTGCTCGGTCATGACGCCAAACGCCGGCCGGCTGGCCCTGCTCGACGAACTGGTGCAGGCCATGCGGCCCCAGGGCGTGATCGATCTCACCTGGCAGTTCTGCCACACCTACAACGTCGAATCGCCCATCGTCGCCGACCATCTGCGCCACCAGCACGGCCTGCCGACCCTGCACCTCGAAACCAACTACGCCGACGCGGACACCGAGCAACTGCGCACCCGGGTGGAAGCCTTTCTGGAAATGCTCTAGCCGACCGGACGCATGCCGTCGTCCTTCGTTCCCCATGCCGGCGGGAGGAAACTGCCGTAGCCGCGCGTCGCAGGCCGCCTGACAAAGGGCGGCCGACCGTTTTTGCCCCACGATAGGCCCATCCCCGCCCGCCAAGGAAGGGACTGGCGACATTTACGGAGCCGTCCCGTCCCGCGCGACGCGGGAGTTGTATTTTTCCGCGAAATCGGCATGTTCTCTGAAGGCCGGTCCCAGGCCGCGCGTCGCCATCGGAGGACGGACATGCCCATCGACAAAGCCCGGGTCAAGGAGCGCTTCGTTCAGGAAACGAAGGACTATCTCATGCTCTTCGTCTACCTGACCACGTTTCTTGGCTCGTTTACCGTCTACAAGCGCCTGGTGCTCCAGGAGCATAGCCTTTCCTACTACCACTACGGCTATTCCCTGTTCGAGGCGGCCATCCTGGCCAAGGTCATTCTCCTTGGCGACTGGCTGGGCCTGGGCAAGGGCGAATCTCGCGGGCCGCTGATATTTGCCGCCTTGCGCCAGACCTTGCTGTGCAGCTTGCTGGTCATCATTTTTTCCTTTGTGGAGAAGATCGTGGACGGGCTGCTCCACCGCCACGACCTGGCCTGGGGCGTGGACGCCGTCATGAGCATGAAAAAACAGGAAGTGCTGGCCAACTTCCTGATCCTTTACGTGACCCTGACGCCACTTTTCGCCGTGCGTCAGCTGGAAAAGGCCCTGGGGCCGGGCCGGCTGTTCGCGCTGTTTTTCAAGGGCAAGGCCGACTGACGCCGGCCCGCGCCGCACGGATGTCGCGACAGCTTAACGGGCCGGCCCGGGATGCGCCTGGAGCCGGCCGGCGAGGGAGGCAAACTTGTTGCCTGCCCCTGTTGTGGCGTCGCCTGTCCTGCCGCTGCCGGCCGTCTTCCTTTTGACCCGCTCCAACGTTCCCCACTTCCGTTTTTTCCTATGCCGTAATCAGGCTTTTGCTGATTCCGCCGGCCCGCGCTTTCTGGTCAATCCAGGGTATCCTGACAGTTGCAGGCAGGCTTGCCCCTGTTTCGCCGGCGCGGTGCGCCAGGCGAGGGCCGTGGAGGGCTTGGGCCGGGACGACGCTTGCTGCGGCGACATTGGGACGAGGCGTGTCGCCCGAGGCGTCGGGCAGTCAACAACCGGAGAAGGGGGACGCATGATCGGCTTTTTCAAACCAGCGGAACATATCGAGCGCTTGCCGCAAGACCAGCATGGAGCCCACTACAAGGCCATGCGCTGGCAGATTTTCCTGAGCATCTTTTTCGGCTACGCCGCCTATTATCTGGTGCGCAAGAACATTTCCCTGGCCGTGCCCGATCTGCTCAAGCTCGGCTTCACCAAGACCGACATGGGCTTTGTCATGAGCGCCGGGGCCATCTCCTACGGTATAGCCAAGTTCGTCATGGGCATGGTCTCGGACCGGTCCAACCCGCGCTACTTCTTTTCCGCCGGCCTGCTCCTGTCCGGCGGCGTCATGCTGTTCATGGGCTTTAGCCCCTGGGCCGTGTCCTCGGTGGCCATCATGTACGCCTTGCAGTTCGTCAACGGCTGGGTCCAGGGCATGGGCTGGCCGCCGTGCGGGCGCACCATGGTCCACTGGTGGTCCACTCACGAGCGGGGCAAGATCGTTTCGGTCTGGAACGTGGCCCACAACGTCGGCGGCGGCGTGGTGGCCAACCTGGCCGTGTGGGGCGTGGGCTATTTCAACGAATGGCAGGCCAAGCTCTACGTGCCGGCCGGCGTGGCCGTGGGCATCGCCGTGCTGCTGCTTATCACCATGCGCGACACGCCCCAGTCCTGCGGTCTGCCGCCCATCGAGGAGCACAACAACGACTATCCACCGAGCTACAGCGAAGATCAGGAATTGGAGATGACCACCAAGGAGATCTTCGTCAAATACATCCTGCCCAACAAGTATCTCTGGTACATCGCCATCGCCAACATCTTCGTCTACTTCATCCGCTACGGCGTGCTCGACTGGGCTCCCACCTACCTGCGCGAGGTCAAGGGCTTTGACTTCAAGCAGGCCGGCCTGGCCTATTCCCTCTACGAGTACGCGGCCATCCCGGGCACCATCCTGTGCGGCTGGATTTCCGACCAGTACTTCAAGAGCCGCCGCGCCCCGGCCGGCATCCTGTTCATGGTCCCCACCGTCCTGGCCGTGGCCTTCTACTGGCTCAACAAGTCCGGTTCCGCCGCCATCGACAGCTGGGCGCTTCTGGCCATCGGCTTTTTCGTCTACGGCCCGGTCATGTTGATCGGCCTGCACGCCCTGGATCTCGTGCCCAAAAAGGCCGCCGGCACCGCCGCCGGCCTCACCGGCCTGTTCGGCTACGTGCTGGGCACCGTGGTCGCCAACTGGGTGACCGGCTGGGTCATCCAGCACTACGGCTGGGACTGGTACTTTGGCCTCATGCTCATCGCCGGCGTGCTGGCCATCATGGCCATCGCCCTGACCTGGGGCCACGGCGCGACCAGCGAGAAGCGCGACGGCAACGGCAACGGGGCCAGCCCCGAAGCCGCCAAGAGCTGAGGCGGCGCGCTTGCGCGCTCTGTGAGCGCGCAAGCGCCAAGCATAACTGTCAGCGGCGGGGGGACTGCCCCCCGCTGGCAAGTCCGCGGCCCCTCCCGCGGCAAGGGGCCTGAATGGCGGTTCAGGCCCCTTTTATTTTTGCAGGAGCCGCAGGGAGTGGCCGGCGGTTGCGACGATGCGTGCCGGGTTTGCTCGGCGTGTGCAAAAAGAAACGGGCCGTCTGTTTAGAAGGCAGGCTTCCCAGGGCTTAACACCCGACAGCTCCCCGGCCGGTAGCCCTTCACGCGACGCATCTTGTTCCTGCTGCCCCGTGATCGTCCGTCCCCGTCCCCATGCCGCCCATCTGGCGTAAAACCCCCTTTTGCGCTAGCTTTCCGGGCTGCGGACGGCGCGGTCCGGCAGGGCCGCTGCCCGTCCGGCATCCCCGAATACTCCCGGCCCGCCAGGGCAAGGATGGCCATGAGACGACCGTTTTTGCTGCTTGTCGCCGCCGTGCTGCTGTGTCTGGTCCATGGCTGCTCCGACGACAGGCGCTACGTCGATTTTTCCAAGCCGACCCCGGCCGGCGTCCAGGGCGGCGACAAGGCAGCCGCCGGCCAGCGGCCCCTGCGGCTGGCCGTGGCCTCGGTCAGCTCGCCCGGCGAGACCGTCAATTCCCTGCGGACCATCGCCGAGGCCCTGTCGCGCCGCACCGGCCGCCAGATCGTTCTCGTGCAGCGCAAGACCTACGCCGAGGTCAATCTGCTCTTGGCCAACGACGACGCGGACATCGCCTTCGTGTCCACCGGCGCCTACAGCGCCTATCGCGGCCAGGCCCCCATCGAGGTGCTGGTCATGACGGAATTTATGGGCTCGGCCACCTACGACGCCCAGCTCATCGTGCCCCGCGACAGCCCGGCCCAAAGCCTTGAGGATTTGCAGGGCAAGGTCTTCGCCTTCACCGACCCCTTGAGCTTTTCCGGCCATATGGCCGTCATGGACGCCCTGCTTCGCCTGGGGTCCGCCCCGGAACGCCATTTTGGCCGCTACTTCTATACCGCCAGCCACGACCGGGCCATCCAGGCCGTGGCCAACCGCATCGCCGACGGCGCGTCCATCGACAACCAGATTCTCGACGTGGCCATCCGCAAACAACCGGAGCTGGCCGGCAAGGTCCGGGTCGTGGCCACCCTGGGCGTCAATCCGTCCGGGCCGGTGGTGGTGGCGGCCGGGCTGGACCCCAAGCTCAAGGACGCCCTGCGCGACATTTTTCTGGACCTGCACCAGGACCCGGCCCAGGCCGAGGCTTTGGAAACCCTGGCCATCAGCCGGTTCACGCCGCCAGTTCCCGGGGCCTACGACGCGCTGCGGGCGCTTTATGACCGGATCGGCGGGTTTTTATGAAGTGGTGGCGCACGGCGAGCTTTTATTTCCGCATCAACGTGGTCATCGTCAGCAGCGTGCTGCTTTTAAGCGTCGCCTTAAGCGGGGTGGTCTTCGTCCACAACCGGATGCTGCTGGAAAAGGAGCTGGACAAACGCGGCGCGGAGATCGGCAATTCCATCGCCGCCATGGGCAGCGAAAGCATCATCCTCGACGAGCGCTTTGTCCTGCACGAGATCGCGGCCAAGACCCGGCGCACCAGCGACGACATCCGCTACATCATGATCGTCGACTACGCCGGGGAGATTCTGGCCCACACCTTTGGCGACGGCTTCCCGGCCGGCCTGCCCCTGGAGCTGCCGCCAGGCCTGCCCCGGCCGGACGCGGGCGGCGAGGGGGCCTATGCGGTGACGCGCTATCGCAGCAACGAAGGCCCGTTTCGCGAAGTTGTCGTGCCGGTGGAGCGCGGCGCCGTGGGCTATGTCCGGGTGGGGCTCACCGAGCAGGACATGCGCCACATCCTCGAAAAAAACATCAAGAACTTCTCGCTCATCACCCTGGTCGTCTGCCTGCTGGCCGCCGTCGTGGCCACGCGCCTGGCCTACCGCATCGTGCATCCCATCGACCAACTGGCCCAGGCCGCCGGCCAGATCCGGCAGGGCAACTACGGCGTGCGCATCATTCCCGACGATCAGGCCGAGGTCGGGCGGTTGGCTGCGGCGTTTAACGACATGGCCGCCGCGCTGACGCGCAAGGACGACGAGAACGAGCATCTCCTGACCGCCCTGCGCGACAAGGACGCCCTGCATGTCCGGCTGCTGCAAAAGGTCATCAGCGTCCAGGAGGACGAGCGCAAGCGCATCTCCCGGGAACTGCACGACGAGGCCGGCCAGTCCCTGGCCTCGCTGCTGGCTTATCTCCAGCTGCTGCTGGCCGGAGAGGTGACAAGCAACCAGCGCGAGGCCATCCGCCAGCTCAAGAGCCTGGTGGTCGAGATCCTGGGCGGCCTGCGCAAGATGGCCGTGGAACTGCGTCCGCCGGCCCTGGACGACCTGGGGCTGGTGCCGGCCATGGCCAAGTACGTCGACAGTTTTGCTTTGCAGCGCGACCTGACGGCGATTTTCGCCCCGGAAGACGACAATCCCGAGCTCGACCCGGCCGTGGCCTTGGCCCTTTATCGCATTTTGCAGGAAAGCCTGACCAACGTCGCCCGCCATGCCCAGGCCAAGGCCGTTCGCGTGGAGCTGGCCGCCGAGGGCGGGGAAATCGCCCTGACCGTCAGCGACGACGGCCGGGGCTTTGACGCGACCACCCTGCCGGCCATGCTGCAAGGCGAGGGCAGCCTCGGCATTTACGGCATGATGGAGCGCGCCGAGCTTTTGGACGGGACTTTCCGGATCGAATCCCGGCCCGGACAGGGGACGACGGTGCGCGTGACCTTGCCGCGCCGACTGGGATAAGGAGGCGCGATGGCGACGATCCGCATCATCTTGGCCGACGACCACACCGTGCTGCGCACGGGACTGAAGCTGCTTATCGACAACCAGCCCGATTTCGCGGTGGTGGGCGAGGCCGCCGACGGCGAGGCCCTGCTGGCCCTGGTGGAGCGTGTCCCGGCCGAGGTGCTGGTGCTCGACCTGTCCATGCCGCGCCTCAGCGGCCTGGAGTGCATCAAGGAACTGCGGAGCCGGGGTCGTGAGATCAAGATTCTGGTCCTGACCATGCACGGCCGGGAATACGTCAAGGAGGCCATGGCCGCCGGGGCCCTGGGCTACATCGAAAAGCAGGCCCTGGACAGCGAACTGTTCGGGGCCATCCGCACCGTGGCCTCGGGCCGGCGCTACATGAGCCCGGACAACGCCGAGGTGCTCCTGGACCAGCTCCTTTCGCCCACGGCCCAGACCGCCTCCCCGGACCCCTATGCCGTGCTGACCGCCCGGGAGCGCGAGGTGTTAAAGCTCCTCGTGCGCGGCCACACCCTGACCCAGATCGCCGGACTGTTGCATTTAAGCGTCAAGACCATCGACACCCACAAGACCCATGTGATGGAAAAGCTGCACCTGACCCACAAAAGCCAGCTCGTGGACTATGCCCTGCGCCACGGCCTGCTGGCCCGGCGGAGCGGGGCGTGAGCGTCGTGGGCCGGCGAGTCGGCCTCACCCTCGGCGCCGTCTGCGAGACAAACGCATGATCACGGGATTGAGCCACATCACGTTCATCTGTCGCGACCTCGACCGCATGGAGGCCGTGCTGACCGGCGTCCTGGGGGCGCGGCGGGTCTACGACAGCGGCGAGGCCACGTTCTCCCTGTCCCGGGAGCGGTTCTATCTGGTCGGCGGACAAGGAGACGACGGGCTGTGGCTGGCGGTCATGGAAGGCGAGCCCCTGGCCGAGCCGACCTACAACCACGTGGCCTTTGCCGTTGCCGAAGCCGACTTAGAGGCCTGCCTGGCCCGCGTCCAGGCCCTGGGGCTGACCTTTCGGCCGCCGCGCCCCCGGGTGGCCGGCGAGGGCCGCTCGCTCTATTTTTACGACCACGACAACCATTTGTTTGAGCTGCATACCGGAACCTTGCCGGAGCGGCTGGCCCGCTACCGCCAGGGACGCCCCGCCGCGCCGGCCCAAACGCCAGACAACCCCACAACCTCGTAAGGACATTCATGGACGCCGCCCGCCCGCCCATCACCACGCCCATCCTGGACCTGTTTAAAATCGGCCCCGGGCCGTCGAGCTCCCACACCATCGGCCCCATGCGCGCCGCCGCCGAGTTCCTTTCGGCCGTCTCGGGCCTGCCGGCCGAAATCCTGGACCGGGCCGCCGCCGTGGATGTGCGCCTGCTCGGCTCCCTGGCCGCCACCGGCCAGGGCCACGGCACGCCCCAGGCGCTGCTGGCCGGGCTGCTCGGCCATCGCCCCGAGTCCTGCCCGCCCGACATCGTCGACGGCCTGGCCGACTATCCCGGCGGGACCGTCGTCGTGGCCGGCCGGAGCCTCGCCATCTCGCCGCACGCCGTGTCCCTGGACCTGCTGACCGTGCCCCAGCGCCACCCCAACACCATGGTGTTTCGCTTGACGGCCGGGGACGGGACCGTGCTTTTGACGCGGGAGGCCTATTCCGTGGGCGGCGGGTTCGTGGAGTGGCAGGGCGAGGAACTTCCCGTCCGGGCGTTGCCGCCGTACCCCTTTTCGAGCATGGCCGGCCTGCGCCGCCTGGTGGAGGAGACGGGCCTGCCCCTGCCGGAGGTGCTCATGGCCAATGAAGAGGTCGTCAGCGGCCTGTCCCGGCAGGCCATCGTGGAGCGCCTCGACGGCGTCATGCGGGTGATGATCGACGTGGTGGAGCGGGGATTGGAGGCCGAGGGGCCGCTGCCGGGCCCCCTTGGGCTGTGGCGCAAGGCCGGCGTGCTTTTCGCGCGCTACCGCCAGGACCCGCAAATGGCCGACCGGCCGATCCTGGCCCTTTGCGCCTGCGCCTTTGCCGGGGCCGAAGAGAACGCCTGCGGCCACATCATCGTCACCGCGCCCACGGCCGGGGCGGCCGGGGTGCTGGCCGGGGTGCTCTACATCGCCAAGGTGCTGCGTCCCACGGCCGGCGTTTTTCGCAAGAATTTCCGCGAGGCCTTGCTCGTGGCCGGCATGGTGGGCCTTTTAGCCAAGCACAACGCCTCGGTGAGCGGCGCGGAAGTGGGCTGTCAGGGCGAGGTGGGCGTGGCCTCGGCCATGGCCGCCGCCTTTTTGGCCCAGGCCAACGGGCACGGCGTCCATGTGGTGGAAAACGCCGCCGAAACCGCCCTGGAGCACTGCCTGGGCCTGACCTGCGATCCGGTGGCCGGCTACGTCCAGATTCCCTGCATCGAGCGCAACGCCATGGGCGCGGTCAAGGCCTTTGCCGCCTACCAGATCGCCGCCGCCGAGACCCCGGGCCACCATGTCGTGGGTTTGGACCAGGCCATCGCGGCCATGGCCCAGACCGGGCGCGACATGTGCACGAAATACAAGGAAACCGCCCAGGGCGGGCTGGCGCTCAGCGTCCCTTGCTAGTGTCGCGTCCCTTAAGAAATACGAGAGTATTTTTTAAGAAAAATAAATGGTTTTAG
>ALAO01000115.1 GCA_000307955.1 Solidesulfovibrio magneticus str. Maddingley MBC34 | reverse complement strand
CCAGGAGATTGGTCTGGTCGGCGATGTCGGAAATGACGCCAAGCACCCGGCCGATGCCCTCGGCCTGGCCGCCCAGGGCGTTCATGTCCCGGGCCAAGGCTTGGGCCTTGTCCCGGGCTGTGCCGATGCCAGCCATGGCCCGGCGCACCACGTCGGAACCGACGCTGGCCTTGTCCCGGGCCGAGGCGGCGGTGGCGTCGGCCGTGGCCGCGCTTTGGGCCACATCGAGAACGGTGGCGCCCATCTCCCCCATGGAGGCGGCGGCTTCGGCCAGACGCGAGGACTGCTCGCGCGCGCCGTCGGTGGCCCGGGCCACATGGCCCGACAAGGCGGCGGCGGCGGCGGACAGGGTTCCGGCCACCTCGGACAGGCGCTCGGCAGCCTGCTGCATGCCGTCGCGGCGGGCGCGCTCGGCGGCCAGACGCAGCGCGTCGGCTTCTTCCATGGCCTGACAAGCCTTGGCCGCCTCGCTGGCCGCCTCCTCGCCCCGGGCCGTGGCCGCGGCGATGTTGTCGCGAAGGGCGGCGAGCATGCGGCGCATGGACGCGGCCAGTTCGGCAATTTCGTCGCGGCCGGACACGTCCAGGCGGGCTTCGAGATCGCCGTCGGCCACGGCCTTGGCAAAGGCCACGCCCTTGCCCAGGGGGCGGGTGATGGACAGCGTGATGACGATGCCCAGAGCGGCGGAAAGGAGCAGGCAGGCGGCCACGGCCGCCGTCAGGAACATGGTGCGCCGCTGGACGTCGTCCAGGGAGGAAACGGCCAGGGCGTCGGCTTGGCCGCGACGGCGTTCCTGCAGAACATTGAGCGCGTCCAGGGCTTTTTTCTGGGAGAGCTGGGACATGCCGATGGAGAGGGTGAGCGCGTTGCTGCGCTTGCCGGCGGCGACCAGCTCAAGGACCTGGGCATTGGTCTTGCGCCAAGCGGCCAGGGCTTCGTTGAAGGCCTTCCACTGGGCCGTCTCTTCCTCGTCCAGGGGCATGCGGTCGACGATCTCGCGCCCGGCGTCGGCCAGGGCCAAGCCGGCCCGAAGATTCTCGCGCTGGCGCTCGAATTCCTTGGAATTGGCCAGTTCCGGCACAAGGATGGTGCGCTCGGCCGACTGGGCGGCGAGCAGGCCTTCCTTGACCATGCCCAGGCCAGCAACGCAGGGCAGAGCGTCGCCCGTCACCCGGGACAGGGCCGACCCGAGACCGACCAGCCCTTGATAGCCGAGCACCCCGACGACCAGGGTGAGCAGCGCGGTGACGCACACGGAGGTGAACAATTTGACGCCGACCTTGACGTTGCCCATGGCTATGCTCCTTTGTACGACCAGACGCGACGGCGTCCAGGATCAGCCGTTGATGCACGCGCGAAACGCGCCGTCTTGGCAGAGCCGGCGACGCCCTGTCAATGGCCCTGGGCCGGCTGCGGCTCGTCCAAGACGCCAGGGGGCTTTTCCAGGGCAGCGGCGGCAAGCGGCGGTTCCGCGGCGGCCTCGCCCCGGGCCAGGGATTCGAGATAGGCCAGAAAGGCCCGCGCCTCGGGAAATTCGGGATTGAGCCGCAGGGCCTGGGCCAGCATGGCCCGGCAGCTTTTCACGCGGCCTTTCTCATAAAGCGTGCGGGCCATGTTGTAGAGCAAGTGCTCGTCGGTGTCGCACAGGCGGTAGGCCTGGCTGTAGTAGCGCATGGCCTCGTCGTACATGCCCAGCTTGCGCATCTGGATGCCGAATTCGTTGAACAGGTGCTTGTGCTCAGGCGTAAACGCCGCCTCGATGCGCATGATCTTGTGAAAGACCACGTCGGCGTTGTGCTTCTCCTGGCGCTCCAGATAGGTGAGCCCCAGGCCAAAGGCCGCCCGAACATGTTCCTCATCCAGTTGCAGCACGCCCTTGTATTCGAATTCGGCGGCGAAAAGCTCCTGGCGCTCCCGGTGACCGTCGGCCGCGCTGACCGCCTCCTCCAGCCGGCGCATGACCGGCACGACCTTGTTGAGATAGATTGAGGGTTCGGGCTGGTACTGGGTGAAGAGCTGCTCGCGGCTGATGGCCCGCCGGGTTCCTGTGGGGATGAAATCGCGACTTAAGCGCTGCATGAGCACCTGGTCCGAATCGGCGGCCTGTTCGGCGTAGAAAAAAAGGCGCTGCCCGGCCCGAGCGATGCCGCCGATACCGAGAAACTTCTGGGATTCAATGGAAAAAACGCCCTTGACGGGCTTGTGGCCCGACCGGGGCCTGTGTTGCGGAGAGGTGGGCTGCTGCATAGGGCTTTTCGCTGGTTCTCGCTGATTCATAGCCGGCTCGGGGGCCTTTCGGCAAGCGCCACGGCTCAAAGGCCAAAGTCGCCGAGTTGACAGTTTTTTTTCCCCGCGCGTATAGCCTGTGATGTCGGCGCGAAGCCGCCTGGGCCAAGACGCCCGGGCGGCTTCGCCTGACGGGAACAACCATGCAGATAGACGAATACCCCATACTGGCGGAACAATTGTGCCCCGGGCTTTTCATCCGCATTGACGAGCCCGGTCTGGCCCATCCCTTTCCGCCAAAAGGCTTCAAGCTGCGCAGCGACGCCGACGTGGCCAAGGTCATGGCCCTGGGGCTGACCCACGTTTACTGCATCCCCGACAAATCCGACCGCCTGCCCATCTCCCTGGAAGAACTCGACGGCCTGGCCGGCAAACGCCAGAAAGGCCCCTGGTCCGCCGCCCGCACCCCGGTTTCGGCCGAACTCTCCAGCCTCAAGCGCGAAACCATCGAACGCAACAAAGACCGGCTGGAACGCTTCGCCGCCTGCGAGAAGCGCTACGAAAAGGCCATGGACAAGGTGGTGGAAGCGCTCAAAAAAGTCAGTTCCCCCAACGCCGAGGTCCTGGAAGCGGCCGGCGAGGTGGTGGGGCCCATGGCCGAGACGTTTCTCTCGGACCTTGACGTGCTCATAAACGTCATGACAGCCAAGATGCGCGATGAAGCCAAGCATTATCATGCCCTCAACGTGGCCGTGCTTTCCATGATGCTGGCCAAGGAAATGGGGCTGGACAAAGCGGCCATCGAAGAAGTGGGCATCGGTTCGCTCTTCCACGACGTGGGCAAGGGACGCATCCCCATCCAGCGATTTTCCAAGGGCAACATGATCACCATGAACAAGGTGCTCAAGGAATACTACATGGAGCACCCGAAAATCGGTGCCAAAATGCTGGCCGCCGTGCCCGGGTTTCCGCCTTCTGCTCAGATGCTGGTGCTCCAGCACCACGAACTCCTCGACGGCACGGGCTTTCCGCTCAGGCTCCAGGGAGCGGCCATCGTGCTCGGGGCGCGCATCGCCGCCGTGGCCAACGTCTACGACCGGCTGTGCAACACCAAGGACGGCACGCCTGTCCGCACGCCCCACGAGGCCATGAAGGCCCTCTACAAAAAGCGCGGCCCCCTCGACGCCAAAGCCGTGACCATGTTCATCCGCAAGCTCGGCGTTTATCCGCCGGGGTCGCTGGTCGAGCTGTCCAACACCATGCAGGGCATGGTGGTCTCGGCCAATATCCGCGATTCGCTGCGCCCAAGCGTCAAGGTCCATCACCCAGACATTCCCAAGCGCGAAGCCCTCATCATCGATTTGACCATCGAGACCGAACTGACCGTGGTCAAGGCCCTGCGGCCCGAAGACCTCGCCCCGGACGTGCTGCAATACCTGAACCCCGGCAAGCAGGTTTCCTTCTATGTGGACGCCGCGCCCCGGGCCTAGGCCGACTTTTTCCCGCCAGCGGAGCCGCTCATGAGCCGGCCGGGCTCGCCGGCCCGGGCCATCATGCGGACCCTGCGCACGGGCCTGTCCCAGCCGCCGGGTTCCGACCTTGGCGCGCTGTTGCCCCTGGCCCGGCAGGCCCTGGCTTTTATCGACCGGGGCGGCGTGGACGATCCGGCCACCGCCGCCGAGGCCTCCGAGGTGGCCTTCCTCCTGGCGGCGCTGCTCGACGCCGGAGACGAGAATTTCGCCAGGCAGGCCTTTCCCCTGCTCTTTCGCCTGGGCGTCGAGGGCGAGGTGCTGGCCGTCACCCACCTGGAAACCCTGCCCGAGGAACTGGCCGTCTCTCTGCTCGCCAACCTTCGCGACGAGGAAAAACTCCTTTTCGCCAACGCCTTTTTCCGCCGCCCCCGGGCCGAGCGCCCCAAAACCGCCGCCTTGTGCCTTGAAGTCATCGAGGACGTGGTGGAGCGCATCCCCGACGAGCTGCTGATCCTCCTTGACCTCCTGGCCAATCGCCACGAATACCCGGCCCTGCCCCTTCGAAACGCGCTCATCCGGGGACGGCTGGGCATGTGGCTCGCCCGGCTCCTGCAAATGGACCTTTCGGCCGAGCAAATACGCTACATGGCCCGGGTGTCTGGCCGGCTGCGCGAGCCGGGGCTGGTGGAAAAGCTCCCGGCGCGCCTTGGCGACCTCGACGAGGTGTCGGCCGAGATTATTTGCCGCGCCCTGGCCGAAACGCCGGGACTTGACCCGGCCATTGCGGCCGCTCCGGCCCGGGCCCTGGTCGAGTCCCCGGAAGCCTCGCTCACCGCCGCCGCCCTGTGCGCCTTGGCCCGCTGCGACGAAGGCCAGGCGGCCCAGGCCCTGGCCGCCCTGGCCGCCGCCGCGCCCGGACGCGTGGCCGAACTGGCCCCCTGCCTGGCCGGATTTTCCCACGCCGCGTACGGCCAGGCGTTGCGCGCCCTGCCGCCCCAGGGCCGCCGGGCCATGGTCCACGCCGTGTACGCCGTGCTGGCCGCTGCCCTGCCCGGGCCGGCCCAGGCCGCCGCCCGGGGGCTGGCCAGGGCCGGCGCGGCCGACAAGACGCTTGGCGACATCCTGGCCGCCGATCTGGCCGCCCGCGCCCGGGCCGCCGCCCGCCCGCTCCCCGTGCGCCCCCCCCTGGCAGGGCCGACCACGGCCGCCGGCCAAACCGGCAAAGGCCTCTGGAGCCGGGTCAAGACCCTGGTCGCCCAGCCGTCCGGGACTTCCGCCGAGCCGGCCGACAACCTGCGCCGGGAACTGGCCACCCCGGGCGCGCGCCTGGAAAAACGCCAGATCATGTGGACCGCCCTGGACGGCGCGGTCCTGGCCGATGTCGAGGTGGCCCGGTGTTCGCTGAAGGCCGTCAGCTTCCTGGGCGCGGCCATGACCGGAACCGTTTTTACCGCGACTCAGTTCGCGGACGTCAATTTCGAAGGCGCGCGTCTGGAAAACGTGACCTTTGCCGGCTGCCGGTTCCTCAACTGCCGGTTCTCCGAAGCCGTGCTGCGAAAAGTGCGCTTCCTCGACTGCGACATGCGCCTTTGCGCCTTTGGCGGGCTGGCCGGCGAAGATGTGGTCATGACGGGCCTGGACGCCCTGGCCTGCGACTTCATTGGCGCGACCCTGGCCGGCCTGACCCTGACCCGCTGCCGGTTGCGGGCCGTGAGCCTGGTGCGGGCGGTGGTCCATGACTGCGCCTGCCAGGGCGTGGTTTTTTCCGACTGCCTGTTCGAGATGGCGACGTTTGTCCGCATCCGATTTCAAAGCGTGCGCACCGAAGGCTGCTATTTCGCCAAATCGCGTTTTATAGGCCCCACCGACGAACCCGACATCCTGGGCGCGGTGGCCCGGGACGAGGCCGCCGCCATCCTCGAGGCGGCCGAGGCCGGCCAGCCGCTGCCCTCGGCTCTGGCCGACGGCCCGGGGCTGCGCCTTATTGCGGCGGTGTGCGACATCGTGCTGGCCGGCCGCGACTATCGCCGTCGCCGACTGGCCATGCTCGCCAACAACAAACGCCGTCTGGCCTGGGCCAGACGGCGGCTCGGGGAGGACGGGGCGGCCTTCCTGGAGATGTTGCCGGCTCTGGTCCAGGCGCCGCTGGTGCGCGATGAAAACGGCCTGCGCCCGGCTCCGGCGGCCCGCATCGCCGGACAAGTCCCCAATTTCACCGCCGCCCGCCACGCCGCGGCCCATTTCGGCGACCGCGCCGCCGAAGCGGCCACCCTCCCCGACGACGCCATCCGGGTCGAGGCCGTCTACACCATCGGCAGCGTCGGCACCGTGGCCCAGACTGACGATTCCGATCTCGACGTTTGGGTCGTGCTGGCCGAGGCCGACGCCGCCCGGCCGGACCTGCCCGCCTTCCAAGACAAGCTCGACGCCGTCAGCCGGCAAGCCGACCGCGACCACAATCTCGAAATCCACTTTTTCCTCATGAGCGTGTCTGACATCCGCGACAACATCTTCGGCTACTCCGCCGACGAGGGCTACGGCTCGGCCCAGGGCTGCCTGCTCAAGGAGGAGTTCTACCGCACGGCTCTGGTGGTGGCCGGCAAAAAACCGGCCTGGTGGTGCCTGCCCCAGGGCATCGCCGAGGAAGGCTACGGCAAGGCCATGGCCGCCCTTGGCCGCACCGCCGCCGACGTGGCCGCCGACAGCCTGGACTTCGGCTGCGTGCGGGCCATCGCCGGGGACGAATACTTTGGCGCGTCGCTGTGGATGATCGTCAAATCCCTAACAAGTCCGTTCAAATCCATCATCAAGTTCGGGCTGCTGGAGAAATACGCCGCCCATCCCGGCCGGCCGAGCCTGCTGTGCGAAACGCTTAAAACCTCCATCCTGGCCAACCAGGGCGGGCTGTGGCGCTGCGATCCCTATGCCCTGCTGTTCAAGGAAGTCAGCCGCCACTATGAGGAAAGCGGCCAGGCCGGGGCCATGGAGCTGTTGCGCCAGGCCTTTTTGCAAAAGACCGGCTTCGACCCCTGCGACGAATACGCCAGCCGCACCGGCGAGGCCATCCTCGACCACTTCTTTCCCTACGCCCCGCCGACGACGGGCTCCTGCCCGCCCCTGCCCAAAAAGGCCGGGGCAGAGGCCGAGGCCGGCTTTGCCCAGGGCATGCTCCTTTGCGACGCCATTTCCAACTATTTCCTCAAGGCCTACGAACGCCTCAAGAACAGAAGCGCCGAACTCGGCGCGGCCGGCGGACTGACCGAACGCGACCAGGCCATGCTGTCGCGGCGCATCGCGGCCAGCTTCGCCAAGCGGGTGGGCAAGGTCATGCGGCTGCCGTTTTTGCGGCCGGGCCGGCATCTTTTCGATTCGCTGGAGATTGGCCTTGAGGAAGGCAAGGGGCGCGAGGCGGGGTTGATCGCCCGGGGAGAGCCGGCCGTGCGCAGCGCGGCGCGCAAATCCCGGCAAAAGGAAACCTTGCGCCAGGAGCTCTCCGTGGTGCGCCTGGCCGCCTGGCTCGTGGCCAACGAACTCTACCGGCCGGGCCTACATGTCCAGGCGACGCTGCTGCCGGCCCCGCTCACCCTGCCCGACTGCGTGGGGCTCCTGGCCGCCGTCCATGACCTGTTTCCGGCCCGGGCGACCTTCAATCCGCCGCTGTCCTGGGGACTGTCGCCGGAAAAGGTCACGACCGCCCTGCTTGTGGTCAACATGACGGCCCCGCGCGAAGAACGCGCCACGGTGAGCATCGACACCCTCTACGCCACGAACTGGGGAGAATTTTTCCACCTGGAGCGGACCACGGCCCTGGAGCCGCTTGGCGTCTCGCCCCGGGACTATCTCATCGACTCCATGGGGCTGACCCTCGACCCCGACGCTCGCATCGAGGTCTTTGCCCCGGCCAAGTCGCTGTGCCAAGCCGTGCGGCGGGCCAAGCGGGGCTAGCGTCCCGCACGCGGACATCCGACGGAAAGGATGCGGGCACAGCTTGAAAATTTTGAGCTAGCGCCCCGCGCGCGGGCATCCGGCCCCAAGCGCCCAGGGCGCGCCAGCAGCCCAGGTGTTTCCGGCGTCCAGGCCGAAGCCTTCCACCTCAAGCATCACTTTAACGTTTTCCGACAATCCGCACGCAGCCAGGACAAAAAAACGGGCGCGGTCCAACGCCGCGCCCGTAGTGTCCGAATCGCTTCCCCGGCTCCGCCGTGGACCGGAAAAGGCGCGCTAGGCCTGAGCGATGTCCTCGGCCGGGTCTTCCAACGCGACCGGCGGCGTGACGTACAGCTCGTTGCCGTCAAAGCGATGCATAGCCCGGAAGGAGAACCAGTAAAACGATTGCTTCACGATGTGGCGATTGCCCACCCAATCCAGCAGCAGATGGCCGGTCACGCCAATGGTCAGCCCCACGCCCCAGGGCGCGGCGATGCCGAAACCGACCAGCAGCCACAGGAAGATGACGAACTCGAAGGAATGGAGCACCAGATAGAGCCTGGGCAGCCGGCCCTCCTCGCAGCTGGCGAAGAAATCCTTCGTGCCGCCCCAGCGTTTTCTATAGAGCAGGTAGTCAAGCACATGGTCGCCGTCGATGAGCACGCTCGACAGACCGGCCATGACGGCGGCGGAAAAACGGCCGCCCGAGGCGGCGTAGCCGGCCAGGGCCAGGGGAACGGCGGAAAGGCAATGCTGGGCGAGTTTCATAAGGCGTCGATCCTTTTGGCGGCCTGCCGGCCGGCTTCGGTGAGCCGGCCGCTGTAGGCCGAGATGTCGTATTCGTAGTAGCCGGCCGCAAAAAGCCGGCGCAGCAGCTTCCAGGCCATCCCCGGCCCATAGCCGAGCCCCAGGGCCGTCTCGCCGGGCAGCGTCCGGCGCGGAAACGGCGCGTCCGGTTCGGCCGCCAGGGCGGCCAGGAGCCGGCGGGCCTCGGCGTCAAGAGCGTCAGGCGCGCCGGGGACGTCGGGGACGCCGGGAGGCATTACACCCCGGCGGCGGCAAAGGCCGCGTCCACGATCTCCTTGGCCTCGACTTGCAGGGCCTTGAGGTGGTCACGTCCCTTGAAGCTTTCGGCGTAGATTTTATACACGTCCTCGGTGCCCGACGGCCGGGCCGCGAACCAGCCGTTTTCCGTCACCACCTTGAGCCCGCCGATGGCCGCGCCGTTGCCCGGGGCGCTGGTCAGCTTGGCCGTGATGGCCTCGCCGGCCAGGGCCGAAACCTTCACCAGTTCGGGCGAAAGCTTGGACAGGGCCGCTTTTTGCGCCTTGGAGGCCGGGGCGTCCATGCGCTCGTAGATGGGCTCGCCGTAGCGCTTGGCCAGCTCGGCATAGTGCTCGGCCGGGTCCTGGCCGGTCTTGGCCGTGATCTCGGCGGCGAGCAGATCCATGATGATGCCGTCCTTGTCCGTGGTCCAGACCGTGCCGTCAAAGCGCAGATAGGCCGCGCCGGCGCTCTCCTCGCCGCCAAAGCCGAAGGAGCCGTCAATGAGCCCGGGCACGAACCATTTAAAGCCCACCGGCACTTCGCACAGCCTGCGGCCAAGCCCGGCCGCCACCCGGTCGATCATGGCGCTGGAGACCACGGTCTTGCCCACGGCCGCGTCGGCCCGCCAGCCCTTGCGCGTGGCGAAAAGGTAGCTGATGGCCACGGCCAGATAGTTGTTGGGATTTAACAGCCCCGCCCCCTTGGTCACGATGCCGTGGCGGTCGTAGTCCGGGTCGTTGCCGAAGGCGATGTCGTAGGAGTCCTTGTGCTCGATGAGCCGGGCCATGGCGTAGGGCGAGGAGCAGTCCATGCGGATCTTGCCGTCCTTGTCCACGGTCATGAACGAAAAGGTCGGGTCCACCACGTCGCTTATAAGCGACAGGTTCAGGCCATAGCGCTCGGCCATGGGTTCCCAGTAGGCCACGCCCGAGCCGCCCAGGGGATCGACGCCCAGGCGCAGTCCGGCCTCGCGGATGGCCCCCATGTCGCAGATGTTGGTCAGATCGGCCACGTAGGGTTCGATGTAGTCGTAGGGCTCGGTGGTCTCGGCGGCCAAAGCCGAAGCCAGGGTCATGCGCCGCACGCCGGCCAGCTTTTTTTCGAGGTAGGCGTTGGCGGCGTCCTGCACGGCCTTGGTGATGTCGGTGTCGGCCGGGCCGCCCGAGGGCGGATTGTACTTGAAGCCGCCGTCCTCGGGCGGATTGTGGGACGGCGTGATGACGATGCCGTCGGCCATAACGCCCTGGTGATGGCGATTGAAGGTCAAGATGGCGTGGGAGATGACCGGGGTCGGGGTGTAGCCCCGGCCGGCCTGGACGCGCACGGTGACGCCGTTGGCGGCCAGCACTTCCAGGGCGGTGATCCAGGCCGGCTCGGACAGGGCGTGGGTGTCCATGCCCAGAAAAAGCGGGCCGGTGATCTTTTTGGCGGCCCGGTGGTCGCAGATGGCCTGGGTCGTGGCCAGGATGTGGTCTTCGTTGAAGGAACCATTAAACGACGTGCCCCGGTGGCCTGAGGTGCCAAAGGCGACCCGGCACAAGGGATCGGTCGGATCGGGCTTGACGGCGTAATAGGCGGCGACCAGGCGCGGCACGTTGACGAGAAGCGAACGCGGCGCCGGCTTGCCGGCGAGGGGACTGACGGCCATGGGGGTTCCTCCTTGGGGCGTGGCCCGAGCATCGTGCCCGAAGACGGCGTTTTGGTCCACAGCGGGCGACGATTGGATGGAAAATCGGGGTGGTTCGAGGCGCGTCGCGCGATTAGAGGCAGTACTTCCAGACATCCTGGACCGTGGCGTAGCCCATAAGGCCGATGAGCGCCAGCCAGCCGCCCACGGCCACGGGGATGTACAGGCGCGAAAGCCCCGACCACAGGCGGGCCAGGGTGTCGAAGACCATCTTGCCGCCGTCCAGGGGCGGCAGCGGCAGCAGGTTGAACACGGCCAGGGACAGCGACAGGTGGGCGGCCAGGATGCCGTAACGCGTGAGGTCGCCGGCGGCGAAACGCGAGCCCTCGGCCACGATGCCGACCACGCCGCTTAATTGCTCGGGCCGGGAAAACAGCGCGCCCAGGCCGGCCACCATGGCGGCCAGGGTCTTCCAGCACAGGGCCAGGGGCTTGACGGCCAGGGCGGCCCAGCCAAGGGAACCCGGCGCGACCAGGGTCAGGACGGCATAGACGGCCAGGGCGGAAAGGATGTTGGCCAGGGGGCCGGCCAGGGAGAAGACCAGCCGTTTGCCAAGAGGCAGGGCCAGATAGGCCGCCTCGTCGCGAAGATCCGGCAGGACATAGCCGCCAAAGGGGATGGCGCTTAAGCAATAGCGCACGCCGCCCACGGTGCGGCTGGCGAGAACCGGCCCGATGCCCAGGGAAAACCGGGCCACCGGGATGCCGACCGCCCGGGCGGCCAGGAAATGGCCGAGTTCATGAATAAAAACGAGCAGGCCCAACAACGCCGCGACAACGACATAGGTCATGGGAGGCCTCCGACGCGCCTGGCGTCAGATGAAATCCGGGTCGATGGCCGCCTTGCCGCCGGCCATGGCGATCTTGACGTAGCGCACCGAGCGCTCGTCCACGGGCACGATGGGAAACCGGCCCCGGCAGGCGTCGCAGGCGATCATGGCCGGCTTAACCGGGGCCACCACCGGCACCTCGCGCCGGCAAAACGGGCACGGATAGAGAAACACCAGCTCCACCCCGACCGGCTTGGCCGGCGTGAGCGGTTTGCGCGATTCGCTGCTCATGCGCCCTCCCCGGCGATCAGGCATTGTCCGGTCATGGCCTCGGGCACGGGCAGCCCGGCCAGCCACAAAATGGTCGGCGCGATGTCGCCGAGCTTGCCCGGCGAGAGCGTGGCCCCCTTTCGCGTCGGATCGACGAGAATGAGCCGCACCGGATTCAGCGTATGGGCGGTCATGGGGCCGCCGGCGGGCGCGATCATCTCCTCGGCGTTGCCGTGGTCGGCGGTGACGAGCACCCGCCAGCCGGCGGCCGAGGTGGCCGAGGTGATGCGGGCCACGCAGGCGTCCACCGTGCGCACGGCCGCCTTGGCCGCCTCCAGGATGCCGGTGTGCCCCACCATGTCGCAGTTGGCGAGGTTGACCACGGACAGGCTGTGGCCCTTGTCCATGGAGGCCAAGAACGCGTCGGTGACGGCGGCGGCGCTCATCTCGGGCTTGAGGTCGTAGGTGGCCACGTCCCGGGGCGAAGGCACGAGCAGGCGCTCCTCGCCGGGGAAAGGCTCCTCGCGGCCGCAGTTGAAGAAATAGGTGACGTGGGCGTATTTTTCCGTTTCGGCCAGCCGCAGCTGGGTCAGCCCGGCCCGGGAATAGACCTCGCCCAGGACGTCGGTGACGGCCACTGGCGCAAACGCCGCCGGCAGGTGAAACGAGCCGTCGTACTCGGTCATGGTGGCGTAGCCCGACAGCGCGGGCACGCATCCCCGGGGGAAGGCGTCAAAATCGGCGAAGGCCAGGGCCTTGGTGATTTCGCGCGCCCGGTCGGCCCGGAAATTGAAGAAAAACACGGCGTCGCCGTCGCGGATGACGCCCTCGCCTCCGGCCAGGACGCGTGGTTTGACGAATTCGTCGGTCTCCCCGGCGGCGTAGGCGGCCTTGACCGCTTCGACCGGGTCGGTAAACGGCACGCCCGCGCCCTCGGTCAGGGCGGCATAGGCTTGCGCCACCCGCTCCCAGCGGTTGTCGCGGTCCATGGCGTAGAAACGCCCGATGAGCGAGGCGATGCGGCCCGCGCCCAGGCTGTCCAGGGAGGCCTGCAAGTCGGCCACGTAACCAGCCCCGCTTTCGGGGGGCGTGTCGCGGCCGTCGAGGAGGGCATGGAAGAAGATGTCGCGCTGCCCCAGGGCCGCGAAGGCGGCGGCCAGGGCCTTGGCGTGGCTGATGTGGCTGTGCACCCCACCGTCGGAGATAAGCCCCATGAGGTGAACGCGCCCGCCGCCGGCCAGCGACGCCCGGGCCAGCTCGGCCAGGACCGGATTGGCGGCCAGCGACCCGTCCTCCACGGCCATGTCGATGCGGGTCATGTCCTGGTAGACCACCCGGCCGGCCCCGATGTTCATGTGGCCGACCTCGGAGTTGCCCATGAACCCCGACGGCAGGCCCACGGCCCGGCCGGAACAGGCCAGGGTCGTGGACGGATTGTCGGCCAGCAGGCGGTCAAGGGCCGGCGTGCCGGCCTCGGTCACGGCATTGCCGGGACCGGCCGGGGCGATGCCCCAGCCGTCGAGGATCAACAGCAGGGTGGGCGTGGGCTTCATGCGTCGCTCTCGGGATCGTCGTCTTCGTCACCAGTATCGGCGGGGTCGGCGGCGTCAGCAGCGCCGGGAGCCGGGGTCTTGGCCGCCGGGGCCAGACGCAGGGCGATGGGCTTGCCCTCGGACCACAGGCCTTCGAGGTTGTAGAAGGAGCGCTGGTCGCCCATGAAAATGTTGACCAGGACGTCGTTGAGGTCGAGCAGCACCCACTGGCCGAGGCGGTAGCCTTCCTGGCCGAGGTAGGAATAGCCGAACTCGCCGCAACGGGCCAGGACGTGGTCGGCCAGGGCCTGGGCCTGCCGGGCGCTGCCGGCCGAGGCCATGACCATGGCCTCGCAGATGGGGCTCAAGCCAGTGACGTCAACGGCTTGTATTTCTTTGGCTTTTTTTTCGTAGAGCCAGGCAGCGACCTGGGCGGCCTTGGCGGCGGGAGCGATGTTGGCATCAGCGGATTTGACGGACATTGGTTCTCCAGAAAAATGACTGATGCCCGCCGTGGCGGGCAACCCCCACTCCTTATGCGATTTGCCGCCGGCCCGCAAATGGAGCGTCCGGCTTTTTCCCGGCCCTCTCTTGACGCGGCCTGCCGCTTTCGGCAGGAATCCCTTTTGGATGCGCTGACGACGCCATTTGGAGGACGCCCATGATTTTCGACATGGAT
Source organism: Solidesulfovibrio magneticus str. Maddingley MBC34 (assembly GCA_000307955.1). GTDB lineage: Bacteria > Desulfobacterota > Desulfovibrionia > Desulfovibrionales > Desulfovibrionaceae > Solidesulfovibrio > Solidesulfovibrio magneticus_A. The sequence continues at coordinate 20,793 of ALAO01000115.1, read as the reverse complement.
ATCGAAACCCTGCCCCGCGAGGAACTCGAAGCCCTGCAGCTCAAACGACTGCAAAGCCTGTGCGAGCGGGTCTACGCCAACGTGCCCTTCTACCGCCGGGCCTTTGACGAGGCGGGCATCAAGCCTATCGACGTCAAGAGCCTGGCCGATCTGCGCTACCTGCCGTTTACCGAGAAGCAGGATCTGCGCAACCACTATCCCTTCGGCCTTTTTGCCGTGCCTCGGGACAACGTGGTGCGCGTCCACGCCTCCTCGGGCACCACCGGCCGGGCCACCGTCGTCGGCTACACCCAGCGCGACATCGACAACTGGGGCCGCATGGTCGCCCGCTGCTTCGCCGCCGCCGGCACCACCCGCCGCGACATCATCCACGTGGCCTACGGCTACGGCCTGTTCACCGGCGGCCTTGGGGCGCACTACGGAGCCGAGCGGCTGGGGGCCATCACCGTGCCGGTTTCCGGCGGCGGCACCAGACGCCAGGCCATGCTGCTCAAGGACTTCGGGGCCACGGTCCTGTGCTGCACCCCCTCCTACAGCCTGGTGCTCTACGAAACGGCCCTGGAAGCCGGCATCGACTTCAAGGAGCTGCCCCTTCGCGTGGGCGTGTTCGGGGCCGAGCCCTGGACCGACGAAATGCGCCGCGACATCGAAAACAAGATGGGCATCAAGGCCATCGACATTTACGGCCTGTCCGAGGTCATGGGTCCGGGCGTGGGCATCGAGTGTCTGGAAGCCCAGGACGGCGCCCACCTCATGGAAGACCATTTCCTGTGCGAGGTCATTGATCCCGTGACCAAGGAACCGGTCGCCCCGGGCGAGATGGGCGAGCTGGTCATCACCACGCTGACCAAGGAAGCCCAGCCGGTCATCCGCTACCGCACCCGCGACATCACCCGGCTGGTCAAGACCCCCTGCAAGTGCGGCCGCACTTTTGCCCGGATGCAGCGCGTCCACGGCCGCAGCGACGACATGCTCATCATTCGCGGGGTCAACGTCTTCCCCTCCCAGATCGAAAGCATCCTGCTTGAGACCGAGGGCCTCACCCCGCATTACCAGCTCGTGGTGCGCCGCGACGGCAACCTCGACACCCTCACCGTCCAGGTCGAGGTCGATGAGAAGATCTTCTCCGACGAGATTAAAAATCTCCAGCGCCTGGAAGGCAAGATCCAGAAGAACATCAAGGAATTCCTGGGCGTGACTACCCAGGTCAAGCTGGTCGAGCCCCGGGCCATCCAGCGCTCCGAGGGCAAGGCCAAGCGCATCCTCGACCTGCGAAACGAGTGCAAATAACGCCCGGCGGCGCTTGGGCACTGCGCGCGTGATTCGCCGCGCGCCCGACCCTGTTGCTGGTTGGTTTGACAGCCCGTCGAGGACACGACACGAATAAGGGCAAAGGCCCGTCATCCGGAGGAACCATCGCCATGAAAGCCGAACAGATTTCCATTTTCCTGGAGAACCGGGCCGGCCGCCTGGAAGAAGTGACCCGGGTCCTGGCCGAGGCCGGCATCAGCATCCGCGCCCTGTCCCTGGCCGACACCTCGGACTTCGGCATCCTGCGCCTCATCGTCAGCGACCACGAGAAAGCCAAGGTCGCGCTCAAGGAAAACGGCTTTACCGTGGGCCGAAACGCCGTGGTGGCCGTGGAAGTGTCGGACCAGCCCGGCGGCCTGCACGCCATCCTGAGCCTGCTCTGCTCGGGCGGGGTCAACGTGGAGTACATGTACGCCTTCGTGCACCAGTGCGAGCGGTCGGCGGTCATCATCTTCCGCTTCGACCGCACCGACCAGGCCATTGAGCTATTGCAGAAAAACAACATCACCATCATTCCCGGCGAAAAACTCTACAGCATCTAGCCGCTGCAATTACAGGTAAAAGCGCCGCTTCCCCCGGAAGCGGCGCTTTTTTATTCGCCTGAACCACCACGCCCCCCTGGCAAGCCCTCCGCCCAGCCCCTGCCCGCTTCCAACACGCCTTGACAAAAACCCGTGCCCGTGTCCTACACTCGGTCACTTGCGGCCGTCGCGCCGACACCGGCCCGGCCAAGGACGTTTCATGGCACGCCTGATCCCCAAAGACGCCTTTACCTGGGAACTGCCCCAAACCGGAGCCATGCGGGTTCCGGCCGTCTTCTACGGCGACAAGGCGGCGGCCAAGGCCCTGGAGGCCGACGTACTCGGACAGCTCGCCAATGTCGCGAGCCTACCCGGGGTCGTCGGACCGGTGGTCGCCCTGCCCGACGCCCATCCCGGCTTCGGCTTTCCCATCGGCTGCGTGGCCGCCTTCGATCCCGAGGCCGGCGGCGTGGTCTCGGCCGGCGGCGTGGGCTTCGACATCGCCTGCGGCGTGCGCACGCTGCTGACCGATCTTTCGGTGGAAGACGTCGCCCCGGCGCGCGACCGGATCGCCGACGCGCTTTTCTCCCGCGTGCCCTGCGGCGTGGGCCAGGGCGGGGCGCTGCGTCTGTCCGACAAGGACATGGACCGGATGCTGCGCCACGGCGCGGCCTGGGCCGTAAGCCAGGGCTATGGCGAGGCGGCCGACTTGACCCGCTGCGAGGAAGGCGGAACCATGGCCGGGGCCGACCCGGGGCATGTCTCGGCCACGGCCAGGAATCGCCAGCGAGACGAACTGGGCTCCCTGGGTTCGGGCAACCATTATCTCGAAGTGCAGTGGGTGGAAGACATCCTCGGCCGGGCCTCGGCCGACGCCTACGGCCTGCGCCCGGGGCAGGTCGTGGTCTCGATCCACTGCGGTTCCCGGGGCCTGGGGCATCAGGTCGCCACCGACCACATGGCCGCCATGCGCCGGGCCGCGCCCGGCCACGGCATCGCCCTGCCCGACCCGGACCTGGCCTGCGCCCCGGTCGCCTCGGCCGAGGGCCAAGCCTATCTCGGGGCCATGCGCGCCGCCGTCAACTGCGCCCTGGCCGGCCGGCAAGTCATCACCCACCTCGTGCGCGAGGTTTTTGGCGAACTGTTTCCCGGCTGCCGCCTGCCGCTGCTCTTCGACGTCTCCCACAACACCTGCAAGGCCGAGCGCCATGGCGCAGGCGGGAGGGCGCGTACGCTCTACGTCCACCGCAAGGGCGCGACTCGGGCCTATGGACCTGGCCATCCCGACTTGCCCAATTTTTGCCGCAAGGTCGGGCAACCGGTCATCATCGGCGGCAGCATGGGCACGGCCTCCTATGTGCTGGCCGGCGCGGCCGGCGCGGCGGAATTGTCCTTCGCCTCGGCCTGCCACGGAGCCGGCCGGACCATGGGGCGCAAACAGGCCGCCAAACGCTTTCCGTCCCGGGAGGTGCTGGCCGAGCTTGACCGCGCCGGAGTGGCCCTTCGGGCCAAAAGCCTCAAAGGGGTTGGCGAGGAGGCTCCGGGAGCCTACAAGGATATCGATGCGGCCGCCGCCGCCGCCCAGGCCCTGGGCCTGGCCGTCAAAACCGCCAGGCTTCGTCCCCTGGCCTGCATCAAGGGGTGACCGCCGCCATGCTCGAAAGCCTCATCCGCGAAACCGACGCCCTGGAAGCTCTCACCGGCGACGCGTTGCTGCTGGTGGACCGCGACGGCATCATCCTGCACGCCACGGCCCTGGCCTCGCAGTTCTACGGCCTTCCGGCTCCCCAGCTCACCGGCCTGCCCCTGGGCATTGCCCTCGACGGCCCGGCGCCCCGGGAGATCGTCCTGCCCGCCACGGGCCGGCCGGCCCTGGCGCGCTGGGAGTCCCTGACCGGCTACGGCCTCTCCTTGCACCGGGTCCTGCTGCGCGACCTCACCGCCCTGCGCGCCGCCAAAGCCAAGCTCGACGAAGCCCGCGAGGCGGCCAAGGCCGGCGAACGGGCCAAAAGCCATTTCCTGGCCAACATCACCCATGAAATCCGCACGCCCATGATCGGCATCCTGGGCATGACCGAGCTGGCCATGGCCACGGAGCTCTCGCCCAAGCAGCGGGAGTATCTGGAAATGGCCCGCCATTCGGCTCAGTCGCTTTTAACCGTCCTCAACGACATCGTGGACTATGCCCGCATCGAGACCGGGGCTTTCGAGCTGGCCCGCATGCCCTTTGCCCTGCGCGAGACCGTGGAAGAGGTCATGAGCGTCTTCCGCCCCCTGGCCGCCAAGAAGGGCTTGTCGCTCACCTACCGCTTCATCGGGGCCGTGCCTCAGACCTTGGTCGGCGACCCGAGCCGTTTGCGCCAGGTGCTCATCAATCTCGTCGGCAACGCGGTCAAGTTCACCGACGCCGGCAGCGTGATCCTGGCCGTGGCCCGCACCGGCAACGGCCAGGCCAGTGGTCAGGCCCGGCTGCGCTTCGAGGTGCGCGACACCGGCATCGGCATCCCCGGAGACAAGATCAAGGCGATTTTCGACAGCTTCACCCAGGCCGACGTGTCGCCCGCCCGGCGCTACCAGGGGGCGGGCCTGGGCTTGGCCATCGTGCGCCAGCTCGTCGAAATGATGCAGGGTTCCTACAACGTCGCCAGCGAGGAAGGCAAAGGGAGCGTTTTCACCATCGAGGCCGATTTCAGCCTGCCCGTCAGCCTGGGATCCCTGCGCCCGGACCTTGAACCGGCCGCGCCGGCCAAGGCCCGGCCGCTGACTGTCCTTTTGGCCGAGGACAATCCCATCAATCAGATTTACGTGCAGGAACTGCTGGAAATGGACGGCCACGAGGTGGTGGTGGCCCACACCGGCCGGAGGGCGTTGGAAGCGCTGCGCAAGAAACGCTTTGACGCCGTGCTCATGGACATCCAGATGCCCGAGATGGACGGCATTGAGGCTACCCGGGCCATCAGGAACGATGCAAGCGGCGACTTCGATCCGGCCATCCCCATCGTGGCCCTGACCGCCCATGCCCTCAAGGGCGACCGCGAGACCTTTCTGCGGGCCGGCATGAACGAATACTTGAGCAAACCCGTCAGCCCAGCCGACCTGGAAGCGGCCCTTGGCCGGGTCACCGGGGCCGCGCCCGCGCCCGAACAGCCGCAAACCGCCCCGGCCGAACCGGCCGGCCAGGTCCTCGACTGGACCGAACTTCTGGCCAAGGCCCGGGGCAACACCGGCTTTCTCATGAAGCTTTTCGGGGCGTTCGTGGCCGAACAGCCCGGCAACCTGGCCGCCATGCAAAGCGCCCTGGACGAACAGGACTTGCCCCATCTGGCCTTCCTGGCCCATTCGCTCAAAGGGGCGGCCGCCACTATGTGCGCCCCGGCCCTGCGCGACGCCAGCCACGAGCTGGAACGGGCGTCCAGGGCCGGCGACCAGCCCCGGGCCGCCCAGGCCCTGGACGCCCTGGCCCGGAACCTGGACACGGTGCTGGCCGCCATGCGCGCCAAGCTTTCGGCGGAGTAAAACGGCCCGACGGATGGCCAGGCAGGCCGTAAAAAACGGCCGGCCGGCCCGAACAGCGACGGGCCGGCCGCCCGGCGGACTCCGGGCGGCGACGACGGCGTCAGCTTATTTGCTGCACCACAGCTTGACCAGGCGGGCCATTTCCTCGGATTCGATGCAGGGCGCGTCGTATCGGCCGGCGGCTTCGAGCTGGCGGAAGCCCTCGTAGAGGATGACCGCCGCGGCTACCGACACGTTTAGGCTTTGCACCATGCCCATCATGGGGATATAGAGCGCTCCGTCCACGTGGGGGGCCAAATCCTCGTCCACCCCACTGTGCTCGTTGCCGAGAATGATGGCCGTTTTCGTGGTGAGATCCCACTTTTGCAGAGGGACGGCCGTCTCGGTGAAGCTTGTGGCCACAAGCCGAAAGCCTTGGCCTTTGAGGGTCGCGGCCAGGGAGGCGGCGTCCTTGTGGCGCACGGTCTCCACCCACTTCTTGGCCGAGCCCGAGGATTTTTTACCCAGGGCCGGAAAGGCCGTGTCGGTGTAGAGCAGATGCACCCGGTGGATGCCAAACGCGTCGCAGCTCCGCAAGATGGCCGACACGTTGTGGGGATCGTGAATGTTGTTGATAACCAGGGTCAGATCGGTCTGACGCCTGGCCAGGACTTCCTCAATGCGCCTAACCCGGCGCTCGGTGATGCAGTCGCGCATGGCCGAGGCACATAGGCCAATCCGGGTTTCGGCGCAAGAACCAAGGAGTTTCGCCATGCCGCGCACCACCGCCCCCGACGTCGCCGCCGCCAAGGGCGTTCGCAAGATCGTCATGCTGGCCGCCTATGATTTCACCTCGGCCCGGTTGGCCGAGGCGGCCGGCGTGGACATGATCCTTGTGGGCGATTCCCTGGCCATGGTGGTCCTTGGCCACGACGACACGCTCTCGGTCACCATGGAGGAGATGCTCCATCACGTCCGGGCCGTGGCCCGGGGCGCCGGGACGGCCCTGGTGGTGGCGGACATGCCCTTTATGTCGTACCAGGCTTCGGTGGAGACGGCCGTGGCCAATGCCGGACGCTTTCTCAAGGAAGGCCGGGCCGGCGCGGTCAAGGTCGAGGGCGGGCGCGCCATCGTGCCCCAGGTGCGGGCCATGGTCGCCGCCGGCATCCCGGTACTCGGCCATGTCGGCCTGACGCCCCAGCATGTGGCGGCCCTTGGCGGATTCAAGGTCCAGTCCAAGACGGCCGAGGCGGCCGCCGAGCTGGTCACCGACGCCATGGCCCTAGCCGAGGCCGGCTGTTTCGCCGTGGTGCTGGAATGCATACCCGCGCCCGTGGCCGCCGCCGTGACCCGGACCGTGCCCATCACCACCATCGGCATCGGCGCCGGGCCGGACTGCGACGGTCAGGTGCTGGTTTTCCATGACGTGCTTGGACTCTACGACCGGATGCGTCCACGTTTCGTCAAGCAATTCGGCAACTTGGGCGAACAGGCCGTGGCGGCGTTGACGGGCTACGCCGAGGCGGTTAGAAATTCGGACTTTCCGGGGGCTGAACATAGTTTTTCCATGGCGTCCGAAGCCCAGACCGCCTTCGAGGCCCTTCTCACGCCGGAAGCGGGCGAAGAAGACGGGCACAGAGCCTGATCCCGCCTTCCTTTTTCGTGACGCGACGCATCCACTTTTTATGAGCAATGCATGAAAAACAAGCAGTATGACGACGACGTCCGGGAATTCATCGCCCTGCAAAACGGCGTATTTCTCGTCGTCAGCACCGATCCAATCTTCAACAAGAACCTGCGCAGCACCCTGCTTCGCCATCTCACCATCAAGGACGAGTGTGTCCACAACATTGTCGCTACCGAACAGCTGCCCAGGAACATCAAACAGCTACGCGCCAAGAATCACAAGATCGTCGTCTTCATTGAACGGGAACTGGAGGGCCGCAACACGTCCGACGTCATCCGCTATTTGAAAAACGATTACTCCAGCGACCTCTACGTCGTGGTGCTGACCACCGAGGTCGAGCGCGACAAGTTGGTCCTGCTCCATGAACTCGGCGCGGACAACATCATCACCAAGCCCATCTCGGCCGATACCCTCATCGAAAAGATCGCCTTCACGGTCAAGCCCCGGGGCCAGCTTGGCGAACTCATGGACCAGGGCCGGCAATGCCTGGAAATGGGCGACGCCCTGGAAGCGGCCAAAATCGCCAAACAGGTGCTTGAGCTCAAGGCCAACAGCCCTTCGGGCCTGCTCCTCATGGGCGATGCCCTGCGGGCGCTGGGCAAGAAGGACGAGGCCCTTCGCGCCTACACCCAGGCCGAAAAGGGCGCGCGCCTGTTTCTTGATCCCCTCAAAAAGATCGCCGAACTCCACCACGAGGAAGGCAATACCACCGAGGAACTCAAGTTTCTGGAACGCCTGGACAAACTCTCGCCGCTCAATGTCGAGCGCAAGGTCGACATCGGCGCGGGCTACGTCAAGCTCGGCGAACCCGAAAAAGCCAAGGCGGCCTTTGACATGGCCGTGCGTATCGCCACCAAGGAAGCCCTGGACGCCGTCAGCCGGGTCACCCAGTCCATCGCCGCCCGCTGCATGGAATCCGCCCCTGAACTGTCCGAGCAGTACCTGCGCCAATCGCTGAACACCCGCAAGAACATGCTCGACCGCTCGGACATCGAGACCTTCAACCGGCTGGGGCTGATGCTGCGCCGCCAGGGCAAATGGCAGGAAGCCATCACGGAATACCGCAAGGCCCTCAAGATTTCCCCCGACGACCCGGGCCTTTACTACAACATTTCCATGGCCTACACCGAGGGCCGGCAGTACATCGAAGCCTACCAATTCCTGGACCGAGCCTTGTCGCTCAACCCGGAGCTGTGGAAGAACGGCGAGGCCGTGTGCTACAACATCGCCACCGTCTACCGGCGCTACGGCAAGAAAGACCCGGCCGTCGATTATCTGAAAAAAGCCTTGGAACTCAATCCGCACTACGAAAAAGCCAAGGCCCTGCTGCTGGAAATGGGCGCCGGGCGCTAAAGGCGGCCGCCTGTCCCTTCCCGGTCGCTTGTTGCACGAGATTGCCGTTCAAAAGCCACGTCCAGACCGCTTGACGCCGTAAACGTCAACAGCGCGCCCCTGAACCAGCGTAACATCCCCTCCGCGCCCAGTCCCAACCTCGGCCGGCGGCCTGCATAACCGGAGCCATACCCATGTTCGTGCATCCCCAATTCGATCCCGTGGCCGTCAGCCTCGGCCCCCTGTCCATCCGCTGGTACGGCCTCATGTACTTGATCGGCTTCGCCGCGGCCTGGCTGCTTGGACGGTATCGGGCTTCACGCCCGGGATCAGGCTGGACCCCGCTTCAGGTCGACGATCTCGTCACCTACATGGTCCTTGGCGTGGTCGTCGGCGGCCGGCTGGGGTACATGCTGTTTTACGATCTGCCGGCTTTTCTGGCCAATCCCTTGACCCTGGTCCAGGTCTGGCAGGGGGGAATGTCCTTTCACGGCGGCTTTCTCGGCGTGCTAGCGGTGGTGTGGTTTTTCGGACGAAAAACCGGCAAGGGCTTCTGGGGCGTGGCCGACTTCACCGCTCCCCTGGCCCCGTTCGGGCTCTTTGCCGGCCGCATCGGCAACTTCATCAACGGCGAACTGTGGGGCAAGGCCACCGACCTGCCCTGGGGCGTGGTGTTCCCCGATCCCCGGGCCGGAGGCGTGCCGCGCCATCCTTCCCAGCTCTACGAAGCGCTGTTGGAAGGCGCGGCCCTGTTCCTCATCGTCTGGCTCTATTCCGGCAAAAAGCGCCAATCCGGCGCGGTCAGCGGCGTGTTTTGCGTCTGCTACGGCCTGTTCCGCTTTGCCGTGGAGTTCGTGCGCCTGCCTGATCCCCAGCTCGGCTACCTGGCCTTCGGCTGGCTGACCATGGGCCAGATTTTAAGCCTTCCGGTCATCATGTTCGGGCTGTGGCTCCTCGCCCGTCAGGTCCCGGACCAAAGCGCCTCACAGTAACCAGACAAGCGCTTCCAGCAGGAAAACCTGCCGAGGCTTGTACCGGCGCGACGCTGCGGGCGCTTTTCGCCCATGCGACGCCGGACTCCGCCCGGACGGCTTGCAACCTATTCCTTGTGCAGGGGGATGAGCATGAAGTCCCCGCACAGGTCCTCGGCCTGGGTTTCCGGCCACATGGCCACATAGCTCTTGCCCCGGGCCTGCTCCACCGGCACGGTGGCCGGAGACGGCGCATGGCGCTTGCAATAGCCCCACTCCCCGCCCTGCATCTCCTCGGGCGGACAATAGCGGTGTTCGGGAGGGATGGGTCCCTTCCAGTACCGGCACATCCTGCACTTCTGCTTCATCCTGCCTGCCTTGGCATACGCCTGCTCAGCCGTGGTCATGGTTTTGCTCCGCCGCCAAGCCCCGACAAGGGAGCTCCGCCCGTGGGCAGTCCCGGCACGACGATTTCATAGATTTCGGGCCAGCGCTTGCCCGTGACCCAGACCCGGCCCGTGGCCGGATCGTGGGCGATGCCATTGAGCACGTTCTCGAAATCCACAGCCACCGTCCCTGGACGCAGCCCCGAGCAGTCCACCCAGGCCGCAACCCGCCCCGTGGCCGGATCGATGACGGCAATTCGGTTGTCGCCCCAGACATTGGCCCAAATGCGCCCGGCCACGATTTCCAGTTCGTTGAGCCGGGGAACGGGCCTGCCGTCATCGGTAACGGCGACCGAGCCAAGGGCGGCCATGGTCTTGGGATCGTAAAAAAACAGTTTGTCCGAGCCGTCGCTGACCACGAGTTTGCCGTCCAGGGCGCACGCCCCCCAACCTTCGGTGGGCAGGGGCAGCTCGCCCCGGGGCGACAGGTCGGCCGGATCGGCCAGGAGCACCCGGCCTTCCCGCCAGGTCAGCTGATAGAGAACGTCGCCGACCTGGGCCAGGCCCTCGCCGAAAAGTTCCCGGGGCAGTTCGCGCCCAGCAAGCACCCGGCCCGTGGCCGGATCGACTCGACGCAGGCTGGAACGGCCGTACAAACCGGTGCTCTCGTAAAACACGCCGTCGCGGTAAAAAAGTCCCTGGGTAAAGGCGCTCGGGTCATGGGGCAGCCGGGCCTTGGCCACGGCGGGCAGGACCGGAGCGCCGGCGGCCAGGGCCGGCAACACGAGCAGAAGAGCCAACAGGGCCAGCCCTCCTCGCCGCAGTCGGTTAAAAATCGAGGACATGTTTGGAATCCACGCCGTAGCGGCGCATGCGGTTGAGAATGGTGCCCCGGCTAACGCCCAGCAGGCGCGCGGCCTCGGAACGGTTGCCGCCGGCCCGGCGCAGGGCGTCCACCAGTTCGTCGCGGCCGGCGGCTACGGGCGTCGCCGCCCGGCAGACCTCGCGCAGGGCGTCGGGAGCGGCCGCTGCGATAAGCGCCGGCGGCAGATGCCTCGGCTCCACCGGTCCGGCGTCGGTGACAACAAAGGCGTATTCCAGGGCGCTTTTCAGTTCGCGCACGTTGCCCGGCCAGGGATGGGCGGCCAGCAGGCGCATGGCTTCCGGGGCGATGGAAGGAACCGTCCGGCCGGCCTGATGGGCCAGACGGCACAGGAAATGTTCGGCCAGGGGAGCCAGGTCTTCCAGACGCTCGCGCAGGGGCGGCAAGGTGATCGGGATGACGTTGACGCGGAAGAACAGATCCTCGCGAAAGCGCCCCTCGGCCACGAGCCGGGCCAGGTCGCGGTTGGTGGCCGAAATGACGCGGGCGTCGGCCCGTATCGGCCGGCTCTCGCCCACCCGCTCGAAGGTCTTGGATTCGAGCACGCGCAAGAGCTTGACCTGGATGGAAGCCGGGGCGTCGCCGATCTCGTCAAGAAAGATGTCGCCGCCGTCGGCGGCCTCGAACCGGCCTTGGCGGTGGCGCGTCGCGCCGGTGAACGCCCCCTTGGCATGGCCGAAGAGTTCGCTTTCCAAAAGCGATTCGGTCAGGGCGGCGCAGCTGAACTGCACGAAAGGCCCCCGCCGCCGCCGACCGATCTCGTGGATGGCCCGGGCGGCCAGTTCCTTGCCGGTGCCGGATTCGCCGGTGATGAGCACCGGGGCGTCGCTGCCGGCGGCCCGCTCCAGGAGATCGAAGACCCGGCGCATGGCCTCGGACTGGCCGATCAGCCCGTGAAAACCCTCCTCGGCCGAAAGCAGGCGGGTGAGTTCCTCCACCTTGCGGTCCAGGCCGATGACTTCGGAGAGATCGGTGAGGGTCTCCACGGCAAACAGCGGTTTGCCCGCCTCGTCGCGCAGAAGCGTCTGGTTTTTGAGCACCGGCAGATACGAGCCGTCCTTGCGCCGGATGGTGCAATGCTTGGCCCGGGTGGTTTTTTCGGCGAAAAGCCGACACCAGGCCGCGCCGCCCTGGCCGCGCTCGCGCTGGCAGCCGTCGCAGTCGAGCACGCTGCAGGCATGGCCCAGGAGTTCGTCCCGGGCATAGCCGGTCATCCGGGACAGGGCTTCGTTGATCATGACGATGCCGCCGTCGGCCCCGACCAGGAGCAACCCCTCGCTCATGGTGTTCACGATGGCTGCCAGGTGCTGCTCAAATTCCACGGCGGCTCCGCTTGGGTCCTGACGCTGGAAAAGATGTTGGGATTCCGACAGCATCGGCCATTGTTTGCTCGTTATCCCGAACCGTTAGCAGATCAGGCACGGCCTTGCAAGGAACGCGGGGACGCCAAAAAGGCGCGGCGGCCCTTCCGCCGCCGCGTGGCCTGTGTTATCTTCGGCCCATGAACGATATACTGATCTTTTGCGCCGTGCTGGTCGGCTGGTTCGTGGTGGTCCGCTTCGTCTTCCCCAAGCTCGGCATCCGGGGCTGAGGCATCGACACGGGGTGCGGTCCGCGCCCCGGCAAGCCTTCTCCTGCTCCAGGCGACAAGGAGGATCGGCCTAAAAGCTGATCTTGAGACCGATGTTGCCGCCAACGCTGTTCACGCTGTTGTCGGAAAACGCGCCCAGATGCTGGTACCTCCCGGCGGCCTTGAGGCTGACGTTCTTGCCGAGCGCCACGGACGCGCCGAGGTCGGCCTGACCGGTTCCGGCCTGCTTGGACCCGTTGTAGGGCAACTCCTTGTCGGAGAAAACGCCGCCGCCGCCCGCGCCGACGAACAGTGTTCCCTTGGGCGTGCGCACGAAGTTCCACCGGGCCATGGCCGCCACGCCGGCCGCATTCGTGGTTTCCTGCCTGGAGGCCATGCCAAGGGGCGTGGGCGTCTTGGTGGTCTGGTCCACGGCGTAGCCCAGGCCTTCGGCCTCAATGGCCACGCCGTCGGCGACGTAATGGCCGGCCGCGCCGCCATAGGTGCCGACCACGTTGACGTTGGGGTTGGTGGTTGCATAGACGCCGCCCCGGGGTTCGACGTAGCTCGTCCCCTGGGTGTATTCCTGGGCTGACGCCAGGGCAGGCGGGGCCAGCGCGGCAAATGCCGCGAGCAGGGTGGCGATGGCGCGGTTCATGGTTGGCTCCTTGCGGCCCGGCGACCAGCCGGGTTTCAGTGCATGAACGACTTGACGGTTTGGGGTTTGGCCTCGGTTTTGACCGAGGGCAGCTTTTCGAGGATCACGGCCGTGCCGTAGCAGGAAAAATAGCGCGACCCGTCGGGGTGGAAGGCCACGTTTTCCTGGTAGCCGATGATGGCGTCGGCGCCGATGTCCAGGGCGCTGGCCGTGAGGCCATAGAAGGCGCACTCGGAGTCGAAGCCTCGGCCGCTGACCAGGCCAAGGACCCGGCGGATCTTGCGGCCCTCGAGTCCGGGGGTGGTCACCACCGGAAACTTGCCGCTGAAAAACAGTTCCTTGGCGTTTTTAAGCCGCGCGCCCTTCTTGAGTTCTTCGTGGCGTTCGCGGATTTTCTTGTCGGAGCCGGTGAAGAGGGAAAGCATGCCGTCCTCCTTGTCGTCACGTTGCGGCGGGCATTTTGCGGCCGCCTTCCTGTCTGTTCCGGCTTTCTCTTAGCAAAGAGCCTGCCAATATAATTATTCAATTATTTCAATATAAAAAAGCGCATCCTCGCGCGCTCGTCAAACCTTTGGCGGCATGTTCATCGCCGCAGCGGCGGACCGTGAACCCGGTGCCGCGCCTCGCCGACGGCCGTACACCTCGAAGGCCCAAGGCATTTTCCCGGCGTCGTTGGAAAAGCCCCGACACCCCGAGGAGGTCGTCATGGCGCGGCTGGGAAAGCCCGGCAGCCCGAGGCGGCGGCCTTGGAGCGGCGCGGGAACCGGCTCGGGATAAACGCGTCCGGTTCGATGCCGTCCCGGGCGGCTTCGGCTGACCGCAGGGTCGCCGGGTGGCGTATGGTTTTCTGGGCTGCTCTTGACGTCAATGACGTCATGCCTCGGCTGAACGCAGAGCCGCCGAGTTGTCTACGGGAAGTCCTGTTCAGCTTGCCGAGCGCCAGGGAGCACGAGGTCGGCTTTCCGCCGCCCTGACCGGACAAGGCTGAGCCAGGCCCGGCTGATCGCCCCTCATCATCTTCCCGACATCCTGCCGGAAGGGTCATGACCGCCGGGCCAAGGTCGTTGTGCAAAAAAAAAGCCGGGCCGCGACGGCCCGGCTCATGATGCCAGAGGGATGCCTCAGCCGGCTTTGTCCAGATAGCGTCGCACGGCGGGATTGGGCCGCACCGTGGTGCGGTAGCCCGAGAGCCGCTGGTTTTCCTGCTTGGCCCGCTGGAGGTCGGTTTGGAGTTCAGCGTGGAGGCGACGGGCTTCCACGGTGAGCTGGCCTTGCAGGTTGCGAAGCTTGAGCAGCTTGTCCCGAAGCAGGCCAATGCTCTCCGGATCGGCGCAGCGCCAGGCCATCTCCAGCAGGCGGCCACGATCCTTGGCCAGAGTCTCGGCTTCTTCGATTTCGCCGGCCAGAAGATGGTGCAGTTCGCGTTCACCGGTGGCCAGGGCCGCTTCAAGGAATTCAAGCTTGTCGGACATGGCGTTATTCCTTCACGGTGCGCTCGAAACCGGCCAACAGTTCGCCGATGACGCCCTTGAACCGGGCCATGGCCGGAACGAATTCGTATTCCAGCAGGTCGGCAAGCAAAATCCAGTCTTCGTTTTCCAGCACTTCGAGCATTTCGGAGAACAGGCTGGAGACCTCGTCGGCGGCCTTGTTGAAATCGACGTCAGAGTTGTTGATGGCCTCGCCGCGCAGCACGCCGATCATGTTGAGGAAGTCGCGGGTGACGTCCATGAGGTCCTGGTAGACTTCCAGGGCTTCGGCGTCGTCGGCCTGGCGGAACAGTTCGGCCACCCGGCGCGCGCCATGGTCCATGAGCTGGACGACCTTGCCCATTTCCCGGGCGATTTCCAGGGCCATGTCGGCCACGGGCATGCTGCGGACCTCGACGGACTCGATCTCGTCGATCTCGATGTCCTCGGCCTGGTGCGGGTAAATTTCGGAAAAGCTCTCGTTGTTGACGAACACATCGGTGACCACCCGGCCTTCAAGCTCGTCGGTCTCCATGATGCGCAGGAGAATTTCCTCAAGATTATGAAACTGCTTGATCTCCATGCCGGTTGACCGGCCATCCACACTGATCATGTCGCGCCTCCCTCTGGAGTTGTTGTCGAGTGGCAAGGATTTCCTTCCCGCCCACTTTATTCAACAACCATGCCAGAAGGGACTAAACTCGAAGGATGGCCGCGAAAGCCGCCACGCAGGCCTCGTAGCGACGAATCCGCGCCACAAATCCGTCGATGTCCGCGGCTTCCTCCTGGGCCTGGCGTTGCCAGAGCTGGGCAAGGGTCGCCAGATAGGGCGAGGCGGACCACAGGGCGGTTACGCGGTTATGGCTGGACAGAAACCGATTCTTCATGGTCTGGCTGCGCGCGGCCAGACCGGCTTGACCTTCGACAAGCCGCAGCAGGTCGGCGGATTGGGACAACAACCGCAGCAGCTCCTGGCGCTCGGCCTCGGGCAATGGCGGCAGCGGCGCGGCCGGCGAGACATGCGGGGCATCGTCAAGGAATTGACGAAGGACATGGCGCTGGCAACGCAGCCACACGGCCCGGGGCGTGGCCTCATGGCCGGAGAGCGAAACGAGGTCCATGAATCCTTCGGCGTCCCGGGCCGACAGCCAGGCCCGGGCCCCGGAATAGTCCCCGGGAGGGAAGCGCCCGTCCTGACTCCAGGCGAGAACGGCCTCGGCCACGGCTTCGGGATCGATGGCGTCCAGGCAGGCGTGGTCGCGGGGACAAGCCTCCTGAAACGAGCAGGGATGGCAGGCCATGTCCGGCTCCAGGCACAGGCAACCCTCCAGATACGGGCCGGTGTCGAAGGGTTGGGCCGTGGCCAGGAACAGGGCCACGCTCGGCACGCCCAGGCCGGCGGCCAGATGGAGCGTGCCGGTGTCGTTGGTGACCAAGAGCCCAAGCCGGGCCACCACCGCCGCCAGCGTCGGCAGCGAGGTAGCCCCGGACAGGTCGAGGCAAGGGCCATCAAAGATTTCTCGAAAGCGGGCCGCTAGGGGTTTTTCCGAGGCAGCGCCCACGACCACGGCCAAAATGCCGCGCTTTTCGTGGAGCCGGGCCGCCAGCCGGGCAAAGCGCTCCACCGGCCACTGCCGGGCCGCCGCGCTGGCCCCGAGCTGAAACCCCACGACCAGCCGATCGTCGCCAGGCCCGGCTCCGGCAAAAAGCGCCGCCGCTTCCTCGACCGCCGCCGCGCTCGGCCGGCCCAGGGCAAAACGTCCCGGCCCTTGGCCCACGCCGGCGGTCTTGCGAAAAACGTCGACAATATTAAAGGGGCAAAGTTCGCGCCGGCTGGAGGACGCCTCAAGGAACGAGGCCCACAGGTTGGATTCGTGGCGATAGCCAAAGGGGTCCAGGGAAAAGCCGCGCACGGCCTCGCCGCACAGTCGCCGGGCCAGGAGCCTGGCCGACAGGGCGGCCGTCAGGTTGATCACGCAGTCCGGCCGGGTCCGGGCCGCCACCGTGTCGGCGAAATCGGCCACCGCCGTCAGGGCCAGCTTCCAGTCGGCGTCGAGGCTGGCAAGAAATTTCGCCCCAGGCAGGGGAAAAACGTCAGAGACATCGGCCAACAGCCCGGCCGCGCCGGCAAAATTTTCCAGGCAGGCCAGGGAAACGACGTTGCCGGCGGCGGCCAGTTCGCTGACGGCCGGCTGGGACTGGAGCAGATCACCAAAGCGGGTGAGGTTTTGCAACACGATGTTCATGCCGGCTCCCTGACGGACCTTGGCGTTTCGGACAAATTGCCGCGAGGGGCGCGGCCGACTTGTTGACCCGGCGTGAAGGTGCTACCAGCCAAGTGAAGCAACATAGCCCGGCCGGCCGCACCCAACATACCCATGAGCAACCCCCTCGACGATACCGCCGTGGCCGCCAAGGCCCTGGAACTGGAACGCTTCCTTCCCGAAGGCCGGCGCGGCGAATTTCGACGTCTCATCGAGACCCTGGCCGAGGTCGCCGCCTGCCGCGAGAGCCAGGCCGCCGAGATTGGGGAACTGCGCGGCCAGGTCCGCCGCCTGGGCGCCAGGGTCGTGCGGATGCAGGAAATCTTCCGGGCCAACGACCAGGCCTTCGCCACCTTCCGCTCGGCCATGACCCTGTCCCGACGGCTGCGGCGCATGGCCGACCTGCCGGACATGTTGGCCGAACTGGCCCGGGCCATGAGCGTCACGGCCCTGACCTGCCTGCTCTCCCGGGAACAATTCGCTGCCTACGTGCCCCCGGGCTTCCCCTGCCCGGCGGCCAAGGCCCTGGGCGCGGCCGTAAACGCCCTGCCCCGGGGAACCGATCCCCGCCGGGTCTACGTCGGCCCCCTGGCCGCCCTGCCCCGGCCGGATTTCTTTTTCGATCCGGCCATCCTGGCCGATCAGCCCAAACTCCGGGACGGCTCGTGCTTCATCGCGCCCTTGGCCGACAAATATCAGCCCAAGCGCCGCATCGGCGTCCTGGCCATGGCCGACGTCGATCCCTCGCGCTACACGCCGTCGAAGGGAACGGATTTCCTGGAACATTTCTGCGAAGTTTTGGCCGGCGATCTGCTCCACGTCAAGATCCATGAGGAATTGGCCAGGCAACGGGAGTCCGACGAGTTGACCGGCATTCCCAACCGGGCCTACCTGCGCCGCCACGGGCCGGCGCTTTTGAGTCTGTCCGCGCGCCGGGAAGCGCCGGTGGCCCTGCTTTTTTGCGACCTCGACCGGTTCAAGGCCGTCAACGACACCTTCGGCCACGAGGCCGGCGACCTGGTCCTGGGCGACGTGGCACGGGCCATGGCCGCCCGGGTGCGGATCTACGACCTGCTGGCCCGGCTTGGCGGCGACGAATTCGTGGTGGTCATGCCCGACGCCGGAGCCGACGAGGCCGCCGTCATGGCCGAGCGCATCCGGGACTGCGTGGCCGAGGTGGCCGCCGAGCGCGGGCTGCCCGGCCTGTCCGTGTCCATCGGCGTGGCCCTGCATGTCCCGGGCCAGGACATCGATGACCTCGTGCGGGCCGCCGATGCCGCCATGTACCGGGAAAAACGCGCCCCGGCCATCGGCTGACAATTCCCCGGGCTGTCCCGGAGCAACCCGCATCCCAGGAGCCTTTTATGGTTCTTTGCCGCTTTTTCGCTTGTTTCCTTGCTCTTATCCTTGCTTGCGCCGCGACCGGGGGCGAGGCCTCGGCCGCGTCCAAGGCCTCCCGACTGGTTGCGGAGATGACCCTGGAGGAAAAAATCGGCCAGGTGTTCATGGTCTGGTTCGCCGGCCCGACCGTTTCCGACGACATCGCCGGCCTTATCCGACAGCGCCATCTCGGCGGCGTCATCCTTTACAGCGTCCCGGGCAACATCGAATCCCCTGGGCAGGTGGCCGCCCTCAACGCCGGGCTTCAGGCGGCGTCCGCCGCCACCAGGCATGGCCTGGGCCTTTTGGTCGGCGTGGACCAGGAAGGCGCGCCCGTGGCCCGACTGCGCAAAGGGTTCACCCTCTTCCCCAGCCAGATGGCCCAGGCCGCGACCGGCCGGGCCGATCTGGCCCGCCTGGCCGCCTCGGCCACGGCCCGGGAATTGCGGGCCGTGGGCATCAACGTCAATTTCGCGCCCGTGGCCGACGTCAACGTCAATCCGGCCAACCCGGTCATCGGCATCCGGTCCTTTGGCTCCGCGCCAGCCGACGTGGCCCGCTTCACCGCGGCGGCCACGGCCGGCTACGCCGCCGCCGGCATGATCTGCACGCCCAAGCATTTTCCCGGTCACGGGGACACGACCATTGATTCCCACGTCGGCCTGCCGCGCTCGGACCATGACGCCGCCGCCCTGGACAAGCTCGATTTTCCGCCCTTCCGGGCCGCCTTCGCCGCCGGCGCGCCGGCGGTCATGACCGCCCACATGGTCGTCCCGGCCCTGGAGGGCGAACCCGACCTGCCGGCCACTCTGTCGCGCCGGGTCCTGGAAGGGACGCTTCGCGGCCGCATGGGCTTTGACGGCGTTATTTTCACGGATTCCCTGGGCATGGGGGCCGTGGCCGACACCTACGGCATCCCCGAGGCTGCCGTGCGGTCCCTGGCCGCCGGGGCCGACGTGCTCCTCATCGGCGCGGACGCCGGGCGCTTGCCGGCCGAACGCCTGGCCGCCATGGACGCCGTCACCGAGGCCGTGCGCTCGGGGCGCGTGCCCATGGCCCGGCTCAACGCCGCCGTGGGGCGCGTCCTTCGCCTCAAGGAACGCTACGGCCTCCTTGACGCCGCCGCCCTGGCCAATCCCGCCCCTGACCCGGCCAGCCAGGTCGGCCGCCCCGAAGACGCCGTGCTGGCCCGGCGCATCGCCAGACGCAGCCTCACGGCCGTGGGTCCGACAAGCCCTGCCCTGCCCCTGTCCGCCGAGGGCTGTCTGGTCATCCGGCCGCGCCTTGGCCGCGAAGCCGTGGACGCCGAGGCCGAAGCGGCCATTGCCGCCTGGACCGGGCCGCGCGCACTGTTTTTACCGGCTGATCCCGATGACGCAGCCATCGCCCAGGCGCTTGACCAGGCGGCCGCAGCCGGCAGCGTCGTCTTTTTGGCCACGGACCTGCGCCGTCGGCCTGGCCAGGAACGACTGGCCCGGGAGTTGGCCGCCAAGGCCGGCCCCGGATTCGTGCTGGCGGCGACCCAGTCGCCTTATGATCTGGCCCTGGCTCCGCAGTCCGGGACGCGGCTGGCCACCTACGGCGAGGCTCCGGCCAGCCTGGAGGCGCTTTACCAGGGCCTGTTTGGCCCCTTCCGCTTCTCCGGCCGGCTGCCTGCGGTTTTGCCGATGACAGCCTCCAAACATTAATGCAACAACGGAATTCGTCGTCATAACATCCCAAAAAGCGTTGACCTACCGCATCGAATGGTATTGTATAAAAACAAATTGGAATCAGGAGCATCCATGAACGACCACAGCGTCACGCCGTCGCCCGGCGCGCCGACCCTGCTGCTGGGCCTTGCTCTCAGTGTTTGCCTTCTTGTCGTCGCCTTCTTTCCCAGCTTGTATATCGCTATTCCGGTAGCCGTCGCCGGCTGCATCGCATCCGTTGTCCTCGCATCCCGGGTCAACGTCCCCATACGGATGCTGTATCAGGGTTTGTACAAGATCAATAGCGACCAGACCGCGTTTCATATCGACGAAGTCAACTCCTGGGGAACGCTCGGACCGCTTGGTGAACAGGCCGCCCAGGCCCTTTCCTGCAACATGCTGCGCCGCGAGTATTACCGGGGTGCGGTCAATTCCGTCAGCACGCCGTTTTTCATCACCAACAAGGACGGCGTCATCACCCATTGCAGCCAGAGCCTGTGCGACATGTTGCGAAAGCCCCAAAAAGATGTCGTGGGCAAAACCGTCAGCCAGGCCTTCTATAACAAGACTGGCATCTCGCTCACGGAGAAATGTCTCGCCGAAGGCAAGGCCCTGCAAGCCGAAAGCGACCTGACCTTGTGGGACGGCCGCATCATGCCCTGCTATTTCTTTGTCGCCTGCTTTCATGGGCTGCGCGGCGACCTGCTCGGTGCGGTGACAACGCTGACCGACCTGACGTCGTTTCGGGCCAAGCAAGAAGAGCTGGAGCACACCCAGACCGAACTTCGCGACCTCGGCGGCGAGATCAACGAACTGGCCCAGCGCGTGGCCTCGGCCTCGGAAGAGCTTTCCGCCTCCTCCGATGAACAGGCCCGGGGCGCCCAACAACAAAAAGGCCAGTCCGATGCCGTGGCCACGGCCATGGAAGAAATGACGGCCACGGTCATGGAAGTGGCCAAGAACGCCGCCCAGACCTCCGACGCCGCCGAAAGCGCCAACACCGCCGCCGAAACCGGCTCGGTGGAAGTCCGGGAAGCTGTGGCCGGCATCCAGGCCGTGGCCGAATCCGCCGGCAAGCTCGGTCAGGTGCTCACCTCCCTCGACGGCCAGGCCGCCGAAATCGGCCGCATCATCAGCGTCATCAACGACATCGCCGACCAGACCAACTTGCTGGC
>ALAO01000114.1 GCA_000307955.1 Solidesulfovibrio magneticus str. Maddingley MBC34 | reverse complement strand
GCGCAGATGCCCGAGGACACGCTGGCGAACAGGTTGGCCTTGGTGGAGCCGACCATGCGCACGGTAGAGCAGGAGCAGTTCTGTTCGTGGTCGGCGTGGACCACGAGGAAGAGCGTGAGCGCGGACACGGCCGCCTTGGTGGGCTCGAAGTCGCGGTTGGGCACGGAGAACATCATGTGCAGGAAATTGCGGCAATAGCTGAGGTTCGGGTCGGGATACATGAACGGCAGGCCCAGGGATTTGCGGTAGCTGAACGCCGCGATGGTGCGCACCTTGCTGATGAGCTTGGCCACGGCCAGGCGGAATTCGTCCGGGCTTTGGATTTCGAGCAGTTCCGGGTGGTAGTTGCCCAGCGAATTGATGACGGCCGACAGAATGGCCATCGGCTGTCCGCCAGGCTGGAACCCATCGAAATGATGGAGCAAACCTTCGTGCAACAGTTCGTGTTCGGACAACAGCCCGCGAAAGGCCGCACGTTCTTCGAGGGAGGGCAATTTGCCGAAGATCAGCAGCATGGCCGTTTCAATAAATGTGCTTTTTTCCGCCAATTGTTCGATGGGGATGCCGCGGTGCCGCAGGATGCCCTTTTCGCCGTCCACGAAGGTGATGGCCGACTGGCAGGAGCCGGTATTGCCGTAGCCGGGATCGAAGGCCAGCAGCCCGGCATCCTTTTCCAGGGAGGTGATGTCGATGCCGACTTCGCCTTCGCTGCCGACCAGCACGGGCAGTTCGATGGAAAGATCGCCGTATTTGAGAATGGCGGCGTTGGGTTTGGACATGGTTTCTCCTCGGGCTCTCATGATGCGGGAGAACGGCCCCAAGGGGCGCGGAGCCTTGATCGACGCTTCGTCAAACGGGCTGTATAGAAAAAAAATTCGGCCTTGTCTTCCCAAGAAACAGGGGCCAACCCAGCCCCGGCCTCGGAAAGGCCCGACGCAAAAACAGCCAAACAACCGATATCACGCACGTTATCGAACAACACACGTATACCGGAAGGGCCTAGGCCCACACCATCTGCCGCCAATCCATGGTGGCCGGCCGGTGGCCGTGCTGGCGGGCCAGAAGCTCGATGGGCGTCAGGGTCAGGGCGGCCACCTCGGGCGGCAGCCCGGGCAGGGCATCGGCCGACAGCTCGCCCAGAAAATGGTTGCAGCGCCGGCACACGGTTACCCGCTCGGACTCGTAGCCCGGCACGGCATAGACCTGGCCCTGGGGTCCCGGAGCCTCGCAGTGGGGGCATTCGCGGCGGGTAAACCGCCAGGCGGCGGCGCAAAAGGAGCAGGTCATGACCAGCCCGGACTCGTCGCGCCGGCCATGGCCGGGCCAGGAGCCGCACACCGGGCAATAGCCCCGGTTCCAGGCCATGTCTTCGACCAGCGGGGCCAGCGCCCGGCCGCGCGCCATGGCCAGGGGCGTGACCAGCTGGACGCACCAGAACCCCAGCACCCGGGGATCGACCCCAAGCGACCTCCCCATGCCGACCAGGGCGGCTCGCCGGTCGGCCAGCAAATGACCCACGGCCTCGCCCAAAAATTCCGGCTCGCGGCAGGCGGCCTGGCCGACGTTGAGCAGGTCGGCCCGGATGTCGCGAAAACCGGCGGCCAGCACCGGATGCAGGGCCTCGAAGACCCGGCGCAGGGCCAGGCGATCCATGGGGAATTCCTCGCGCGGCGAGAGGCTGGCCCCCTGCCCCAGGCGCACCGGATCGGGCCTGGGCAGCGGCGCGGTCCCGGCCTCGCGGTCCAGCTCGGCCGAAAGCGGCTCCCGGGCCAGGAGCAGGCCCACGAAGGGATCGAGAAAGGCCCGGGCATGGGGCCGCTCCCGGCGCAGCCGTTCCACGGCCTCGGGGATGGAGAGCAACGAATCGTCGGATTGGGTCATGACGCCTCCCCGGGGCGGCCCGGCGTCGGGTCGTGGCGGCCGCGCCTGAGCGCGGCCCATGGATCAATATGAATAGCCCGGCAATGCCGGCGCGGCCCGCGCCGGCATTGCCGGCCAAGGGGACAACAGCCGGGCCGACATCGGTCACGGACAGCGGCCTGACCGGCAGCGGTCACGGACAGCGGCCAGTCCAGCAGCGGCCGGTCCAGCATCGGTCGGATCGGCAGCGGTCGGTCCGGCAGCGGCCGGTCACGTGTCCGTCGGCCGGCATCGGCCGGTCGGCCACGGTTGGCTGGGCGCGACGGCGACAGCCGGCGCGCGCCATCCCAGGCGTGCCAAGAACCCCCGGCGGCGTCAAGGCGCGGCCGGGGGCGTTCCAGCGCGGTCAAGGCGGGCGGCCACGGCTTTCGGGCCTGGCCGGCCGTGGGGCGGGCAAAAATTATTTTCTTTGTATTTAAAATAACTTAATTCAAAATTCCAGGCACTTGCATACCTATCGCATCAGTTTTCCAAATGAAACCGTGACTCCTTGTGCCAGATCTTGCGCAATCGGGATTGGTTTGACCGGCGGTAGCCTGGTTTTTATTACAATCGTGTGCCTGAATAGACATAACACGTGGGATGCCGGGCGGTTCGCCGCCCGATCGCTGGGGAACCTTTCAAGGAGGCCGTATGGGCATATCACGACGCGGATTCATGAAACTGACGGGGGCCGGTCTGGCCTGCCTGGGTCTGAAAGACCTGGGCCTGGACCCCCGTCCGGCAGCGGCGTACGCCACGACGCTGCGCATCGAAGGGGCCAAGGAATACCAGTCCACCTGCCCGTTTTGTTCGTGCGGGTGCAGCATTTTGATGTTCGTCAAGGACGGGAAGTTCTTAAGCTCCGAAGGCGACCCGGACTACCCCATCAGCGAAGGGGCTCTTTGCCCCAAGGGGGCCGCTTTCCACTCCATGCACGTCAGCCATCACCGGATATTAAAGCCCAAATACCGGGCTCCGGGCAGCGACAAGTGGGAAGAAAAGGACTGGGACTTCGTCCTCGACCGCATCGCCAGGCGCGTCAAGGAAACCCGCGACCGCGATTTCATGGAGAAAAACGACAAGGGGCAGACGGTCAACCGGGTGGAGTCCATCTTCCACCTGGGCACCTCCCAGATGGACAACGAGGAATGCGCCGTCACCCACCAAATGCTTCGAGGCCTGGGGGTCGTCCATTTCGACCATCAGGCCCGTATCTGACACTCGCCCACTGTACCGGCTCTGGCAGAGTCGTTCGGACGCGGCGCGATGACCCAGCATTGGATCGACATCAAGAACGCCAATGCTATTCTGATCATGGGCAGCAATGCCGCCGAGCACCATCCCATTTCGTTCAAGTGGGTGCTCAAGGCCAAGGACGCCGGCGCGCCGGTGATCCATGTTGACCCGAAATTCTCCCGTACTTCCGCTCGCAGCGATTTCCATGTGCCCCTTCGCTCCGGCACGGACATCGCCTTCCTCGGCGGCATGATCAAGTACATCCTAGAGAACAACAAGTTCCACAAAGACTACGTGGTGGAGTACACCAACGCGGCCTTCATCGTGGGCGACGGATTCGCCTTCAATGACGGCGTGTTCTCCGGCTTCGATCCGGCCACCAAGCGTTATGACCAGAAGAAATGGGCCTTCGCCATGGACGAACAGGGCGTTCCCAAACGGGACAAGACCCTGTCCGATCCCCGAAGCGTCTTCCAGCTGCTCAAAAAGCACTACGATCGCTACGATCTGAGCAAGGTTTCGGCCATCACCGGCGTGTCCAAGGAAAACCTGCTCAAGGTTTACGAGACCTACTCGGCCACCGGCAAGCCCGACAAGGCCGGCACCATGATGTACGCCCTGGGCTGGACCCAGCATTCCGTGGGCGTGCAGAACATTCGCTGCGCCGCCATGATCCAGTTGCTCCTGGGCAACATCGGCGTGGCCGGCGGCGGCGTCAACGCGCTGCGCGGCGAGCCCAACGTCCAGGGTTCCACCGACCACGCCATCCTGTGGCACATCCTGCCCGGCTACCACAACGTGCCGACCACCAATTGGCCGACCCTGGCCGATTATCAGAAGGCCAACACGCCGGTCACCAAAGACCCCAAGAGCGCCAACTGGTGGCAGAACCGGCCCAAGTACGTGGTCAGCCTGCTCAAGGCCTGGTTCGGCGACGCGGCCACCCCGGAAAACGAGTTCGGCTACGGCTGGCTGCCCAGGGTCGACCCCAACGTCGACTACGCCAGCTTGTACATCTTTGACCGGATGTACAAAAACAAGATCAAGGGCGGGTTCATCTACGGCCACAACCCGGCCATGTCCATGCCCAACACCCACAAGATCAGAAAGGCCCTGACCCATCTCGACTGGTTCGTCATCGGCGAGGCCCACGAGACGGAAACGGCGGCCTTCTGGCGGCAGCCCGGCTTTGATCCCAAAAACATCAAGACCGAGGTCTTCCTGCTGCCGTCGTGCCAGCGCGGCGAAAAGGACGGCACCACCTCCAACTCCGGCCGCTGGCACATGTGGCACTACAAGGGCTACGAGCCCATGGGCGTGTCCAAGCCCATGGGGTGGATGGTCGTCGAAATCATGAAGCGGGTCATCGACCTGTACAAGAAGGAAGGCGGCGCGTTCCCGGCTCCCATCGTCAATCAGGACTGGTACAAGGAATACGACGCCGACTTCATTGCGAAAAAGATCAACGGCTGGTACGCCAAGGACGTCACGGCCGGCGACAAGTCCTATAAAAAGGGCGAGCAGGTGGCGAGCTTCGCCTTCCTGCGCGACGACGGCTCCACCGTCAGCATGAACTGGCTCTACACCGGCTGCTACGGCCCGGGCGGCAACCTGGCCAAGCGGCGCGACCATAGCCAAACGCCCATGCAGGCCAAGATCGGCCTGTACCCGAACTACTCCTGGGCTTGGCCCGTCAACCGGCGCATCATCTACAACCGCGCCTCGGTGGACGTGAACGGCAAGCCGTTCAATCCGGCCATGCCCGTCATCGCCTGGGAGGGCGAGAAGTGGGTCGGCGACATCCCGGACGGTCCGTGGCCGCCCATGGCCGATCCCAAGGGCAAGTACCCGTTCATCATGCATACCGAGGGCCATGGCCAGCTCTACGGCCCCGGCCGCGTGGACGGACCGTTCCCCGAGCATTACGAGCCGGCGGAAACCCCGGTCACGGACAACCCGTTCTCCAAGCAGATGAACAACCCCTGCATCAAGATCATCGACAGCGACATGGACGTCCTGGCCAAGCCGGGCGACCCGCGCTTCCCCATCGTGCTCACCACCTACAGCCTCACCGAACACTGGTGCGGCGGCGGCGACACCCGCAACACCCCGGCCCTGCTCGAAGCCGAACCCCAGCTCTACGTGGAGATGAGCCACGAGCTGGCCAAGGAAAAAGGCATCAAGAACGGCGACGTGGTCGTGCTTGAAAGCCTGCGGGGCAAGGTCGAGGCCGTGGCCATGGTCACGGTGCGCATGACGCCGCTGACCGTCCAGGGCAAGACTGTCCACCTCGTCGGCATGCCGTTCTGCTTCGGCTGGACCACTCCGGGCTGCGGCGACGCCACCAACCGTCTGACGGTTTCGGTGGGCGATCCCAACACCACCATTCCGGAGTACAAGGCCTGCCTGTGCAACGTGCGCAAGGCCGACAAGGTGACGGAACTGCAACGCTAACGAGCATCGCGGCCGGGGGTCTGCTCTCCCGGCCGCGACTTACGAAGGGGAGTCCGCCATGCCCAAGGCGTTTTTCATTGATACTTCACGTTGCACGGCCTGCCGGGGTTGCCAGGTGGCCTGCAAGGAATGGCACGAGCATCGGGCAGTGCCCACGCTGCAACGCGGCACGCACCAGAATCCGCCCGACTTCACGCCCTACAACTATAAAATCGTGCGCTTCAGCGAGCACAAGATCGACGGCAAGGTCAAATGGCTGTTTTTCCCGGACCAGTGCCGCCATTGTCTGGTGCCGCCCTGCAAGGACGCCGCCGACGCCTACGTGCCCGGGGCCGTCGTCCAGGACGAGGCCACCGGCGCCGTGCTCTACACCGACAAGACCAAGCAGCTCACCATCGACCAGGCCCAGCAAGTGCGCGACGTCTGTCCCTATGGCATCCCTGTGCGCAACGAAGCCACCGGCATGCTCAGCAAGTGCGACTGGTGCATCGACCGCCAGCGCGCCGGCATGAAGCCCGCTTGCGTCAAGACCTGCTGCACCGGCTCCATGAACGTCGGCGAACGGGCCGACATGCTGGTCCTGGCCCGACAGACCCTGGAAAAAGTGAAAAAGACCCACCCCGAGGCCCAGCTTCTCGACGAAGACTATCTCGCGGTGATCTACCTCATCACCGAACCGCGCAAGTTGTACCATGAATTCGCCGAACGCCGGGAACAGATGAATCCCATGACCAGGCAAGCCTTCCTGGCCATGATGGCCCGTCCCGCGTCGCGCCTTCGCGGATAACGCCGCCGTTCGTGTTCCCGCGGACCGGCCCGTCCGCCATCTGCCAGTGGCGTCCGGGCCGGTCCCCCTTTTCAGGGCGATCACTTTCGCCTATCCTCAAGCACTTGTCACTTTTTTCCCCGAGGTTGCCTGCATGCGCATGCGCATTCCCCACGTCCCCCAGCCCGATCTGCCCGACATGCCGCCTGCGGCCGAGTCCCAGGCCCTGGCCGAACCGTTCGTCGCCCTGGTCCGGGTGCGCCGCGAAATCGCCGCCGGCCTGCCCCAGGGGCTATTCGAAGTCGCCTACGACCCGGACCGCTTCGCCGCCGGCGAAACACTCCTGGCCGATGTCGATCCGGCCGTGCTCGTGCCGGGCTTCCTGGCCGCCGCCGAAAAGCTGCTGCCGGCCATGGGCAATATCTTTCCGGCCCTGTCCCGGGAAACCGGGGCGCTTGGCCAGTTGCTGGCCCAGGGACCGCGCCTGGCCGGGGCGCTTGTCGCCGCCTTTTTCACCGACGCGGCAGAGGATTTCCAAGCTCTGGGCACGGAGATGGGCATCCGTCCGGAAACACTGCTGTTCTTGACCCAGGAAGCCATCGCCACGGTGCTGCGGGCCGAGGCCTCGCGCATCGCCGCCCTGGCCGACGACGAGCTATGGCGCAAGAGCCACTGCCCGGTGTGCGGCTCGGCCCCGGACCTCGGCCTGCTCAAGGAACAGGCCGAACCGTCGGAATTTCTCATCGCCAAGGCCGGACGGCTCATGCTCCACTGCTCGCTGTGCGGCCACCTGTGGCGCTTCCCCCGGCTCACCTGCCCGACCTGCGGCGAGACCGACCACGAAAAGCTCGAACTCTTCATGCCCGAGGGCCGGGTGCGCGAGCGCATCCATGCCTGCCACACCTGCCGCCGCTATTTCGTGGTGACCAACCGGGTGGACAGCGATCTGGCCTTTGATCCCGACAGCCTGGGACCGGCCCTGGCCTATCTCGACGCCGCCGCCCGGGAGCGGGGCTACGAGCCGGTCTGCGTCACGCCCTGGAACCAGTTCGAAGAATAAGCCCGCCTCACCCGCCCAAAAGACGAACGCGCCCGCCGTCAGGAGACGGCGGGCGCGTTTTGCGTCGTATGCGGCGTGCGTTACCGGCAGCGGCGCGGATCTTTGCCGCGACGCTGGGGCTTATTCCGTCTCCTGGCCTGCGGCAAAGCCGACAAGGCACGACCCGCCGTCGTCCAGTCGCGTTACGCGCCTGACGCCGTCCCTGTCGGAACCGACGCGCCGTCCGGGGCGCAACCGGCTGCGGACGCGGCCGGTTCGGCGAGAAACCGCCCGGCCCGGGTCGGCAGGGGCGGCGCGGGCCGATGCCCGTAGCGCAAATGCCAATAGGCCCAGGAGCGGGCGTCAAAAATGCCCGGCGGAGCGTTATCCAGCGCCTCACGGTATTCTCGTGGCCCGACCAGCCCTTCCAGGCGGCGCAAATCCTCAATGCCGCCATAGGTCATGACGTGGGCCAGGAAATGCACGGGATCGGCCAGGGCCTCGGCCGGCTCTTTGAACCAGACCACGCGCCGGGCCACCTCCAGTAATTCCGGGGTTTCGGGCAGCGGTTTCATGGGCGGGACTCCGACTCGGGTCCGGGCCTTGGCTTGAAGGGCGTGAGCACCGGTAGCCGACCAGGGTCCACGCCGGCCACGGCGGCGCGCAGACGCTCGCGCACGTCCTCCGGCACGGTCGGCACATCGTCGAAATAGCTGAGCGCCTTAAGCGAAATCAGGGGATTGAAGCTTGTGCCGTACACGACCCGGCCGGCGGCCAGGGCCGTGGCCAAGTCAAGTCCATGGCCCAGCAAGGCGTCGATGTCACGGTAGTCCTTGGCCTCGGCCCGTTGCTGCACCACCGCGACCTTTGTCCCGGCGATGTCCGCCAGGGAAGCGGCCCAGACCTTGCTTCCCAGGGCCTGCTGCCTTGGCGCGACCTGTCCGAGACCAAGTGCGCCAAAAAACGAAATCAGCACCGGCCCGCCGCGATCCGCCCGGCAGGTCAGGGTGTTGGCCGCGACCTGAACCTGCTCGGCGTCTTGCAGATACGGCACGTCCCGGACGAGCATTCTGGGGTCAAAGGGTTCGTTGGAAAAAAAGTCGAAATCGGCCGAAACACGGTGGCCCAGACGCAGGGCCAGGGCCGTGCCGCCGTAGAGGGTGAACTGCCCGGGGGTGGCGTCGAGTTCCGGCCACAGCCGGCGCTGGGCCTGCGGCAGGATGTCCAGCATTGGGATAAAACCGTCCATGCCCGCATCCTATCCGATGGCGAAGCGGCGCGGCAACGGATTTTGCCCCCGCCTGCCGTCGGAATTCCAGCCAGACTCCAGCCCTACGCCCCCCGCCGGGACAGCAGGAACATGCCGTAGGTGGCCAGCAGGTTCGGCAAAAACGTCACCACCGCGCCCTTTTCATGGTGATGCGGCGTGCTCACCGCCGTCTCGCCCTCGATGGCGAAGCCCTCCTTGCGGCAAAAACGCCGGAAATCCCGGATGGTGATGACGCGAATGTTGGGCGTGTCGTACCACTCGTAGGGCAACTCCCGGGACACCGGGGCCCGGCCGCGAAACAGCAGCTGCCCCCGGATGCGGTAATAGGCGAAATTGGGAAAGCTCACGATGCCGCGCTTGCCCACCCGCAGCATCTCGCGGATGAGCCGGGCCGGCTCGTAGACCTGCTGCAAGGTCTGGGAGAGAATCACGTAGTCGAAATGGCCGTCGGGATAGTCGGCCACTTCCTCGTTGATGTCCCCGTGCAGGACGGAAAGCCCCTTTTCGATGCCCTGGCTGACCTTGCCCTCTTCCCGCTCGATGCCCGTGCCGCGCACGCCCTTGTCCACCGACAGGATATGGAGCAGATCCCCCGAGCCGCAGCCGAGATCCAGGACGGTCGAGCCGGGCTCGATCCAGGAGGCGATGATGGACAGGTCATAGCGCACGGGCGTCCTCCTTGGCGGCGTCGACCAAAGCCCGGTCCAGGAAACGGGCGATCATGCCCGAAAGGCGGGCGTTGGGCAGCAAGAAGGCGTCGTGCCCCCACTTGGCCTCCAGCTCCACGAAGCTCACATCCAGGCCGTTTTTCTTCATGGCCTGGACCATGGCCCGGGATTGGTAGGTGGGATAGAGCCAGTCCGAGGAAAACGAGGCCACCAGATAGCGGCATTGGGCCTTGGCGAAGGCGGCCACGGCCGAGCCGCAGCCGTGGCTGGCCTCCAGATTGAAATAATCCGCCGCCTTGGTGATGTAGAGAAAGGAATTGGCGTCGAAGCGGTCCACGAACTTCTGGCCCTGGTAGCGCAGGTAGGATTCCACCTGGAAATCCGGCTCCTCCAGGACAAAGGAATTCTCGCAGCGGTCCTGGAGCCGGCGGTCGAACTTCTGGCGCATGGCTTCGTCGGAAAGATAGGTGATATGGCCGATCATACGCCCCACGGCCAGGCCGTGGGCCGGCGGCACGCCGTCGTAGTAGTTGCCGCCGTTCCAGTTGGGGTCGGCCATGATGGCCTGCCGGGCCACCTCGTTAAAGGCGATGGCCAGGGCCGAGTGCTTGGTGGTGGTGGCCAAGGGCACGGCCGTGCGCACCATGTCCGGGTAGCGCACCGACCATTCCAGCGCCTGCATCCCGCCCATGGAGCCGCCGACCACGCTCAAAAGCTTGCTCACGCCCAGATGCTCGACCAGCCGCTTTTGCGCCTGCACCATGTCGCCGACGGTGATGACCGGAAAGGTCAGGCCATAGGGTTTGCCCGTGGCCGGATCGGTCGAGGAAGGCCCCGTGGAGCCCATGCAGCCGCCGACGACGTTGGAGCAGATGACGTAGTAGCGGTCGGTGTCGATGGGCTTGCCCGGGCCGATCATGAGGTCCCACCAGCCGGGCTTGGAATCGCCGGGCTCGTAGTAGCCGGCGGCGTGGGAATCGCCGGTGAGCGCATGGAGCACGAGCACGGCGTTGTCAGCCCGTTCGCTGAGCTGGCCATAGGTCTCGTAGGCCAGGACCACCGGGCCAAGAGCGCGCCCGGACTCGACCGTAAGCGGCCTGTCGGCCTCGGCGACCGTCAAAAATCGCTTTTCCACCCGGCCGACGCTGGTTCCCGACGGGGAATGTTCGATGTATTCGCTCATGAAAGCCTCGTGCCCAGTCTCCTACCAGCCCGGGCGGGAAAGTCAAAGGGCGCGGCTTTTGACTTTCCCGGAAGGTGACGGCAAGAAAGCCCCAGCACGGGAGGACGCCATGGACGCAGTGGAGCGACGGGCCGAGTTGCGGGTACGCCCGCCGGGCGACGCCCTGGCCGCCTTTGCCCTATGGCCGGCGGCCAGCCCGGCCCCGGCCCGGCTGTCCGTGGCCGCCCTGGGCCGCCCGGCCGCCACCCGGCGCGAGGGCTGCCGGTTGACGCTGCTGGACGCCTCTTCCATTGGCCTGGGAGTCGAACTGGCCGCGCCGCAAACCGCCCTGGACGCCCTGGACGCCGCGCCGGCCTGGCTCGTCTACCTGACCCTTCGCGAATGCCGCCCCGAGGCCGAGGGTCCACTCCTCTCCCTTTTCTACCACGCCGTCGTGGCCAGGCTTCAGCCCGCGCCCGGCGTCCTTGCCGCCGGCCTGCGCCTGACGCGCCAGGGACGCGGCTGCCCTTTTGACAAGGCCATCGACTTTTTCGACGTCAGCCGCTTCGGCTCCCCGGATCTGGCCGCCTGGCTCGACGCCCTGGCCCGGACCGCCGCCCGGCCCGCCCCGGCGGCCGGACCGGGACTCCACCTCGACCGGCTCCTGGAGGAGCCTGCGCTTTCGGCCGACGCGCCGATTGTCCCAAAGGACGCTCCCCTATGATCGTCATGGTCGGCCTGCTGGTCGTCGTCGCCTCGGTATGCCTGGGCTATTTGATGGAAGGCGGCGTGTTTGGCGTTCTGGTGCAGCCCGCCGAGTGGGTCATCATCATCGGCGCGGCCCTTGGGGCCATGCTGGTGGGCTCGACCCGCAACTCCTTTACGCTCATCGTAAAAGGCCTGCCCAAGGCCCTGTTCCCGGCCCACATCGGCCGGACCCACTACCTCGAAGCCCTCGCCTGCCTGGCCCGGCTTTTGGGCAAGATCCGCCGCGAAGGCCTCATGAGCATCGAGGGCGACATCGAACACCCGGAAACCAGCCCCATTTTCGCCAAGGCCGCGCTGCTGTCCAAGGACAAGGCCGCGTTGGCCTTTATCTGCGACACCATGCGCGTCTATCTGGTCAGCGGCGACGCCCAGGAGCTCGAACAGCTCATGGATCTCGACATGGCCGCCATCCACCAGCAGGCATCGAGCCCCGCCCACAACCTCGGCAAGGCGGCCGAATCCCTGCCGGGCCTTGGCATCGTGGCCGCCGTCCTTGGCGTGGTGCTCACCATGGGCAAGATCAGCCAACCGCCGGAAGTGCTCGGCCACAGCATCGGCGCGGCACTGGTCGGCACCTTCCTCGGCGTGCTGTTGTGCTACGGCTTTGTCGGCCCCCTGGCCGGCAACCTGGAAAACCAGGCCATGGAGCGCCAGACCTATTTCTCGGTCATCCGGGCGGTCATCGCCGGCGCGGCCCGGGGAGCCACGCCGCTTATCGCCGTGGAATACGGCCGCCGGGCCATCCCCGAGGCCCTGCGCCCGGACTTCGCCGACCTCGAAGGCCAGCTCAAGGGTTAGCGCATGGCCGCCGTCCCAAAATCTTCGCCCCGAAAGCCGCCCAAGCTCCCGGGCTTCCCCAAGGCCCATGGATCGAGCTGGAAAGTGGCCTACGCCGACTTCGTCACGGCCATGATGGCCTTTTTCCTGCTCATGTGGATCATCAACATGGTGCCGCCGGCTACGCTCAAGCAGCTTGAACAGTATTTCAAGGACGAGCCCAAGCCGGCCCAAGGCGCGCTTTTCTCCCCCGACGCCATGGAGCGCCAACGCGCCGCGGCGCTCAATCGCGACGACGCCATGCGCTACGCCATCGCCGTGCGCTTCAAAAAGATCATCACCGAGGACCCGTTTCTCAAAAACAGCAGCGGCATCAGCTCCGACGACGTGGGCGTGCTGCTGCGCCTGCAAAACGGGATGCTTTTTGCCCCCGGCTCGGCCGAACTCACCGAGCAGGCCAAAAAACTCATGGCCGAGGTGGTGGACGTCATGAAGACCTACAACGTCTTCCTCATCATCCGAGGCCACGCCGACGCCGCCGAAGCGGCCAAGGGGCATTTCGCCTCCAACTGGGAACTCTCCGGCGCCCGGGCCGCCGCCGCCGCCCGGGCCGTCATCGCCAGCGGCGGCATCCAGGCCAGCCGCGTCCGGGCCGTGGCCTACGGCGATTCCCGGCCGCTGGTGCCCGAAACCTCCCCCGAGGCCGCCGCCGCCAACCGCCGGGTGGAATTCTACTTCCACCGCCCCGACGCCACCGCCTCCCAAGTGCTGTACTGACATGCCGCCCTGGCGTAGACTGGGGCCGCACAACACGGAGGACCATAGTCACATGCCCATGCGACGCCTTGCCGCCCTGACCCTTGCCCTGTCCCTTGCCCTGGCCGCCGGCCCGGCCCTGGCCGCCGACGCCGACAAGAAACCCACCGATTTCCGAGGCGTCGCCTGGGGCGCGCCGACGTCGTCCCTGCCCGACCTCAAGCCCATCGACCGCGACGGCGACATCGTCCACGGCGAACGGGCCGGCGAGAAAAAAGAACTCGGCGGCATGCCGCTTAAAAACGTCACCTATTCCTTTTTCAAGAACCAGTTCTACCACGCCGAGATCGGCTACGACGCCCCCGGGGCCTCCGAAGCCCTGGAAAAGGGTCTGGTCGCCAAATACGGCCCGCCCGACGCCACCCGGCGCAAGACCGATGCCACAGGCCATCCTTACGTGGTCTCCACCTGGAACTGGCCCGGCGCGGTGTTTATCGGCCACCGCCATGACCTTGGCGGCAACGCCGGGCGCGTGTTCTATTTCTACGCCCCCCTGACCGAAGCCTCGGCCAAAACCCAACCCAGCCTGGGCCAGACCGCCAAGGCCCCGGCCGAGGCCGCCGCCCCGGCCTCGGGCGAAGGCGGCTACCGCGTCAAGAAAGGCGACAGCCTGGAACGCATCGCCAAAACCCAGGGCACGACCATCGCCGCCATCGAAGCCGCCAACCCGGGCCTGACCGACAAAAACCTCAAGGCCGACGCCACCATCAAGCTGCCGGGCAAAGGCGGCGACAAGCCCTCCAAGAAGCCTGCCGCTCCGCTGCCGCCGGGACAATATATCGAATATACCGTCAAGGAAGGCGAAATCCTGTCCAAGGTGGCCAACGCCCACGGCGCGCGCACCCGCGACGTCATCGCCGCCAACCCCGACATCGAGCCCGACAACATCCGCCCGGGCACGGTGCTGCGCATCCCGGTCAAGAAAGACGCACCCAAGCCGGAACAAAAAGGCGAGGAAATCGAAGTCGTCACGCCGCCGGCGCAGTAGAGAGGATGCGAGAAGAGGGAAGAGAGCCTCCGGTGGCCGGGGGCCTGAGGCCCCCGGACCCCCAAATGAAGAAAGGGTTAAAGGGGGCTGGGTCGTCTGGACAGTGCGACGGCCAGACCGACAATACAAGCGCTCATCCGCGCGAATACGCGCCTCGCAAGATCGGCCGGTCCACAAGATCGGCCGATCTTGTTTATAACTCACAGTTTCCGGCCAAACGCATCACGTTTGCCGATGCATCGCCGACAAACGTATCGAACTTCCATATTTGTCGCTGCCGCCGAGGCATGGTAGGCCGTTGGAATCACTTTTCCCCGACGGTTGCCCGACATGCGACATATTGCCGCTCTTCTTGCCTCGCCCTGGACATACCGGGC
The DNA here is from genome assembly GCA_000307955.1 of Solidesulfovibrio magneticus str. Maddingley MBC34. GTDB lineage: Bacteria > Desulfobacterota > Desulfovibrionia > Desulfovibrionales > Desulfovibrionaceae > Solidesulfovibrio > Solidesulfovibrio magneticus_A. The sequence goes on along the minus strand of ALAO01000114.1, from coordinate 22,110 downwards.
CGTGCGCGCCGCCCTGGCCGTGGCCTTCATCGTGGCCGGCGCGCTCAAGCTGGCCGACCAGCGGTCCTTTGTCCTGACCATCAAGGCCTTCGCCGTCCTGCCCACCGACCTCGTCAAACCCGTGGCCGCCGCCATGCCGGTGTTGGAAATCGTCGGCGGGCTGCTGCTGCTGTTTGACCTCCCCGGCGGCCTGGCCGTCATCGGCGGACTGCTGGTGCTCTTTGTCGGCGTCGTGGTCAACGCCATCCGTCAGGGCCTGGACATCGACTGCGGCTGCTACGGCCCGGGCGACGTCGAGGGCGAAGTGTACCACGGCCTGTGGCCGACACTTTGGCGCGACCTCCTGATGCTGGCCGGGGTCGCCTACTGCCTTGCCTGGCGGGCCGGCCGCGACCGCCCGCCTCTTTCGCCAACCCGCAACCCCCAAGGAGTCTTCATGCGCGCCTGCAAACTGATCCTGGCCCTGGCCGCCGTCCTGGCCCTGGCCGCCCCCGCTCTTGCCGACAAATTCGAGGACGAAGCCGCCAAGGAAAAAGAAGCCGTCAAACTCGTGCGCGACACCCAGAAAGCCGGTTACGGCCTGGTGACCACTGAGGAACTCAAGAAGTGGATCGACGAGAAAAAGCCCATGGTCATCGTGGACACCATGCCCTTCGAGGACAGCTTCAAGAAGGAACACGTCCCCGGCGCGGTGAACTTCGTCTTCCCCATCCCGGACATGGCCACCTGGGACGCCAAGGAGACCGGCGGCAAGACCGAGGCTGACTACGAAAAGCTGCTCGGCCCGGACAAGAACAAGACCATCGTGGTCTACTGCGGCTTCGTCAAATGCACCCGCAGCCACAACGGCGCGGTCTGGGCCGAAAAGCTCGGCTATAAAAACGTCGTGCGCTACCCCGGCGGCATCTTCGCCTGGAAGGGCGCGGCCTACCCCGTCGAAGCCGTGAAGTAGGGGACGATAGTGCGGGGCTTTGCCCCGCGCCCCACCGGGGGGGATCATCCCCCCCGGTCCCCCTGGCCAGGGGATGTTCCGAGGGTTTTTCTCCTTGCGGCCATTCGGAAACCCCGGCAAACCGGCGGCGGACACGCCCTCTCCTTCGGCCGACCAGCCCCTGGCTTGTCGATGCCGCCAGCAAGCGGTAGTAAAAATCATGAACGCGCCGTTTTCCGACACCGTCCGCATCGACGCCCTGGCCCTGACCGTGGCCGACAAGGCGTCCAAGCTCTTCACCCACCGCAAGCTTCTGTGCGCCGAGGCCATCCTGGTGGCCGTCAATGAAACCTTCGGCTCGCCCATAAGCGAGGACCAGGCCGTGGGCATGGCCGCCGGCCTCACCGCCGGCCTGGGCGACCAGGGTTGCCTGTGCGGGGCCGTGGCCGGAGCCTGCGCCGCCATTGGCCTGCTGTGCGCCCGGGGCGACCACGCCGCCTCCCGGGCCGGCGTGCGCCTGGAATCCGCCGCCGTCCATCAGGCCTTCACCGAACGCCACAAGTCGTCGTGCTGCCGGGTGTTGACCAAGCATGTGAAAAACGATCCCAGCGCCCACATGACCCAGTGCGCCGCGCTGACCGGCTACGGGGCCGAGCTGGCCGTGCGCTCGGTGCTGCGCCTGCGCCCCGAGCTGCTCGATTGCCCCGAGGCGGCCCTGGCCGCCGAAGCCCCGGTCTGCGCCCGGGTCCGCTGGCTGCTGTCGCTTTTTTGCCGCAAGAAAGCCGGCTGACCGCTGCCGGCGGCCGCCCTTTGGGGCTATGCTGCCCGGTTGCCGTGGACCGCAGGCCCTTGCCGCGCCCATCCTGCCCCTGCCCCTTGCGTCCGTTCCCTGGCCGATGCCGCCGAACCGCCGGCCGCCGGCCCTTGGTCTTGCCTTCTCCCTGACCCCGCCCTGCCCGCAGCGCCGCCTTGGCGGCCTGACCGTCCGCCCCGACGTTTTGGACTTCACTTCCCCGCCGGGCCGCCGTATGCCTGCTGCAAACATGAGGATACCCGCCATGCCCACCCGCTTTTCGCGCGCCTTCCGCCTCGCCGTGCTGTTGCTCGTCGCCCTGGCCGCCCCGGCCACGGCCCAGACCCTGTCCGCCAAGGCTTCCCGCGATCTGGCCGTCATGGCCACCGCTTATCCGGGCCTGATGACCGCCATCGAGGTCGATGGAGCCGGCCGGGCCGCCGTCGTGCTCAACGACGGCACGCGGTTGCCCTATGACGACGGCCGGGCCAAGTCGCCCGAGGAATTGCTCGATCATCCCGACATCAAGGACATGCTAGCCGAACCCTACCCCCTGGGGCCGGTCACGGCCGAGCCGCCCCTGGGCTTTTCCCCGGGCCGGCGTCGCGTCGAGCCCCTGTTCCTGGCGCTTTACGGCCACGACAAGCAGCAGGTGACGGCCAATTGCCGGCCCGTTGCCTTCCTGGGCCAGACCATGGCCTTTAACACGCGCTATGGCGCGGCCGACGCCTTTGCCCGGGCCACGGCCAGGCTCGGCCAGCTCGTGGCCGCCGATCCGTCCCTGCGCCGCTACCTGCTTCCGGCTTCCGGCGGCGTGGTCTGGCGGGTCATCGCCGGCACGCGCCGGCTGTCCGTGCATTCCTTTGCCGCCGCCGTGGACGTCAGCCCCAAGGGCAACCCCTATTGGCGCAACCTGCCGCGCGGCACGAACATGCTGGCCACGCGCCAGGCCTTCCCGGCCGCCATCGTCGCCGCCTTCGAGGCCGAGGGTTTCATCTGGGGCGGCAAGTGGTCGGAGTTCGACCTCATGCACTTCGAGTACCGGCCGGAGCTGATCCTGCTGGCCCGGCTGGCGCGCGGCGAAAACCTGCCCCTGGCCGACATTCGCGGCCTTGTACGAGCCGTGCGCTGAGCGGTTGCCAGTATATTTTTTTTAAAACAGTAACACCCAAGGAACCTTGCCGCGCAACTTCATATCCAGAAGTTCTTCCGACGCCCTTTGCTCGTAACACCGCTGAATCACGTGAAAAATTTAGCATTCCCCATTGACGTCACAACCATTTCGTGATGAACTGCCAAAGGGAACACTAACTAGGCAGCGGCATAGGCATATGCCGCCAGTCCGGACGGCGCGGCCTGACCGCCGCGCCCGGCAGGCGCCGCAGCGAGGGAACGATGCAACACGGCCTGGACGCCTCCATCAGACGTCGGGGTCGTGACCCTTCGTAAAACCAAGGAGGACGTTTATGAACTTTTCCGTGGGTCTTGGCAGGGATGATGCGGAAAAACGGCTTGAGCGAAACGGCGTCTCCCGCCGCGACTTCATGAAATTCTGCGCCGCCGTGGCCGCGGCCATGGGCATGGGACCGGCGTTCGCGCCCAAGGTCGCCCAGGCGCTGACGGCCAAACGTCGGCCGTCCGTCGTATGGCTGCACAACGCCGAGTGCACCGGTTGCACCGAAGCGGCGCTGCGCACCATCAAACCGTTCATTGATTCGCTGATCCTCGACACCATCTCCCTGGATTACCAGGAGACCATCATGGCCGCCGCCGGCGACGCCGCCGAGGACGCGCTGCACAAGGCCGTGGAATCCCCCGACGGCTTCTATCTCGTGGTCGAGGGCGGCTTGCCCACCATCGACGGCGGCAACTGGGGCATGGTTTCCGGCCATCCCATGCTCGCCACCACCAAGAAACTGGCCCCCAAAGCCAAGGGCGTCATCTGCATCGGCACCTGCTCGTGCTACGGCGGCATCCAGAAAGCCAAGCCCAACCCGAGCCAGGCCATCAGCGTCACCGAAGCCACCGGCATCGCCACCATCAACATCGCCGGCTGCCCGCCCAACCCCATCAATTTCATCGGCGCCGTGGTCCATGTCCTGGAAAAGGGCATCCCCGAACTCGACTCCAACGGCCGCCCGAAGATCTTCTACGGCGAGCTCGTCCACGACAACTGTGAACGCCTCAAGCACTTCGAGGCCTCCGAATTCGCCCCCTCCTTCGATTCCGAGGAAGCGAAAAAGGGCTACTGCCTCTACGAACTCGGCTGCAAGGGTCCGGTCACCTACAACAACTGCCCCAAGGTTCTGTTCAACCAGGTCAACTGGCCCGTCAAGGCCGGCCACCCCTGCATCGGCTGCAGCGAGCCGGACTTCTGGGACACCATGACCCCCTTCTACGAGCAGGGCTAATCCCCGCCTCGGCAAAGGGCCTACCGGACATCACACCAGCACCGAACGTTTTCGTGACGGAGGAAGCATATGGCTGAGAGCAAACCCACGCCGCAATCGACCTTCACCGGCCCCCTTGTGGTCGATCCCATCACCCGCATCGAAGGTCACCTGCGGATCATGGTCGAAGTGGAAAACGGCAAAGTGAAAGACGCTTGGAGCTCCTCGCAGCTCTTCCGCGGCCTGGAAATCATCCTCAAGGGCCGCGATCCCCGCGACGCCCAGCACTTCACCCAGCGCGCCTGCGGCGTGTGCACCTACGTGCACGGCCTGGCCTCGACCCGCTGCGTCGACGACGCCGTCAAGGTCAACATCCCGGCCAACGCCCGCATGATGCGCAACCTGGTCATGGCCTCCCAGTACCTCCATGACCACCTGGTCCACTTCTATCACCTCCACGCCCTGGACTGGGTGGACGTGACCAACGCCCTTAAAGCCGATCCGGTCAAGGCCGCCAAGCTGGCCGAAACCATCGCCCCGGCCCGCCCCGGCAACTCCGCCGAAAGCCTCAAGGCCGTTCAGGACAAACTGAAGGCCTTCGTGGAAACCGGCCAGCTCGGCATCTTCACCAACGCCTACTTCCTCGGCGGCCACAAAGCCTACTACCTGCCGCCCGAAGTCGACCTCATCGCCACCGCCCACTACCTGGAAGCCCTGCACATGCAGGTCAAGGCGGCCAGCGCCATGGCCATCCTCGGCGGCAAGAACCCCCATACCCAGTTCACGGTCGTGGGCGGTTGCTCCAACTACAACGCCATGTCCAAGGAAGCCCTGGCCAACTACCTGTCGCTTACCCAGGAAGTCTGCAAGTTCGTCAATGACGTCTACATTCCCGATCTGCTGGCCGTGGCCGGCTTCTACAAGGATTGGGGCGGCATCGGCGGCTGCACCAACTACATGGGCTTCGGCGAGTTCGCCACCGACGAAAGCACGCCCGAGAAGCACATGGAGTCCGCGTACTTCCCGGCCGGCGTCATCATGAACCGCGACCTCGGCAAGGTGGACAAGGTCGACCTCGGCGCCATCTACGAAGACGTCAAGTACTCCTGGTACAAGCCCGGCGCCGACGGCCTGCATCCCTACGACGGCGTCACCGATCCCAAATACACCAAGCTCGACGACAAGGACCACTACTCCTGGATGAAGGCCCCCCGCTACAAGGGCAAGGCCATGGAAGTCGGTCCGCTGGCCCGCACCTTCATCGCCTACGCCAAGGGACAGCCCGACTTCAAGAAGGTCGTGGACATGGTCCTCGGCAAGCTCTCCGTGCCGGCCACGGCCCTGCACTCGACGCTGGGCCGCACCGCCGCCCGCGGCATCGAGACCGCCATCGTCGCCGCCAACATGGAAAAATGGATCAAGGAGTTCGCCGACAGCTCCGCCAAGGACAACACCTTGTGCGCCAAGTGGGAAATGCCCGAGGAGTCCAAGGGCGTGGGCCTCGTCGACGCTCCGCGCGGCGCGCTCTCCCACTGGATTCGCGTCAAGGGCAAGAAGATCGACAACTTCCAGCTTGTCGTGCCCTCCACCTGGAACCTCGGCCCCCGCGGCGCCCAGGGCGACAAGAGCCCGGTCGAAGAAGCGCTCATCGGCACCCCCATCGCCGATCCCAAGCGCCCCGTCGAAATCCTGCGCACGGTCCATGCCTTCGATCCCTGCATCGCCTGCGGCGTGCACGTCATCGAGCCCGAGACCAACGAAATCCTCAAGTTCAAGGTTGTCTAACCCGCAACCCCAAGCCTATCCTTGGAGAACCCGGCCCCGGCCGGGTTCTCCCTTTTTCAAGGAGCACCCATGCCCGACCCCAGCCGCAAAATCCTCATCCTCGGCGTCGGCAACATCCTCTACGCCGACGAAGGCGTCGGCGTGCGCGCCGTGGAACGCCTGCTGGAAACCTACGACTTCTCCGACAACGTCACCCTCATGGACGGCGGCAATCTCGGCATGCGGCTCATGCAGCCGCTCATGGACAGCGACTACTGCATCGTCCTCGACGCCGTTCTTGGCGGCGACCAGCCCGGCACCATCTACCGGTTCACCGGCGACGACCTGCGCAAATCCCTGGCCTTCAAGGACTCCATGCACCAGTCCGACCTTGTCGACACCCTCATCTACTGCGAACTCGTCGGCAAACGCCCCGACACCGTGGTCATCGGCATGGAACCCTACGATTTCAAGAACATGAGCATCGAACTCACCGACGTGGTCGCCGACCGGCTGCCGGCCATGCTCGACATCGCGCTCACGGAACTCGCCCAGGCCGGCGGCGTCGCCACGCCCAAGGGCTAGGCGGATCGAGTGGGAAACCGGACCGGGAGCCAGGGAAGCGGCCCGCACCCGGGGGCTTGTCCCCCGGCCTCGGGCTCGGGGCCACGCCTGACCGATCGGGCCGACGCCCGGCCCGGCGGCCAATCCGGCCGCCGGACACAAGACCAGAAACGACACTCACGGCGACGGCGAGGACTCCTCCCCGGCCGAGGCGTCCGCCTGGACCGAAGGCCTGATCGTTCTCGCCAAAATCCCTGGCCGCGCGGCCCGGCGGGCAGGCGGCCGGTCCTGCCGGGCGTTTAAGCGCACCAGGGATTCCAGCTCCCGCACGTTGCCTGGAAAGGCGTGGCGGGCAAGGCGGTTCGCCAGGCTGTCGAGGCTTCCCCGCGAGGGTTCCTGGGCCGTCGCCAGCCACGAGAAATAGGCCGCCAGGGCCGGAATATCCCGTTTGCGGTCCCGGAGCGGCGGGATGTGGATGCGCACGAGCCGTTCCAGGAACTCCGGCAGCATGCGCCTGGGCGAAGCAAGCGCCCGGGGAGCCAGGTTGGTGGTGCAGACCCATTGCGCCGGGCCGCCCTGGCTTTCGCCGCGCCCCTGGTCGCCCCAGGAATCAAGCAGGTGTTGTTGTATCCGCACGGGCAAATCGCCCATCTCCTCCAGCACCAGCATGCCCCCCCGCGCCTCGTCGACCATCGCCGATCCGGCCAGGGGGCGGTCTGGCCCGCCGAAAATCCATTTTTCCAACACCGCCGCCTCCAGCCCCGCCGTCATGCGGGAGATAAACGGCGCGTAGGGATCGCGGCTGGCGTGGATGAAGCGGGCAAGCAGGCTCTTGCCCACCCCGGTTTCGCCGGTCAGCAGCACCGGCGCGGCCTGCTCGGCCGCGGACCGGCACAAGGCCGCCACGGCCCGCATGGCCTCATGGCAGACGACCAGGGCCAGATTGTCGTCCAGGGGAATGACTTCCCGCTCGGTGAACCATTGGGGCAGGCCGGCCAGGGACTCGCCCGCGCCCGGGCTGTCGTGGGGAAGGGAAATGTCGCGCATGCCGTGCAGAGAACAAGATGCGTGCCAGCGCCGCCGCCGGGCAGCCCCTTGCGGATATTGCCGCTATCCGCCGGGATGATTTGCAAAATGCAGGACTGCAGGGCCAAGGCACGTCCCACCCCGCCTTCGGCCGCCAGCGGCGTGTTTCATTCTGGAACGACGCCCGATCACTCAAGCTCGAACTGCTTGAGCTTGCGCCACAGCGTGGTGCGCGGAATCGCCAGGATCTGGGCGGCCAGCCCCTTGTTGCGGCCGGTGCGTTCCAGCACCCGGGCGATATGGCGGCGCTCCATCTCCTCCAGGCTCTCCAGCCGCTCGCCCTCCACCGAGGCGAAATCCATCTGCTGGAGGTCGCGGGGCAGGTCGGCCATGGACAGGGTCTCGGCGTCGCACAGGGCCACGGCCCGCTCCACGATGTTTTCCAGTTCGCGCACGTTGCCCGGAAAGCCGTAGCCCATGAGAATCTGCATGGCCCGGGGACCGATCTCGCGCACGGCCTTGTGAAAGAGCAGGCTGTACTTGTCCAGGAAGTGGCGGGCCAGCAGCGGGATGTCCTCCTGGCGCTCGGCCAGTCGCGGCAGCTGGATGCCGACCACGTTGAGGCGGTAGTAGAGGTCTTCCCGGAAAAGGCCCTTGGCCACTTCCTGTTTGAGGTCGCGATTGGTGGCCGCGATGATCCGAATGTCCAGGTCGATGGGCCGGGTGCCGCCCACCCGCAGAATCTGGCGTTCCTGGATGACGTGCAGGAGCCGGACCTGCATGGCCGGCGGCATTTCGCCGATTTCATCCAGAAAGACCGTGCCCCCGGCGGCGGATTCCAAAAGCCCCAACCGGGTGGCGGCGGCCCCGGTGAAGGCCCCTTTTTCGTAGCCGAACAGTTCGCTGGAAATCAGTTCCTCGGTGAATCCGCCGCAATTAAAGGACACGAAAGCCTGGTCCCGGCGCGGCGACAAGCGGTGAATGGCTCGGGCCACCAGGGCCTTGCCCGTGCCGCTGGCGCCCTGCACCAGCACGTTGCAGCCCACCGGCGCGATCTTGCGGATGAGTTCGAAGACCTCCCGCATGGCCGAACTGGCCCCGATCATGGATTCGAGCCCGGTTTCCTCCCGCAAGGCCTGGCGCAGCCGCCGGTTCTCGCGGCCGATCGCCACCTTTTCGCAGGCCCCTTTCACCAGATTGCGGATTTCCGCCAGCTTGGCCGGTTTGGTCACGAAATGGTAGGCCCCGGCCTTGATGGCCTCGATGGCCGTCTCCAGGCCGCCGTGGCCGGTGACCAGGATCACCTCGGTGTCCGCCCCCTGTTTTTTGAGACGCCCCAGCGCCTCCAGGCCGTCGATGCCCGGCAAGCGGACGTCCAGCAGCACGGCGTCAAAGGGCGCCTTTGCCGCGCGCTCCAAAAACGCTTCGGCTTCGGCAAACGTTTCCACCGCGTAGCCGCTCCGGACAAAGGCCTCGGTCAGGCGCTTGCGGACCGTGGCTTCGTCGTCGACCACGGCCAGTCGCGCGCGGCATCCTGCATGCTCCATGGCTCCCCTTCTCTCTCGGCCAAGGGGCCGGGGACAGCTCCCCCCGGCCGCCCAGGCGGTGTTTCAGCTCGTGCCCGGCAACGGCTTCGCATCGCGTCCCTGGAAATCCCGATGGCCTGCAAAACGCCGCCGGGCAAATCGGTGCAGACGCTTCGCCAGCCATCCCCCGCCGAAACGCGACGTAAGCGTCACGTCCAGGAAAAGCGCCTCAGGCATTTCGTAGGCAACATACTAAAACTATGGGTTTTTCTTAAAAATACTCTCGTATTCTCCAAGGGGCGCGACCCTAGGCCTCCTGGCTGGCCTCCCCGGTCCCGACCGGGGACCGGCCGGCCTTGGGCAGATAGACAAAAAAGGCGGTTCCCTGGCCGGGCTCGCTTTCCACTTCAATGCGCCCGCCGTGGCGCTTGATGATGGAGTAGGTCACGGCCAGCCCCAGGCCGGTGCCCTGCCCCACGTCCTTGGTGGTGAAAAACGGTTCGAAAATGTGGGGCAGGTTTTCCGGGTCGATGCCCTGGCCGGAGTCGCGCACGGACAGGCACACGAAGTCGCTGGCGTCGCGGCCGGCCACGTCGATCGTGCCGCCGGCCGGCGTGGCCTGGGCGGCGTTTTGCAGCAGGTTGAGGAACACTTGCTGGAGATGGCGCAGGTTGCCGGCCACCCGATCCAGGTTCGGCGGCACGTCGAGGCGAATGGTCAGCCCGGAAATCAGCAACTGGTTCTTGAGCAGGGCCACCGAGCTTTTCACCACGACATCCGGGGCCAGGGGGCTGAACTGGGCTTTCTCGGTGCGGGAGAAATCGAGCAGGTTGCGCACGATCTCCCCGGCCCGGTCGGCCTGGGCCAGGATGTCGCCGGCGATCTCCCGGGCGTCGTCGTCCAGGGCGTCGCCATGGACCTCCAGCAGGCTCTCGGCCGAGAGCGCGATGTTGTTGATGGGATTGTTGATCTCGTGGGCGATGCCGGCCGTGAGCGTGCCCAGGGCGGCGATCTTGCGGGCCTGGAGCAGATCTTCCTGATTGGCGGTCAGCTCCAGGGCCATGCGGTTGAGGGCGTCGAGCAGGCCAGCCACCTCCACGATGTGATGCCCGCCGCTGTCCACCGGGCTGAAGTCGCCCTTGGCCACCCGGGCCGTGATGGTCCCGATCATGGCCAGGGGCCTAAGCAGGCTGACGGCGATGACGCGGATCAAAATAGCCATGAAGACCAAAAAAATGCCCAGATAGGCCATGGGCAGAAGCGACACCTCAAAGATGGTCTTGTGGATGCGCTCCCGTTTGGTGGCGATCAGTTCCCCGGCCATGTCCACCAGCCGCTTGCCCGCGGTCCTGGCCAGGTCCTTGTCGGCGTCCTGGGCGTCGTCCAGGGCGGCGAACTCCCGCCGGTATTGAGCCAGGGTCCGCTGAAAATCCTCCACCCCCTCGGGACCCGACATGCGGCCGATGTCCTCGGCCAGATCCGTGAAGGCCGCCTGGGCCTGGTCCAGGTAGAGCAGCCCTTCGCGCAGGCTCTGGGTCCCGCCGTAGATCAGCAGGTTTTTCTCGAAGCGCCGGGCCTCCAGGATGGCGCTGGACAGGTCGTCGTAGCGTTCCGAGAGGTGCAGCCGCTCCCGCACGGCGGAAAGCGTCCAGACATTGAGCAGGGTCAACCCGCAGGCGGCCAGGAAGGCCACCAGGAACAAGGTGAAGATCTTGCCCTTGATGGAATTGAAAAACACTTTGAGGCGATTGGCGGCGCGCATCCTGGCTTCCTCCTGGCCGGTCCTGCCGCACTCTAGAGCATGTTCCATTTTGCTACAAGCGTTTCCCGGAAATCTGTTTCAATTTGAGACATGACGCTTTCCCTGGCTGAGCCCGGCACCCCGGGAAAGCGCTTAACCGGCCGGTTATGTGAATTTTTTATCATTGGCCCCTGGTTTGCTTTGACGACGGCGGCGGAAAGCAAATTCATGGAACGAATCCTCGTCGGCATCGATGCCTCCCACCCTTTCTGGGAAGCGCTGGACCGGGCGCTGTGCCTGGGGCCGCGCATCCAGGCACGGGTGTCCGTCCTGGTGGTGTTTCCCCCGAACGAAGGCCAGGGGGGGGAAGCGGGCCAGGCCATCCTGCGACGGGTCGAATCCGAGATTGCCGCCGCCGCGACGACTGGGGCCACGGTGGAGCTGTTCGTTACCGAGGGGCGTTTTGACCAGGCAATGGTCAGCGCGGCCGGGCAGCTGAAAACGACCTTGCTGGTGGCGGCCGCCACCGGCCGGGATGAACAGGGCGGGGAACGCGAAACCGAAAACCTGGGCCGGATTCTCGCCGGCGTGGACTGCCGGGTGGAACTGGTTTCGCCCAAGAGACGTCTCGAACCCAAAAAGGACGGGCTATGACCATACCCATGGAACTCTATCTGCCCATCGCGGGCAACAGTGTGAACATCGCGGCCGTATTCGGGCTGGGCGGGGCGGTGGGCCTGCTTTCGGGCATCTTCGGCGTGGGCGGCGGCTTCCTCATGACGCCGCTGCTCATCATGATGGGCATTCCGCCCACCGTGGCCGCCGCCACCGATTCCAACCAGATCGTCGGGGCCTCGACCTCGGGAACCCTGGCCCACCTGCGCCTGGGCAACGTGGACGTCAAAATGGGGTTGCTGCTGCTTATCGGCGGCGTGCTTGGCGGCACGGGAGGCGTCGAGGTCATCAAGATGCTGCGGGCGATGGGCAACGCCGACTTCCTCATCAACATCACCTACGTCCTGATGCTTGGCCTGGTCGGCGGCTACATGTTCGTCGAAAGCCTGCAGTCCATGCGCAAGGCCAAGGCTCCGGCCAAGGACGTCCCGGAAAAGCACGTCAAATCCAGCGCGTTTGGCCGGCTGGCGGCGAGCCTGCCCTGGCAGATGGACTTCAAGCGTTCGGGCGTGCGCATGTCGCCGCTTTTGCCGCTGCTGCTCGGCGTCATGGTAGGCGTGCTCTCGGCCATCATGGGCGTCGGCGGCGGCTTCATCATGGTGCCGGTCATGGTCTACCTGCTGCGCATGCCCATGCACGTAGTGGTGGGAACAAGCCTGTTCCAGATCCTTTTTACCTGCATCAACGTCACCGTCATGCAGTCCATCTCCAACCACACCGTGGATTTCGTCCTGGCCCTGATCCTGCTCGTGGGTTCGTCGCTGGGAGCCCAGGTCGGGGCCAAGGTCGGCAAGAAACTGCACGGCGACCAGCTCAAGATCCTGCTGGCCAGCCTGGTGTTGGTGGTGATGTTCAAAATCCTCTACGAACTGATCGCCAGGCCCGATGTCCTTCTGGCCTACGTGGGAGGTCACTAGCCATGAAACGCGCCATCCTCGTTTTCCTGCTTCTCGTGGCCGCGCCGGCCGGCGTCTGGGCTTCGGGCCTGGAGTTCTCGGTCGCGCCCGGGGCCATCGACATCGGCTCCACCTACAACGGCACGTCCTTGGCCATCGACGGCCGGGTTCCCGAGGGAAGTCAAGTCGTGGCCCGCGTCGTCGGCGCGCCGCAAAATCTTGCCCTCAAGCAAAAAGGCAAGGTCTTCGGCCTGCTTTGGATGAACATGAACACGCTGCACTTTTCCGGCGTGCCGAGCGTCTGCCTCATCGACGCCTCGGCCCCCTTGCAGACCCTCGGCGCGGCCGGGGCAGGCCTTGGCCTCACCGGGCTGACCGACAAGATCGGCATCGAGCCGTCGAACGCCGACCGGTCCGTGCTGCTGCCGGAATTCCTGCGGCTCAAGGGCCATGAGGGCCTGTACCGGGAAACCGCCGGCGGCGTGACGCTGGGGCAGGTCCAGGACGGCAGGCAGGCCTTCAGCCTGCGCCTGCCCATCCCGTCGCGGCTTTCGCCCGGCAGCTACGCCGTCGAGGTCTACGCCGTCAAAGACGGCGCCGTCGTGGCCCAGGCCTCCCGGACGGTGGAAGCCCGGCTCACCGGCGCGCCCGCTTTCCTGGCCAATCTCGCCTTCAACCATGCGGCCTGGTACGGCGTGCTGGCCTCGGTCATCGCCATCCTGGGCGGACTGGCCATCGGACTGGTCTTCCAGAGCAAGGGAGCGCATTAAAAGCCTATGCGACTGCCGGTCTGGATCAATCCCCGCAACTGGCGGCGCAAAAAGCCGCCGGTGCCCTTCTCGGTGCTTTTCAAGAAATTCAAAAGCATCCTGGAGCGCAACAACGCCATCCTGGAGCTCATCGCCGACATGGGCGACAAGCTCGGGGGGGACTACATCTATGACCGGCAGTACATCCTGTCGTCCTGCGAAAAGCTCGGCGACCAGGTCTTCAAGCTCGTTTCCGACCTGAGCTTTCTGTGCCAGCGCAAGAACGTGGCCCTGTTTAACGCCTTCGAGGGCATCCAGCACCGGATCGCGGAAGAGTTGGCCGGCCGCCGCACCCTGTCGCGCACCGACCATATCCTGCCCCTGGCCGAGCTGACCCACGACCTGGCCGACGAAGGCGGCAACAAGATGGCCAGCCTCGGCGACATCCGCAACATCCTGGGCTTCGCCGTGCCGGAAGGCTTCGTGATCACGGCCGGGGCCTATTTCGAGGCCATGGAGCAGGCCGGACTGCGCCGGCTGGCCGCCGAGACCACCCGCCGGCTGTGCGCCGACGGCGGACAGGATCTGGCCGAGGAATCCCGGCGGCTGCGCCAGGCCATCCTGGCCATGCCGCTGCCCAAGGGACTTGTCCGGGCCGTCGAGCAGGCGGCCAAGCAGCTTTCCGGCAACGGCCGGGAGCTTTTGGCCGTGCGCTCCAGCGCCTGGGGCGAGGACGGCGAATCCAGCTTTGCCGGCATGTACGAAAGCGTGCTCGGCGTGGCCGCCGGCGACATCCTGGACGCCTACCGCCAGGTGCTGGCCAGCCTGTTTTGCGAGCAGGCCCTGCGCTACCGGCTGCACCATGACCAGTGCGCCGAGGAACCGGCCATGGCCGTGGGCGTCATGCCCATGGTGGCGGCCGCCGTCAGCGGCGGCTTGTACACCTACGCCCCCCTTGGCGAACAGGACCAGGCCATGGTGGTCAGCGCCGCCTGGGGTTTGGGCAAGCCCATCGTGGACGGCACGGCCGAGACCGACACCTTCCTGCTAAGCCGGGAACCGCCGCACAAGCTCTTGTCCGCCGACATTTCCTGCAAAAGCACCCAGCTCAGCCTTGACCCCCAGGGCGGAACCCGCACCCTGGAGGTTACGGGGCCTGCCCGCGACGCCTCCTGCCTAAGCGACGAACAGCTCGCCCGCCTGGCCCGCACGGCCATGAACCTGGAGCGGTTTTTCAAGCGCCCCCTGGACGTGGAATGGGCCATCACCAGCCAGGGCGACCTGTTGCTTCTCCAGGCCCGTCCCCTGTCCATCCGCCCCCGGGCCTGCGCCCTGGCTCCGGACGCGGCCGAAGCGGCCCGGGAAGCCCCGGTGCTCCTGTCCGGCAAGGGCATCACCGCCATGGGCGGCGTGGCTTCCGGCCCGGTCCAGCTCGTCGGCGAGGGCGAGGATCTGTCGGATTTCCCCTATGGAGCCATCCTCGTGTCCCGGCATTCATCCCCGCGCTTCGCCAAGGTCATGCCCAAGTGCCGGGGCATCATCACCGACGTGGGCTCGGCCACCGGACACATGGCCACCATCGCCCGGGAGCTGCGCGTGCCGACCCTGGTCGGGGCCGGCCCGGCCACCCGGACCCTGCGCCAGGGCCAGGAAATCACCCTGGACGCCGACCACGTGGTTGTCTACGAGGGACTGGTGGAAGCGCTTTGCCGCAACGAACTGGTGCGCGAGGACGTCTTCGAGGAATCCTGGGAATACCGGACCCTCAAACGCGTCCTGCGCCACGTCAGCCCGCTGACCCTGCTCGATCCCCAGTCCGAGGCCTTTCGGCCGGAGAACTGCAAAACCTTTCACGACATCGCCCGCTACGTGCACCAACGGGCCGTGGACAAGCTCATCGGCCTGGCCGAAACCCATCAGGAGATCACCCAGGGCGCGCCGCGAAAGCTCGACACCAGGCTCCCCCTGGGGCTTACCGTCATCGATGTGGAGGGCGGCCTGGACCCGGCCGCCGGCCCCGGGATCGAGGAAAAGGACATCCGCTGCCGGCCGCTCAAGACCATCCTGGACGGCATGACCATGACCGGCATGTGGGAGACCGCCCCCGTGGGCGTGGACATGGGCAGCTTCATGTCGAGCCTCACCCGAACCTTCGGGGCGGACATGGCCCATCCCGCCCGCCTGGGCCGCAACCTGGCCGTCATTTCCAAGGAATACCTCAACCTGCATCTGCGCCTGGGCTACCATTTCACGGTGGTGGACGCCTACCTCGGCGGGTCGATCAACGACAACGTCATCTTCTTCCGGTTCATGGGCGGGGTGACGGACCTGACCCGCCGTTCCCGCCGGGCCAGCCTGGTCGCGGCCGTGCTGGAGCAGTTCGATTTCGTGGTGGAGATCAAGGGCGACATGGTCACGGGACGGGTGAAAAAGCACCCCACCCGGGCCATGCTGGACAAGATGTTCATGCTTGGCGGGCTTATCGGCTACACCCGCCAGCTCGACGCCAGGCTCGACTCCGACGAAGCCGGGCAACGCCACCTTGAGACCTTTTTCAACCGCCTGGCCGCCGTGAAGGAGACGCGCGAGTGAACCCCGACACCCCCGACGATTCCCCTGTCCCCCACGCGCCCGAAGGCGCGGCCTCCGGCCCGGACCCGTCGCCCAGGCGTCGCCGGACCAGCATCCTGATCCTTGACGACGAGCCCATCGTCTGCAAGCGCCTCAAGCCCTTTTTCCAGAAGGCCGGCTACGAGGCCGAAGCCTACAGCCAGCCGGCCGAGGCCCTGGCCCGGGTGGAGCAGCGCCGCTTTGACGTGGTCATCACCGACCTCAAGATGCAGGGCCTGGACGGCCTGGCTTTTTTGGGCAAGGTCAAGGCCCTGTCCCCGGACACCGACGTCATCGTCATCACCGGCTTCGCCACCTTGGAAACCGCGCGCGAATCGTTTCGCAAGGGCGTGTTCGACTTCGTGGCCAAGCCGTTCAAGCTGACCAAGATCTTGGAAGGCGTGCGCCGCATCGAAAAGGAGCGGGGGCTCGTCCCCTAGCCGCGCCATGCCGCCAAGCGCCCGGGAGAAACGACAAGACGCCGCCATGGGGCCGGGATCGGCCCGTTTCTTGTTTCGCACCTTCAAGCGCATCCTGGCCGCCAACACCGCCGCCCTGGAAGGCATGGCCCGGATGGACCGAGCCCTTGGCGGCGAATATGTCTTTGACGCGGCCTACCTCGAAAGCGCCGTACGCGAGGTCTGCCGCCTGACCCACCTCAGCGCCTACCACTTAAACGGCATGGCCGACGAGACCTGGGTCGGACTGTACGACGCCTATCTGACCGTCAAGGACGCCCTGGAAGACATCCTCGCCGGCGGCATGGGACTCTACGCCAGCCGCCGGGTGCTGCCCTTCGCCGAGATCGGTTGGGAAATGGAGCCGCTTGTGGGGCTGGCCGCCGCCGGGCTGGCCGTGCTTGGCCGGCGCATGGGCTTGCCGGCCCCGGATGGCCTGGCCGTCACGGCCACGGGCATGGCCGAGCTGGCCGGGGAGGACCGGGAGGCCGTCCTTGGCGAAGTGGAGGCGGGCATCGCGGCCCTCTACGCCCGCCTGGGCGGTCCCCGGCCGCTGGAGCTGACCCTGTCGGCCGCCGGCGCGGACGGGGCCGGCAAGGTGTTGGCCACGGCCGTGGCCGACTCGGCCGAGGCCGCCGCCCAGGCCGTGGCCGAGCTGGCCCGGGACCGGGACGCGGAGGCCGCCGTGGCCGTGTGCCTGCGCCCGCTGTTGGCCGGAACCCTCGCCGGCACGCTGCAAACCCTGGCCCATGATCCGAATCTGCCGCCGGCCATGCTGGCCGTGGCCCGGCCCATGGCCGACGCCGCGCCGGCCGACCGCGCCGCGCTAGTCGATCGCTGCTGGTTTTCCCGCGCCGCGCCCCATGCGCCCTTGCGCACCCGGCCCGCCGTCAAACCCCTGGACAGCGCCCTGCCCGGCGGGCGGCCGCTGTTCCCGTCGCGGGGCCGGTCGCTTCGCGGCTCGGGGTATCTCACCCCGCGCCAGGGCGCGACCCTGGCCGAACTGGGGCTGGCGGCCGAACGCGCCCTGGGCGGACCGTGCTTGCTGTCCTGGGTGCTGGACGGCGACGGCGGCTTCTGGCTGACCGGCCTGGGACCGGCCGAGACGGCCTATCCCGAATGGGCGGACGAACCGGAGGCGGACGACGATTTTCCCGGCCCGGACGACCTGCTGCTCTCCGGCGGCCAGATCGCCTGCGGCGGCGTCGGAGCCGGGCCGGTGGTCCGGCTGGACGACGACACCGCGCCCGCCGCCGTGCCCCTGGGTTCGGTGGGCGTGGCCAGGACCGCCAGCCCGGCCTTGTCGCGCCTGGTCCCCCGACTCGGGGCGCTTTTGGCCGAGGTGGGAACCCCGGCCAGCCATCTGGCGACCGTGACCCGGGAGCACCGGACCCCGGCGATCTTTGGCCTCAAGGGCGCCATGGACCTGGCCGATGGGACCATGGTCACGGTGGACGCCGAACAGACCGCCGTCTACCGGGGCGTGGCCGAAAGCCTGCTGCGCCAAGCCGCCATGCAGGACGCGCGCCTGGGCTCGGAGCCGGAATACCTGGTCCTGCGGCGCTTGTTGCGCCATATCCGGCCGCTGAACCTGGTGGACCCCGAGGCCGCGACGTTCGCCCCGGCCCATTGCCGGACCTGCCACGACATCTTGCACTTCGCCCATGAAAAAGCCGTGGAATCGCTGCTGGCCATCGACGTTTCGGGACGCGGCGGCCTGGGGACGCCGCGACGGCTGCGCGAGGAGTCGCCCTTTGCCCTGGGTGTCGTGGACGTGGGCGGCGGCCTGGCCGGTGACGGCGACACGGTGGCCCTTGGCGAAGTGACCAGCCTGCCGCTCAAGGCGTTCCTGGAGGGGCTGCTGCGGCCCGAAACCCGGCGTCAGGAACCGGCGCGCCTGGGCCTTGGCGACATCATGGCCGGCCTGGGCCGCACCTCCCGAGCCCTTGAGGCCGCGCCCCGGGCGGCCGGGGCCAATCTGGCCCTGGCCGCCGCCGACTACGCCAACATCACCCTGCGTCTGGGCTACCATTTCAGCGTGGTGGACGCCGTGGTTTCGGACCGGCCGGAGCATAACGCCATCTATTTCCGCTTCGCCGGCGGCTTTGCCGACGGCGACCGCCGCGCCCGTCGGGCCGACCTGCTCCTGGCCGTGCTGGAGCGGTTGGGCTTTCGGGCCTCCCGCCAGAGCGATCTGGTGGTCGGCAAACGCAAGCTGCTGGAAGCCGACGAAGCCCTGAACGTGCTGCGCCTGCTGGGGGCGCTGGCCGCCTATACCCGCCAGCTCGACGTGGAGCTGGCCAGCGAAGACGACGTGGCCCGGTTCGTCCGCCGGTTTCTGGAACTGTGCGGCCTGCCGCCGCAGGACGCCGCCGCGCCGGAGGCCCCATGAATCCTGGATGGCTCGACTGGCTGACCGGGCCCTGGCGACGGCGTCGGGAACGGCGCAACGCGGCGGCCCTTGGCTGGATCAAGGCCCGCTACCATATTTTCCGCGTCCTTCTGGCCCACAATGAGCGCGCCCTGGAACTGCTGGCCGCGGCGGACCGCCTGCTTGGCGACAACGAGCCGGCCCGGCTCGGCCAGACCGTGCGGGAGCTGCGCGAAATTGTCTTGGAACTGGCCGACGGCCTCAATCGCCTGACCGGCAACGGCCATGACGGGCTCTACCCGCGTCTGGCCGCCCTGGAAGCCCGCCTCGAAACGGCCTTGGAGCGCCTGGGCCGGACTCCGCGCCGGCTGTGGCTGCCCCTGGCCGACATCACCCCGGACCAGCGCGAACAGGCCGGCGGCAAGGCCCAGCCCCTGGGAACGCTCCTGCGGGCCGGACTGCCCGTGCCGGACGGGGTCAGCCTCACCCGTCGGGCCTGCCGGGAATATCTGCGCCAGGCCGGGCTGGAAGACCGCCTCAAAGCCATCCTGCGCCAGGCCGCCGCCCGGGACGCCGACCACGCCGCCCTGGCCGAAACCGCCCAGGCCATGATCGCGGCCTCGACGCCAAGCCCGGCCTTGGCCCGGGAGCTGCGCGCCGCTTGGGACTTTCTGGCCGACGGGGGACCGCTTGCGGTCTCGGTTCGCAGCAGCGCCTCCAGTGAGGACGGCGTCGAACATTCCTTTGCCGGACAGTATTCCAGCGTGCTCGGGGTGCGTTCCTTCGAAGGCTTCGTCCAGGCCTTCATCACGGTTTTGGCCAGCGCCTTTTCGGCGCGGGCCTTGGCCTACCGGGCCAGGGCGGGCCTAGCCCGGGAGTCGGTGGACATGGCCGTGCTGGTCCAGAAGATGGTCGCGGCCCGGGCGGCCGGCGTGCTGTATTCCGTGGACCCCATGGCCCCGGAAAACGGGCGCATGCTGCTGACCGCCGTGCCGGGGCTGGGTTCCCTGGCCGTGTCCGGCCGGGCCCCGGCCGACGTCTTCCGGCCCGGCCGGGGCCGGGAGGCCGAGGACGTCGCGGCCGCGCCGGCCGAGATCGCGGCAAAGACCGTGCGCGAAGTCCTGGCGAAGGATGGCGGCACGCGTCTGGAGTCCGTGCCCGAAGCCGAGCGCCTGGTCCCGCTGCTGGTCCCGGACGAGATCGCCGCGCTTCGGGATCACGCCCTGCGCATCGAAGCCCTGGCCGGCTGCCCCCAGGACATCGAATGGGCCATCGACCAGGAAGGCCAGATGTATATTCTCCAGGCCCGGCCGGCCAAGCTGGCCCGCCCGCTGCCGCCCGAGCCCCCAAGCGCCGGGGCCGGCGGCGTCCCGGGACAGGTGCTGCTGGCGGGCGGGGCCGGCGTTTCGCCGGGCAAGGCCGCCGGCCGGCTGTGCGTGGCGCGTTCCCGTCAGGAACTGGCGGCGGCCGCCGCCGCGCCAAGGCCCGTGGTGCTGGCCCTGCACCAGAGTCTGGTGGACGCGGCGTCCCTGGTGCCGGAGACGGCCGCCCTGCTGGTCGACATGGGCAATCCCCTGGATCATCTGGCCAGCGTGGCCCGGGAGCTGGGCATCCCCATGATCATCGGCCTTGGCGCGGCCACCACGGCGCTCTCGCCCGGCGACTGGGTCCTGGCCGACGCCGACCGGGGACTGGTGCGCGCCGCCGATCCCCTCGTCTGGCGGGACGCCCCGAAACCATCGCCGCGCCGTGCGCCCGGCGGCGACGACGCGGCGGCGGCTGTGCGCGAATTGCTCCTGCCGCTCAACCTCACCGACGCCTACGGCCCCACCTTTTCCATCCTGGAATGCCGCAGCCTCCATGACCTGGTGCGCTACACCCATGAAAAAGCGGTGATCGCCCTGTTCGAGGCCGGTGACGCCATCGCCGAGGAGACATTTTCCCTCGTGCGCCGGCTGCGCGACGACCAGGGGCTTTCCTTTCTCATCATCGACCTGGGCGGCGGCGTGGCCCCTGGCAGCGGCGGCGTCATCGGCCAGGAAGCGGTGTTGTGCGAACCGCTGCTGGCCTTGCTCGAAGGCATGGCCACGCCGAACCTTCGCTGGGGCAAGGCTCCGCCCCTGGGCAGCGTGGCCGGTCTGGTGTCGCGGTCCATGCTCGACGCGCGCGGCGAACGGCCGGTGGGCAACCCCAACTACGCCCTGGCGGCCCGGGACTATCTGAACATCAATGCCCGGGTGGACTACCATTTCGCCATGATCGACGCCGTATGCGGGGCCAATCCCCGGGAGAACTCCCTGCGCTTCCGGTTCAAGGGCGGCGGCACGGCCAGAATCCAGCGCGAACGCCGGGCCGTGTTCGTGGAGACGGTCATGCGGGAGGAGGAGTTTTTCACCACCCGGCAAGGTGACATGGTGACGGCGGTGCTGGCCGAGGGCTCACGGGACTTGATCCGCGACAAGCTGGTGATGTTGGGCCGATTTCTGGGATTTAGCCGGCTGCTGGACGCCATGATGCTCGACGACGCCATGCCCGGCCGCCTGGCCCGGGCCTTTCTCGCCGGAGACTACGCCCTGGCCGCCCTCGACCAGCCAGACGCCAGCCCGCGATAGGTTTCCCGCCCCAGCGCCATAACAGGAAGTCGCGTGTGCCCTACGCCCGGCCGGACGTTTTCACGACTGGCCGCACGGGGGAACGCGCCATCCCCTGCCCCGGGCTCAGGCGTGGTGAAAGCGCAGGGCCGGCAGTTCCACCGCCGTCAGCACCGAACCCCAGCCCGCGCCGGTATCCACGCCGATCAGCCCCGGAGCCGTCAGCGGCGTCTCCAGCGGCACATGCCCAAACACCAGCGTCTGCTCGCTTGCTTGCCAGGCGTCGGCTTCTATCGTGCGATTGGACAGCAGATATTCCAGTTCCTGCGGACTGGCCGCGCCAGGGTCCACGCCGTAAGGCAAGGGGGCATGAAAGAACACGTAGGGGCCGCACCGGAACCAGCGGCGAAGCTCCCGAAAAAAACGCCGATGCTGTTGCGGCATGAAATCCAGACCGAGCCGACCGGGCGGGCCGCCGTAGTCATCAAGGGTCGCCTGGAAGCCGAAAGTCCGCAGCAGGCCCAAGTCCTCGGGCGAGCGGGAGGCGTCGTAGCGCAACAGGGCCGCCTCGTGATTGCCCATAAGAAACACCGTGTCGGGCCGCTCCTGGGCCAGGGCCAGCAGCCTGTTCACCACCTGTCGGGAGTGCGCGCCCCGATCAATGTAGTCTCCCAGGAAAACCAAACGGGCGGCGGGGTCCAGCCCGGCCAAGCGGCCAAGGAGCGCGTTGAGGCGTCCTGCTTGCCCGTGGATATCGCCGATGGCGAAAATGGATGTTGACATAGGCGATGCTCTTGCAGCTGGTTTGCCCGCCAACTTTCAAAAGGGCCTGGCAATCTCCCCGGCTTCGTGGCCCAACAGGCGTATCAGAAAGACAAGCATGAAGCGAGATCGCGGACAGGCCCCGTCCGCCAACGCCGCCAGCCGCCACGCCCGCAGCAAAAGCAAAAGGGGGCAGGACTTTCGCCCTAACCTCTTGAAGTCATGGAGCCAGCATGGAGACTCGAACTCCAGACCTGCTGATT
>ALAO01000113.1 GCA_000307955.1 Solidesulfovibrio magneticus str. Maddingley MBC34 | reverse complement strand
AATCAGCAGGTCTGGAGTTCGAGTCTCCATGCTGGCTCCAAGAAAATCAAGGGGTTATGGCATCAAAGCCATGGCCCTTTTTCTATGTTCAGCGGGTCGTGCCTGTTGGCTCTGTTGGCGGATCCGAATGAGTTCTTGGACTTGTCTGCTCTGAAGAATGCCGGCGGAGTTGAAAGGCGATAGTATGTTCTGTTTGCAAACATTGCAGTGAAATAATAAATTCCTATTAACACGGCATGATGCACGTAGCCAGGGGCATCTCCATGCAGACTCTGTGCTCGACCGGTTTTCGGCCGAAACGACGACTCGTCTTTTTTACGGCCGGACTTGCCCTTGCCACAATTTTGACTTTTTACGAACTGTCAGCATCCCGTTGGGTCTGGTTGGCCAAAGAACTGGCGAACTCGCCCCCAACCTTCTACCTCCCGCTGGATACGCAATCCAAAGGTTTGCAGACAGGATTCGAAACAGATCCCATAGGTCAGACGAGCCTCTGGGGCTATGGCCCTAATTCGCGTCTCCGTTTCTCCACCTACGCCCCCATGTCACTGCGGTTGTGCTATGCTTTCTCCTCGCCCATCCAGGGTCAAGAGGTCGATGTGTCACTTAATGGAAAGCACGTGGCAGCATACGCCGACGCAAGCCGATTGCGCCTTCCCATTGACGCCGGCCACCCGGCTTGCCATGATTTCGTCTCCAAGCCAGGGGAAAACACCCTTCGATTCGACTACCGCACATGGAACCACGGTGGTGCTGATTTTGCCCCCGATGAGCCCCGCAAGCTGGCTGTGAGCTTTACCATGCTGCAAATTCTGCCCAACCTGACGGCTGCGCCATGAACGTGTTCATTATCCCTCGCGTACTGGCCAAAGCTTGGTTAGCCTTCTTGCTGCTATATATTGGCTACCGGGCCGCTACGCTATCTATGACTTGCGACGAAGCCTGGACCTCTACGGATATGCCCTATCCTGGTCTTTTTGGGTACATCACGCCGGAGTATATTGCCGGTCTCAACGTGCATCTGCTCAACAACTGGCTTGCTAACCTTTGCATGACAATTTTGGGTGAGAGCGATCTCGCCGTGCGTCTCCCCGCCCTAGCTGGCGGGGGCGTTTACCTTGTCGGAGCCTACGTCTTGTGCGCCCGGTTGTTTCAATCCTGGCGGTTACCGGCGTCGTTTGTTCTGCTGACGGCTAATCCCTACCTGCTCGACTTTTTTTCTATCGGACGGGGGTATGCCCTGGGTATGGGTTGCCTTATGCTCGGGCTTCCGCAGTTCCTGAAAGTACGCGACAAAGATGTAGCGCCGCCCTGGTACATTGCCTGGTTTGCTCTGGCAGTTATCGCAAATCTGTCATTTCTTTACGTCTACTTGGCTGCAATGACCTTAGAAATAATCCTTACCTTGCCATTGATGCGGAAATCGACAGCGAAGACTTTGCAACTGCGGCATCTTGCTGGTCCGATTGTAGCAACTCTAGCTGTCCTAACGCTCATTTACAGTCAGGCCATGCGCATAGCTACGCGTAACAACGAACACTGGTGGGGCAGCCCGGACGGATTTATAAATGGCGGATTGACTAGCCTCGTTCAGGTCACGCTTTACCACATCTCCGTCCCCTCAAATATATTGTTGCTTATTACCTGGGCTACGCTTGGCCTGAGCTTTGGACTCGCGCTGGTGGCCATTGCCTCCTGCCGCGCCAGACGCATGGACTCCTCTCCCCTGGTAGCCCTCAACGCCCTTCTCACCCTGTTCACCATCGTCTGGGCCGGCGTCACCCTGGAGCACCTGTTGTTTGGCACACCCTTTCTCATCGAACGGGGTATGTTTTTCATCTACCCCATACTGATCCTTATTCCGGCCTGTGCAGCAGAGAGCCTTGCGTCCTCCAGTCGGGCAGTCTTGGGCTACGGGGCACTGGCCTTCCTGTTCGCTTTCGTGCTGACCAATTTCACCATAGCCGCCAATCTGGACCACACCGCGACATGGCGCAACGATGCTTGTTCGCGCCCATTTTTAGAGCGCATTTGCGCTGAAAACTATCCACGCAATTTCACTCGCGAACCCATTCGTATCGCAGCAAGCCATATGGCTGCGCATACAATCAACTATTACGTTCGGCATATGCGACTGGCTTTTGTGGAGTCCGTTGATGGTCTGGACCGCCTGGATTCAGCCGATTATGCAATTATGCCGGCAGGTCAGGCTGCTGATACACATATTGCAGTCCGCTTTGAAAACATTGCCCAATGCCCGGCCAACGACATGGTTTTGCTGCGAAAAAAGTAGTCCTTGAACTAAACACAACGTATTTGTGTTGATAAAATTTGAACGAATTTGAACGCGGAATTTGTGTGGATCGTGTGTAATTACAGATGGATACGTCGGAATCGTCGAATTTTGAAATTTTCGAATGGATATGCCTGAAAGTTTCTATGCGAACAACGGCTACTATTTGAAATTTAAGAGAATTTTTTTGAAGAGCTGCTTTACTTCATCAGCGGTTGAATTTAATGTCGTTATGGTTGGGTGATTTAAAGTCAGATGTCCGTAGCTATCCTTGCCCTGGCCGTTTGAAAAGGATGGAGAGAAAACGATGAGTGGAACCATTATTAACGATCCCCTCTTTAGCCAGCAGTGGTATTTACTCAATACTGGCCAAAATGGCGGGACGCCCGGTGTCGACCTCAACGTTTTGCCTGTCTGGAACGATTATACCGGCAAGGGAATAACTGTTGCAGTTGTTGACCAGGGCGTTGAGTACGCACATCCTGACCTGGCGGCTAATGTCAATACGTTTATCAGCTTTTCCGGAAGTATCAACGGCAACGATGGACAACCTGTTACCTCGGACGACAGTCATGGAGTGGCCGTTGCCGGCGAAATCGCCGCAGTGGCTGGAAACGGCATCGGCGGGGTCGGCGTGGCCTTTGACGCGACATTGGCTTCAGTTTATATTGATCTCTCGGAAACAGCCTCGGACGCTGATCTCAACGCCGGATTCACGGCGGTCTTGACGCAAGCCGTCAACTCTTATGATGTCATTAACAATAGTTGGGGTTATGGAGGTGTTTTTCATAACTTCAACGACATTGCGAACCAAGGCGTCAGTGAAGCGCTGACCAATGCAGTCACTTATGGGCGCGATGGTTTGGGGGTGGTCGTAGTCTTTGCGGCCGGCAATGACCGTGAAAAAGACTACGACGCCAACGCTGATAATTTGACGAATTCACCCTATACCATCGCCGTCGCGGCAATCGACAACGCCGGCAAGGTCTCCTCCTACAGCACGCCTGGGGCCTCCATCTTGGTGGCTGCTCCCTCCAGCTCAGACTACTATACTCTAGAGACTACAGTCATACCGGCTGCGAACGAGGACGAGGAAGACCAGATTGTCCAAAAATTGGTTCCCCACACCTACGGCGAGGTCGTGACCAGTGACCGGGTAGGGGAAAACGGCTACAATACCGCGCCTTCACCCCAGGGTGACTATGCTTACGACTTTGGCGGCACCTCGGCAGCCGCTCCGCAAGTGGCCGGCGTTGTGGCGCTCATGCTGGAAGCGAATCCTGAGCTTGGCTACCGCGATGTTCAGGACATCCTCGCTCTGACAGCCCGCAACACGGATGCTTCGGGTTCCTGGGCCATTAACGGCGCGACCACCTGGAATGGCGGCGGCATGCATACCAGTCGTGACGTTGGTTATGGTCTGGTTGACGCCACGGCTGCGGTACGCCTGGCCGAGACTTGGGACGCCCAGAGCACCACTGCCAATCTGATGACGTATACGGGTGAAGCCCATGCGCAATCGACCCTCGGCGATGGAACCGGCTCGGCGTCTTCCTCGATAACCTTGCCGGCGGGAATTTCAGTCGAGCGGGCTGAAGTCGTTCTCGATTTGAATGACGCCGACGCTTCGGATCTGGTCATCGTTTTGACCTCCCCGTCCGGCACGCGGAGTACCCTGTTTGACGCAGCTGGTTTGAACGTCGCTTACCCTGCCAATTTTGCAATGACGTCGACGCAATACCTCGGTGAATCCTCTCAAGGCGTTTGGACGATTACGGTCTTGGATACGAAAGCCGACGGGAGCTCCGCCTCTTTTGGCGGGTGGAAACTCAATTTGTATGGCTCGGCAGCCACGGACGACACCCGTTATGTGTACACAAATGAATACAGTTCCGCTTTCGCCCAGGATAGCTCTCGCGCTCTTGTTGTCGACACTTCCGGAACCGACACCTTGAACATGTCCCCAGTGACTGCCGGCGCGGCAATCGACTTGCAGCCAAGCACAGTCAGCCTCGTGGCCGGCGCGCCTTTGGTCATAGCGCCGTTTACTGTCATTGAGAATGTCTACACTGGCGATGGAAACGACCTGATCGTTGATAATTCCGTAGGCAATAAGATCTCCGCTGGACGCGGAAATGACATATTAATGACCACTTTCGGAAACGATATCCTTGATGGAGGCAGTGGTTTTGACGTTGTCGGATTTGATCGTAACTATGATGCATATCTCGTTGAAGCGTCAGATGGCGTCATCAGCGTGTCCAGTATGCAGGGGACAAAGTCAATCACTAACATTGAAGCGTTGTCTTTTGCGGATAGAGTGGTGTCAAGCGAAGAGCTGCTGACCTCGAAGACCGCTTTCTCGACGGCATCTTCTCTCGCGACCGGGATTTCGTGATTATATTTCACGATGTTTTTCCATAAATTTGCTCGTGCTGTGCCGTGTATCGTTTTTGTCAAGCAATAGCCAATAATAGGCCAAGCCTCTGCAGCAAATAGCTACAACCGCAATTGGCCGTCAGCCGAAAATAGCGCCAACAATCGAACAATTCCTAATGTATGCAATCAAATAAACCCATGGCTAGATTTTCGTAATCAGCAGGTCTGGAGTTCGAGTCTCCATGCTGG
>ALAO01000112.1 GCA_000307955.1 Solidesulfovibrio magneticus str. Maddingley MBC34 | reverse complement strand
CGGCCGTCCGCGACACAAGCGGACAGCCGACGGCCGTCGTTGGACAGGCCCTGGGCCGGCGTTGGGACGCCGGGCCGGACCTAAGGCCCGATGTAGATGGGCGGCAGGTTGAGCTGGATGCCCGGGGCCGGCGGCGGCACGGGGCGGCAGGCTCCGCCGCGCCAGTAGGTGCCCGGCGGGCAGGCCGGCACGTACGGGTACGGATAGGGGTAGGGGTAGTAGCCCGGCGGCGGCGGCGGGGGCACGGCCACGGGATAGGGCATGCAGCCCCGGGGGCCGTCCCAGAAGTAGCCCGGCGGACAGGGCGGGCGGGCTTCGGCCTCGCTCGCCGCGACCACGGCCGCGGCCATGAAGCCGGCCAGCAGGCACAGACAGAGCAGTTTTCGCATAACCATCTCCTGGCTTGGGGCAGGCCGCAAGACGCGGCCAAGCCTCCGAATCTGGCTTGTGGCACACTCAGGGCGCCTTGGCAAGATGGGCGATTTACTGGCTTAGGGAGCCGGCCGGCCGCCCAGGCTGATCTGATTGAGCGCCGCGCCCAGGCGTTCCATGGCCGCCTCGTAGGGCGCGCGGCCGCCGGCTTCGCCGCCGAGGTAGGCGGCCAGGGAAGTGGCCGCTTCCCGGAAGGCTCCATAATAGCCGATTAAAAGCATCAGGTCGCGCCGTTCCTCGGGAGCAAGCCGCCCCATGAGCCGGTCCTTGAACACGGCCAGGGTCACGTCGATGTAGCGGGTCATGTCGGCCAGGGCGCGGCCGGCCTGTTCCCGGTCGATGAGCCGCTTTTCCGCCCGCCCGGCCAGTCCGGCCAGGGCCTCGCGGCCAAGCCACAGCCCCTGGCCGGCCAACATGCCGATGGTTTGCAGCATGACCTCGCGGCCCGGGTCCTGGGCCGCTCCCGACGCCTGGGCGGCTGGCCCCGGCCCGGACACGGCCGGACGCGGCCCCGGGGCCGGCCCCACCGACATGCGGGACGCAGCCAGGGCCGGAGCCGTCCAGGCCAGGCACGACGCCAGACAGACGATCCAGGCCAGCCGCCGACGCGTCCACAACGGTATTGCTTTCATACCGCCAGCATGGCCCAAGGCCGCCCGGGGCGCAAGCCCTGAGCCGCCGCGTCCGGCCGGTTCTTCGAGCGGCGCAAAGAAACGCTGGCCGCCGCCCGTTTGGCCGCAAGTCGAACCCGAGAACGCCAAAAAGGCCGTTCCCCTTAGAGGAACGGCCCTGAACATCGGGTCGGACCGGCGGTCGCCGGGCGCGGCCTAGTGGTGGTCTTCTTTCAGGAACTGACGGATGCGGATGAAGGCGGCGGTGACGATGATGGCCATGTACACGTAGATGGCCGTGACCCCGAAGAAGCCTTGCTCGGTGGAATGGCCCATGTTCGTGACGAGTTCCGAAACCATGCTCATATCCTCACTCCTTCGGATCGATCGTGAAATTGGTGACGATGTCCATACGCCGTCCCGGGCGTTTTCGTCAACCGTCGCGAAGCGTGCGTCCTATTGTTCGCGGCGACCCAATTTGGCGGGATGGCGACCGGCCGCTTCCGTTTTTCTCCCGGGCAGTGTATCCCTTACTCTGGCGAGGTAAGCGTGGAGCAGCACAGTCCCATCCCCCCCACAAAGGGCTTTTGGATCGCCCCCATGGCCGGCGCGGCCACGGCGGGGATTCTTGCCGTGGCCCTGGTGCTGGCGGCCGGCTGGTACCGTGAGCACTTGTGGCTGGTCTGGGCTCCCGGCGACTTGCGCCTGTTTTACGCGGTATTGACGCTTTGCGTGGGGCTGCCGGCGGTCTTGGTGGGATTTTGCACCGACCGCCAGATCCGGCTGCGCCAAGCCCTGGCCGGCCGCGAGGCCGAGACGGCCCGCGTCAGCGATGCCCTGGCCCGCACCCAGCGGGGGTTGGTGGCCTTGGGCGCGGTCAGCCACGAACTGCTCCGGGCCACCGACCGCGACAGCCTGATCCAAAGCATCTGCACCATCTTGGTGGAACAAGCCGGCTACAGCCTGGCCTGGGTGGGGCTGGTCGCCCCCGGAACGGACAGGCGGGTGCGGGTGGCGGCCTGGGCCGGACAGGACGGCGCTTGGCTTGAGTCCTTGGGCGTGCGCTACGACGAATCGGTCTGGAGCCGCGGCCCCACGGGCACGGCCATCCGCCTGGAGCAACCGGTCATCGTCGCCGACATGCACGAAGAGGCGTTTTTCCGCGATTGGCCGAATCGGCCGGCGACTCTCGACCGCTACCACAGCGCCTTTTCCTTTCCCCTGCGCCAGGCCGGACGCGTGGCCGGGGTCCTGACCATCTTCGAGCAGTCACGCCGGGACTTCGGCGACGAGGAAATCCGGCTGCTGACCCGCTTGGCCGACGACGCTTCCCATGGACTAGAGCTGTTGCGCTTGTCCCAGAGCCGGGAGCGGACGTCGCAGCTCTTGCGCCAGGCCCTGCGCATGGGCGCGGCCATGTCGCGCACGGCCCTGGATCTGGCCGGCGGCGGCCAGGATCTGCGTGAGCTGTCGACCCGGACCCTGCGCCACGCCCTGTGGCTGACCGGCAGCCCCATCGGCGCCATCGGCATGTCCTCGCGGCCCACCGGACGCCTGGACTGGCTGGCCATGGCCACGGCCGACGGGACCATCCGCTCCGTGCCGCCCGAGGACTGCACCCTTTTTCCCGATGACGCCGGACGGTTCGCCGGCCCCTTTGCTGAGGCCATAAACGCCGGCAAGCCGGTGCTGGTCGATCATGCCGCCGATCTCGACGGTTACGGCCCGCCCGACCCGGCGTTTTTACGGGTGTCGCGGTTTCTGGCCATGCCGCTGCGGCGCGAGGAGCGCGTAGTCGGCGTGCTGCTGTTGGCCGACGCCCCCAAGGGCTACGCCGAACGGGACATCCGTGCCACGGCCCGGCTGACGGTGCTCTACGGCATGGCGGCGGCCCGGCGGCGCATCGAAAAGGATTTGATCGCGGCCCGGCGGCGGGCCGAGGCGGCCAGCGAGGCCAAGACCCAGTTTTTGGCCAACATCAGCCACGAGCTGCGCACCCCCATAAACGGCATCCTGGGCATGGCCCAACTGGCCGTGCTGGAAGGCGGCACGGCCGGCCAGAACGAATACTGGCAGACCGTGCGCGACGCCACCGACAAACTCATCGAGATCGTGGACAACCTCCTGGAGCTGGCCAACGTCGAATCCGGATCGCTGTCGCCCATGCTGCGGGAATTCAGCCTGCGTCGGCTGACGGAATCCCTTCGCGGCTCGTTTTCGGTGCGCTCGGGCCTGGCCGGCCTGTCGTTTAGCTTCGACCTCGACGGCGCCTTGCCGGACAAGCTCTTGGGCGATCCCTTCCGGCTGCGCCAGATTCTTTCCAACCTCATCGACAACGCCATCCGCTTCACCCCGTCGGGCAGCGTGACGGTGCGGGTTCGCCGGCTGGAGCCGCTGACGGCCATGGCCCAGCGCCGGGTGCTGGTGGCGGCGGATTTCAGCGGCCTGTGTCTGGAGTTCGCCATTACCGACACCGGCATCGGCATCCCCTTGGCCAAGCAGGCGGCCATCTTCGAGACGTTCGTCCTGGCCGAGGAGCCGCTCACCAAGCGCTACGGCGGCTCGGGCATGGGGCTTTCCATCGCCCGGCGGCTGGCCGAGCTTTTGGGCGGCAGCATCCGGGTGGAGAGCCGGCCGGATTACGGCAGCACGTTCTATCTGGCCGTGCCGCTGTGGCTGGCGAGTCCGCCCGTGGACGACGACGAGGGCGAGAGCCGCGAGCCGGTGCGCTTGCCGCAGCTGCGCATCATGGTTGTCGAGGACGAGGCGGTGAACCGTCTGGCCTTGGCGCGCGGGCTGCGCAAGCTCGGCCACGACGTCATCGAGGCGGGCAACGGCGAGGACGCCTTGCGACGGTTGTCCATGGAGCCGGTGGACGTGGTGGTGATGGACGTGCAGATGCCGGTGATGGACGGGCTGACCGCCGTGGCCCACATCCGCAACGGCGAGGTGCCGGGCACGAACCGGCGCTTGCCGGTGGTGGCGCTGACGGCCTACGCCCTGGAAGGCGACCGCGAACGGTTCCTGGCCGCCGGCATGGACGAGTTCGTGACCAAGCCCTGCGACATGGACGTGCTGCTGCGGGCCGTGGCCAAGGTGGTCAAGGACAAGCCGGCCGACTAGGGCGTCCGCTGCCGGTCCAGCCCCCGCAGATTCACCGCTTCGGCCAGATGCTCCACCCGAAGCCCGGCTTCGCCGTCGAGATCGGCGATGGTGCGGGCGATGCGCAGCACCCGGGTGTGCGACCGGGCCGACAATCCCAACCGCCGCACCGCGCCCTCCATGAAGGCGTGCCCTTCCTCCGACAGCCGGCAATGGGCCGACAAGTGCCGCCCGAACAGCCGGCCGTTGACCGTGAACGGCAGCCCAGCGTAACGCGCCGCCTGCACCTCGCGGGCTGTCAGCACCCGCTCCCGCATGGTGGCCGAGGTCGTGGGCGAGGCCTCGGCCCGCAGCTCCTTGTACGGCACCGCCGGCACTTCCACCTGCAAGTCGATGCGATCGAGCAGCGGCCCGGATAGCCGCGACCGGTAGCGCCGCACCTCGGCCTCGCCGCAGGTGCAGGCATGGCGCTCGTCGCCCAGATAGCCGCAAGGGCACGGATTCATGGCGCACACGAGCATCACGTCAGCCGGGTAGGACAGGGACACCGCCGCCCGGGCGATGGTCACCTTGCCGTCTTCCAGGGGCTG
Source organism: Solidesulfovibrio magneticus str. Maddingley MBC34 (assembly GCA_000307955.1). Lineage (GTDB taxonomy): Bacteria > Desulfobacterota > Desulfovibrionia > Desulfovibrionales > Desulfovibrionaceae > Solidesulfovibrio > Solidesulfovibrio magneticus_A. The sequence continues at coordinate 3,923 of ALAO01000112.1, read as the reverse complement.
GCGCAGCACTTCCAGCACGGACTTCTTGAATTCCGGCAGTTCATCCAGAAAAAGCACGCCCCGGTGGGCCATGGACACCTCGCCGGGCCGGGGATACGAGCCGCCGCCAATCAGCCCGGCGTCGGAAATGGTGTGGTGGGGGCTGCGAAACGGGCGCAGGGTCAAAAGCCCTTCGCCGTCCAGGCGGCCGGACACGGAATAGATGGTGGTGACCTCAAGGGCCTCCTCGAAGGACAGGGGCGGCAGCACCGTGGGCAGGCGCTTGGCCAGCATGGTCTTGCCCGAGCCGGGCGGGCCGATAAACAGCAGATTGTGGCCGCCGGCCGCCGCGATCTCCACCGCCCGCTTGGCATGGTCCTGGCCCTTGACCTCGCTGAAGTCGAGCAGCCCCTCCAGGCCGGGCGCGGCCGGGGCGAAAGGCTTGGGGGCCACCGGCGAAAGCGTGTGCTCGCCGGTGAAAAAGTGCAGGGCCTCAAGCAGGGTGGCCGGGGCAAAGACGTCGAGGCCTTCCACCACCGCCGCTTCGGCGGCGTTGCCCGCCGGGGCGATAAGCCCCCGCGCGCCCAGCCGGCGGGCCAGGGCGGCCAGGGGCAGCACCCCGGGCACGGGCCGCAGTTCGCCGGTAAGCGACAGCTCGCCGGCCATGAAAAAGCCGGCCGCGGCCTCCGGGGCGAAGGCGCCGGTGGCGGCGAGCAGTGCCATGGCCAGGGGCAGGTCGTAGGCCGAGCCTTCCTTGCGCATGTCGGCCGGGGCCAGGTTGACGGTGATGCGAGCCGGCGGGAGCTTCAGGCCCGCGTTTCGCAACGCGGCCAGCACTCGCTCCTTGCTCTCGCGCACCGCGCCCTCGGCCAGGCCGACCATGGAGAACGACGGCATCCCCTGGCGCGCCAGATCGACTTCCAGGGACACGGGATAGGCCTCGACGCCAAGCAGCGCGGCCGTACGGATAGAGGAAAGACTCATAAGCGTTGGAAAACCGATACCGCGCCCGGACGCTCCAGGCAAGGTTTTCGCCGGCCTGGGCTTTTCATTTCACACCGGCGATGCTACCCGTGATGGCACGGCCATAATGTGTTCGGCAAGCCACGGGGCGACAAGACGTCAACGCCAATGAAACTTCCCCGCTATTTCCAGACCCGCTCCGTGGGCGGCGCGGTGCTCATGACGCTGGTGTGCGTCAACACGCTGCTGTTGGTCGCCTTCGGCTGCGTCGACTATTATGGGGAAAGACAGCGTCAGGAAGACGAATTGCGTTACGACCTCCAGGTCGTTGCCGAACAATTATCGGCCAACCTGGCCGAACCCCTGTGGTTCCTGGAGTCGGGCAATCTGGGCCGGCTGCTGGACGGGGCCATGAAAAACGACCGTTTGGCCGCCGTGGTGATCTATGAAGCCGACGGCGGGGAATTCCTGGCCGGACGCAGCCGCGACCGAAGCTGGCGCGCCTCGACCGTGACGTCCCGCCCGGGTCTGGACAACGTCATCATCGAAAGCCGGCCGGTCTATTTCGGCGACGCCCTGGTCGGGGTGGCCGAGATCCAGATGACCAGACGCTATATGGATGCAGCCCTGGAGCAGACGCTTTGGCATGTCGTCCTGCGCATCCTGGCCTTAAACGCCGCCCTGGCCGCCGCCCTGGTCTTCGTGCTGCGCCGCCAGCTCATCCGCCCCCTGGCCCGCCTGGAACGTTACGCCGTCGAAGCCGCCGCTCGCGGCGAGACCGCCGTTCGCCCGGCGGGGCTTCATGGCGAACTCGGCAGTCTGGCCGCCGCCATGGAGGACATGGTCCGCCAGTTGACCGCCGCCCAGGGCAAGTTCCGGGACATCTTCGAAAACGCCACCGAGGGCATCTTCCAGACCACTTTCGACGGCCGACTCCTGGCCGCCAACGCCGCCCTGGCCCGCATGGCCGGCTACGCGACGGCCCAGGAAGCCATGGAGGCCCTCACCGACCTGGGCCATCAACTGTATTATGATCCCAGGGAACGCCAGACCCTGCTCGACCGGCTCCTGACCGAAGGCGCGGTGACCGGTTTCCAGACCCGGTTTGTGCGCCGCGACAAGCAGACCATCTGGGTGCTGGTCAACATCCGGCTGGTGCGCGACGCCAACGGACAACCACTGTATAATGAAGGCACGGTGGTGGACGTCACGGCCCGGGTGCGGGCCGAGCGGCGGCTGGAAATTTTGAACCGCCACCTGCGCGAGGCCGTCAAGGAGCGCACCGGCCGCCTGGCCGTCAAGGCCGCCGAACTGGAAGCGGCCAACGAGCGCCTGCAAGAGCTCGACCGCCTCAAGTCCGGCTTCCTGGCCACGGTCTCCCACGACCTGCGCACCCCGCTGACCTCGATCATGGGCTTCGCCAAGCTCATCGCCCGCGATTTCAACAAATTCTTCGCCCCCTTCGCCCCGGGCCACGAGCGCTTGACCCGGCAGGCCGAGCGCATCACCGCCAACCTCGGCATCATCGAAAACGAAGGCGAACGCCTCACGCGCCTGATCAACGACTTCCTCGACTTGTCCAAGATCGAGTCCGGCCGGGCCCAGTGGCGCGATGCCGAGGTGGACGTCTCGGCCGCCCTGACCCGGGCGGCCAACGCCATCAGCGCCGATTTCGCGGCCAAGCCCGAGGTGCGCTTTTCCATGGCCCTCGAAGGCGGCTTGCCGCCGCTTTTCATCGACCCCGACCGGCTGACCCAGGTGCTGGTGAACCTGCTTGGCAACGCCGCCAAATTCACCGATCAGGGCGAGGTCAAACTCGCCGCTTCGGCGGCGGACGGCCTGTTGCGGGTGGTCGTCACGGACACGGGGCACGGCATCCCCAGGGAATCGCTGGAAAAAATATTCGACAAATTCCACCAGGCCCAGATCGGCGACACCGTGGAGGAACACGGCCGCCGCCAGGGCACGGGCCTGGGGCTGGCCATCTGCCGCCAGATCGTCGAGCACTACAAGGGCCGGGTCTGGGCCGAGTCCGAGCTTGGGCGCGGCAGCACGTTCATTTTGGAGCTGCCGCTCACCGGACCGCCGGCCGCCGAAGACGGCCAGGATCAGCCGGCCTGAATCGCCGCGCCGCCTCGCGCCGCCTCGTTTTCCCTTGATATGAAACCGGCAAGCCGCCCCTGCCGGACAATACGCAAACCGCCGCCGCCCCACTTGGGGACGGCGGCGGTGGTCGTTTGGCCGCAGCCGCTGTTTCGAGGCCGGCGTCAAGCCAGCCCCGGGGTATCGGCGGGGTCGGGCGACACGGTTGCCCGGCTCCAGCCCCAGAGCGCGAAAGGGCTCGCCTACTCGCCGGTCTTGGCCGGTTTGACGCAGCCCGGCCGGGCGGCCAGCGTCTCGCCGGCGATACGGATGTCCACGACGTCGCCCACCGCCCCCATCTTGAAGTACTTGCCCGTGCCCACATGGTAGTCCAGGCGGTTGATGGACAGCTGCGCCTCGAAGCCGGCGACGTCCACGCAGGGCATCATGGGATGGGGCCTTATCCCGAGCAGGCGCACCGGAATGGTCACCTCCCTGGTCACGTCCTTGATGGTCAGCTTGCCGGTGACCCGGGCCAGCCGCGTGCCGGCTGAGACGATGCGGCTGCTTTCAAAGCGCATTTCCGGGTAGGCGGCCGTGTCCAGGAACTCGGCCGTGCGCAGGTGCTTGTCCCGGGCGGCGATGCCCGTGTCCACGCTGTCGGTCTTGACGCTAAAGGCGACGCGCCCGTCGGCCGGCTTGCGCGGCGGGATGGCGACGACGCCGGACACGGCGTCGAACCGGCCGGCCACCGGAGCCACGATGTGGCGTATCCAGAAGGTGGTCGAGGTGTGGGCCGGGTCCAGGGTCGCGCCGTCCACCGCCGGCCCTGCCTCGGGTTTGGTTTCAGGTTTGGCCTCGGCCTTGGCCGGGGCGGCCGGCGCGTCGGCCTGGGCCGG
>ALAO01000111.1 GCA_000307955.1 Solidesulfovibrio magneticus str. Maddingley MBC34 | reverse complement strand
GGGGGTCCGGGGGCCTGAGGCCCCCGGCGGGGCTTGGGGCGGAGCCCCGATCTTCCCTCTTCGCCTCCCGACTCCGCCTCGTCCTGACGCCGACGCTGCCCCAAACACCAACCAACAACCACAACCCCGCAAGCAGCAGACCAACCGCCATGACCAATCTCATCGACCTGACGTTTCACGAACTGGAGTCCCTCATCGTCAGCCTGGGCGAGCCGCCGTACCGGGCCAGGCAGGTCTGGCAGTGGCTGTGGCAGAAGCGGTGTCGCGAGATCGCGGCCATGACGGACGTGTCCAAGGCATTGCGGGCGCGGCTGGAGGAGGTGGCGGAGATCCGGTGGCCGGCGGTGGAGGCGGTGCGGGAGAGTCGCGACGGCACGGTGAAGTTTTTGTTGGCGCTTGGGGATGGCGAGCGGGTGGAGTGCGTGCTGATTCCCGAGAAGGATCATTACACGGCTTGTTTGTCGACCCAGGTGGGTTGCGCCATGGGGTGCGGCTTTTGCGCCACGGGGATGCTGGGATTTCGGCGCAACATGACGCCTGGGGAGATGCTGGGGCAGGTGTTGGTGGGGCGGCAATATCTGGAGGACAAGGGCGTGGAGCTGGGGCTGCGCAATCTGGTGTTCATGGGCATGGGCGAGCCGCTTTTAAATTACGAGAATTTGCTCAAGACCCTTGAGGCGCTCCATCATCCTCAGGGGTTGGATTTTTCGGGCCGGCGCATCACGGTGTCCACGGCCGGGGTGGCCCGGCATTTGTTGGATTTGGGGCGCACGGGCTTGTGTTCGCTGGCGATTTCGCTGCACGCCCCGACCCAGGCTCAGCGGGAGCGTATCATGCCCGGGGCGGCCAAGCTGGAGCTGGACAAGCTCATGGATTTGCTGGCGCAGTATCCGCTCAAGCCCCGGGAGCGGCTGACGTTTGAGTATTTGTTGCTGGCCGGGGTCAATGATGCCGACGCCGACGCCCGGGAGCTGGTGCGGTTGTTGTCGCGGGTGAAGGCCAAGGTGAACCTGATCGTGTTCAACGCCACGCCGGGTTTGCCGTATGCGCCGCCGGACGAAGGCAGGGTGCTGGCCTTTCAGGAGATTTTGAAGGGCAAGGGGCTGACGGCGACGCTGCGCAAGAGCAAGGGATCGGACATCGCGGCGGCCTGCGGCCAGTTGCGGGCGGAGTGCGACGGCGAGGGTGAGGGAAGGTAAGAAGGAAGAGAAGAGGCCTCCGGCGGCCGGGGGGATGATCCCCCCGGACC
>ALAO01000110.1 GCA_000307955.1 Solidesulfovibrio magneticus str. Maddingley MBC34 | reverse complement strand
GGGAGGTGGCTCATGGATGCGAGACACTGCGCGGTTTGCGGAAACCCTATTGAACTCATGGACGTCTATATCCTGCGCGCCCAGGGCAAGATCTGCAGCCGGTGCGTGCTCTCCCGGGGCATTCCGGTTTCGGGCCGAGTGTCGCGGCAGGCCCTTTGGCGCGGCGAGGGGGTGCAAAAGGACTGCCGGCCGGGGCTGGTCTTGATTCCGGGATGATTTCACCCTCCGGCAAGACCGGTTTTGCCATTTGTTTTCGAATTTGCTAGAGTCCCCTTGTTCAGTTTTGCACATACTTCGGCACAAGGGGTACCCGGCTCATGCAACTCACCACGCGAAGCCGCTATGGCTTGCGCATGCTCCTCGACATCGCCCTGCACGGCGACGAGGGGCCGGTCCGCATCCAGGACATCGCCAAGCGGCGCGGCATTTCGGTCAAGTACCTGGAACAGCTGATCCGGGCGCTCAAGAAAGCGGGATTCATCAACAGCAAGCGTGGCCCCAAGGGCGGCCACGTGCTGGCCACGCCGGCCGAGGCCATCCGGGTCGGCGACGTGGTGCGGGCCCTGGAAAGTCGGCCCGAGCTTACCGAGTGCGTGGGCAATCCCGAGGTCTGCATGATCTCCACGGACTGCGTCACCCGCCAGATCTGGGCCAGGGCCACCGAGAGCATCTTCCGCGAGCTCGACGCCATCCACCTCTCCGACCTGCTCGTCCAGGCCCGCCGCTCCGAGATTCTCGGCCTGCCCTGCTGCTGAGGCGCCCGCCGCCCGCTCGGCCTCGCCGCCCGGTCTCGTCGTTCGCTCGGCCCCATCCCTGCCCGGTCGTGCCGCCGCTTGGCCGCGCCTTGGCTGTGGCCGGACAAGGAAAACGCCGCCGCCTTCGTTTGAGGGCGGCGGCGTTGGCGCGTCCGGGATGGGGCCGCTAAGGGGCCGGGGATTACAGGGCGTAGCGTAGGGCCGGCACGGCCGGGATGAGGCCAAGCTCCCGGCAGTGGTGGGCGAAAAGCACCAGGCTCGCGGCGGCGGCCGCGTCGAAGTCGTAGTTGACCACCTGGAAGTAGTCGAGCAGCGCAGCCGGGCTGATCCAGTCGGGCAGCTCCGGGGCTTGCACAAGCTCGGGCAGGCGGTTTGGCAGGTCGCGGTTGACCTCGCGCAGGAACCGCCGGACCCGGTCCAGGGTGCCCAGGGGCCGTCCGCCAAGGCCTTCCCGTACGATCCACAGGGCGAAGACAAAAGGCGTGCCGGCGAAATCGAGCCAGGCCTGGCCCAGGTCCGTGACATGCCAGCCCGGCGGCGGGGACACGTACTTGGACAGGGCCAGGTCGCCGATCTCCACGAAGGGCATGGGCCGGTCGATGCCTGTGCCCGGGGCGGCGACGGCAAAGCGCGGTTCGGGAAAACGCCAGGCGAACTTCCATAGGACGCGCAACAGCGCGTTGGAGCTGGCCGAGGCCCCGGAAAGCCGCACCTCGCCGCCGGTGCGGGCCAGATAGTCGGGCAGCTCGGCCAGGGGCACGGGGGAAAAGAGCAGCACGCTCTGGATGGGACCCCTCGCCGCCCGGATGCACAGGTCCGGCAGCAACGTGAAGGCCTCGGGCCGGGCCAGGTAGGCGAAGGCCGAGGCCGGGGCGGCGTCGATGGTTCCGGCGGCCAGGGCGGCGTTGAGCTCGGAGGGATGCCCGGACACGTAGGCGATGTCGCTGCCTTCGGGAAAAGCCGGCATGAGGGCCTGGTACAGCGGCCAGACATTGAGATAGGCGATGCGGCCAAGCCGCAAGGGATCATCCGCCATGGGCACTCCTTTCGCGCGCAAAAAACGCGGCCCCGAGGGTATTCCCCCCGGGGCCGTCAGGCAAGGCGAATTCCGGTAAACTAGTCGAGCTGGGACAGCAGCGTTTCCTTGATGGAATCGATGGAGCCGGAGCCTTCGAGTTCGATGTACTTGGTCTTCCCTTCGGCGGCCAGCTTCTTGTAGAAGTAGGCGGCGGCCAGGGTGCCGGTCGTGGTGTCGTAGTAGATGTCGTGGCGCTTGTTGATGGCGTCCTCGTCCTGGTCGTCGGAACGGGTCTTGAGGTCGCCGCCGCACACCCGGCACTTGTCGCCGTTGGGCTTGATGGCGTCGATGAAGATGTTGTTGGGATGGTTGGGATCGTTGACGCACAGGCGACGGCCCATGATGCGATCCTTGGCGATCTGGCGGTCAAGCAGGATCTCGATGACGTAATCGAGCTTCATGCCTTCCTTCTGCAGGGCTTCCCAAAGCTTCTCGGCCTGGACCATGTTGCGGGGGAAGCCGTCGAGCAGCCAACCGTTGCCGCCCTTGGCCTTGAGGGTCTCTAGGATCATGGGGATGGTGATCTCGTCGGGGACCAGCTCACCCTTGTCGATGTAGCCCTTGGCCTTCTTGCCGAGCTCGGTGCCGCCGCCGATGTGCTCGCGGAAGATAGCCCCGGACTCGATGTGGGCCAGGTTGTACTTCTTTTTCACCAGGGAACCCTGGGTGCCCTTGCCGCTGCCGTTGGGACCAAAAGTGAGAATATTCACCGGGACTGCCTCCATGTTTGATTTTTCACAATCGGCCTCATTACCCCCGCCGCCAAGCCCTGTCAATGGCGTTTCCGGTTTTGGCGGGGCGGCGGCCGTGGCTCGGGCCGCGTCGTCCTTGCGGCCAAAGACCAGCCCCTCCCGGGCCACCCGGACCGTCTTGCCGCCCGGAAACTGAAACAGGCGGCCGGTGTCGCGCCGCGCGTAAGCCGCTTCCAGGGCGGCCAGGCCGTCGGCCAGGGGCTGCCCTGGCCCCAGGGCGTCGAGGGCACGGGCGTAAAGGCGCGCCCGCAGGGCCGGATGCAGGCCGGCCAGGAGCGTCCGGGACAGGCGGACCGCGCCGTCCTCGTCCGGGACGGGGACGGGCAGGACTTCGTCGAAAAAGGCGGCGTCCAGGCGGGCTTGCCGCCACAGCCGGGCGGCCGCGTCCAGGGCTCGGGGATTTTCTTGCAGCACCAGGGGCAAAAGCCCATGGCGCACCCGGTTGCGCCAGTAGGCCGGATCAACGTTGGACGGATCGTCGATGGTCGGCAGGCCCAGGGCGGCTGTGAAATCCGTGATGGCGCGGCGGGGAGTGAGCAGCAGCGGCCGCAGCAGCCGGCGGGCCGGGTCCATGGCCGCCATGCCGCCCAGGGCCGGCCAGCCCGCGCCGCGCGTGACGCGCATGAGCTGGTCCTCGGCCAGATCGTTGAGCTGATGGCCGGTGAGCGCCCAGGCATTGTCCCGGCCGGCCAGGCAGCCGGCGAAAAAGGCCTGCCTGGCCTGGCGTCCGGCGTCCTCGACGCCGATGCGGCGTTCCCGGGCCAGGGCGGCCACATCGACCCGGTCGGACAGGCAGCCAATGCCGAGGTTCCGGCAAAGCGCCCCCACGGCCTGAGCCTCGGCCCCGGATTCGGGCCGCAGCCCATGGTCGAGGTGGGCGGCCAACAGTCCGGCCAGCCCCAGGCGATGGCGCAGGATGGCGGCCATGGCCAGCAGGGCCACGGAATCCGGGCCGCCGGAGCAGGCCACGATCCAGGTCGCCCCGGCCGGCGCATGGCCGCACGGGCCGGCCACGAAGGAGGCCACGCCCAGGCACAGTCGGGCCAGACGGTAGGGCAGGGCGCTTAAACCCGGCAGTCCGTCGCCGGGCGGGAGAAGAATGTCCGAAGGGGGCGTCGGCATGGTGGGCCTTGCCGCTGCGGCGGCGTCGGTTCCGGTCCGGCGGCTGGCCGGACATGGGGCATCCCGGGCGCGGCCGGGACGCCCAGGATACGAAAGACGGCGGCGTGGCGTTCGGCTAGATCGGAATGTCGAGTTCGCGGATGAACGTGTCCAGGAAATCGATCATTTGTTGCCGTTGTTCCGGGGTGCAGTAGCTGATGCAGGAACAGCGCAGCTTCCCACGTCCGCGCACGAGCAGTTCGAGCTTGAGCCAGTTGCGCCCGGTTTCCAGCACGAGCATGTAAGGGCCGCACTCGCCGTAGTGCTGCTGCTGCTCGTCGTTGAGCATCTCCTGCGGAAAGGGGATGTAGTAGATGTGGTCCAGGGGACCCTTGAAGCCTTTTTCCGTCAAGTGCCGCTCGATCTGCTCCATGTTCTCGGCGGACACTTCGTCGATCAGATAGGATCGCATGGGTTACTCGCTTGCATCCGTCACGTCGAAGTCGTCGGACGTCTCCGCGAACTTCGGCGGTTTGCGGTCCGCGTGAGCGTCCGTCGGGACTTTCTCGCGGTCCAGATTGTACATGCGCCGGGTGAGGTCCACGAACCGCTCGCCGTGCTCCTCCTTGGCCCGCCGCTTGAGGAAGGCGATGGGCTCGTGGAGCATCTTGCGGCTGATGGACAGGGCCATGGTTTCCAGGGCCGCCCGGGTTTCCTCGGGCACCTCCGGCCCCAGCCGCCGCAAGGTCTTTTGCAGCTCCTGGCGGGCTAGCCCGGCGCCGACGTCCAGCAGGTCCACGATGGTGGGTTTCACGTCCAGCGATTTCACCCATTCGCCGAAACGTTCCACCTGGAGGCCGATGATGTCCCTCGCCCGGGCGGCCTCCTCCCGGCGCTGGGCCAGGTTTTCCTCCACCACTTCCTGCAGGTCGTCAATGTCGTAAAGATAGACGTTATCCAGGCTGTTGATGTCCGGATCGATGTCGCGAGGCACCGCGATGTCGATGAAAAACATGGGCTTGTGCCGTCTGGCCTTGAGCACGGCCCGCACGTCCTTGGCCCTTATGACCACATGGGGCGCGCCGGTGGAGCTGATGACGATGTCCACCTCGTGCAGGCGCGAGACGAACTCCTCGAAGGCCACGGCCCGGCCCTTGAAGCGGCCGGCCAGTTCCTCGGCCCGGGCATAGGTGCGGTTGGCGACCAGGATCTCCGACACGCCGGAGGTGAGCAGGTGCATGGCGGCCAGTTCGGCCATTTCGCCGGCCCCGACCAGCATGGCCTTCTTGCCGGCCATCTCGCCGAAGATGCGCTTGGCCAGCTCCACGGCGGCGTAGCTGATGGACACGGCGCTGGCCCCGATGCCGGTGGCCGTGCGCACCTTTTTGGCCACGGAAAAGGCCTTGTGGCATAGTCGGTTGATGATGACCCCGGCGGTGCGTCCGGCCACGGCGTGGCGGTAGGCGGCCTTGAGCTGCCCCAGGATCTGCGGTTCGCCAAGCACCAGGGAATCAAGCCCCGAGGCCACGCAAAACAGGTGGTCCACGGCGGCCAGACCCTCATGGGCGTAAAGATGCGGGGCCAGAAGGGCCGGGTCCTGGCCGCACTGGTCGGCCCAGGCCGCCAGCACCGCCGCCTTGGGATCGCGCCCCACGGGATCGACCACCAGCACTTCCACCCGGTTGCAGGTGGAAAGCACCAATGCCTCGCGCACGCGGGCCTCGCCGCCAACCAAAAGCTCGCCGAGTTTCGGCCGTTCGCCCAAGGCGAACGCTTCCCGAACCTCTACCCCGGCGGTCTTATGGTTGAGGCCAAACAGGTAAATCTGCTGCTCCATCGATATATCGCGCAAAGCTGTGGTGTGTGGGCATGAAGAAATTGATGACCAACATGGACACAAGGGTAAGACCGAACAGCCAGATGGCCATACGGGCGGGCTTGCGTCCCTGCCAGCCCAGCATCAGACGCTGGTGGAACAGGAAGGCGAAGAGCAGCCAAATGCAAATGGCCGTCACTTCCTTGGGATCATAGGAGAAAATGCGGTTCCAGGTGAGCTTGGCCCACACGAAGCCGGACAGCAGTCCCAGGGTGTAGAGGGGAAAACCGGCGGCCACCGCCCACCGATTGACCGTATCGCAGGTGGAAAGGGCCGGCAGGGCCTTGGCGAACCCGCCGAGCTTCTCCTTGGTCTTGATCTTGCGTTCCAGGTACAGATAGGCCGCCCCGGCCCCGCAGGCCATGGCCAAGAGACTGATGGCCAAAAAGAGCGAGCCGATGTGCAGCCCGAAGAAGAGCCCGCCCAAAGCCTTGGGCAAGGGCACCCGGGCCGCGGTCACGGCCTGGGAGGACAGAAACAGGAACAGGGCCAGCGGCGAGGCCAAAAGCCCAAGCATCCCCAGGCGCAGCCGCCACCACAGAAAAAGGCAGATGGCCAAGGCGCTCCAGGCCAGCAGATTGAAATAGAACTCCCCGGACAAGAAGGCCAGGCCGCCCTCGATGCCAAGGAGCATGACGAGATCAAGGGTGTGGCAGGCGAAGCCGAGAAGCGTCAGCCAGCGTCCGGCCCGCCGCAGCGGTTGCCTGGCCGTGACCACGCCCAGGAGATAGGCCGCCGCGCCGAGCAGGTAGCCGGCCACGACCAGCAGGAAAACGATGTTAAGCGCCGGCATGGGCAAGGGCTCCCGCAACGAGTCCGGCCGCCTCGCCGTGAAGCGTGGCGGGCAAGATGTCCCGGAGGATGGCCTCGGCCCGTGGGGCGTCGGCGAGCTTTAGGGCGTCGAGGAGCGGCGAATTGACCAGCTCCCGGAAAAGCTCGGAGTTGGCCGGCGAGCCTTGCCCCAGGCCCAGCACCAGCGGCCGCAGCCGGCTCATGAGCACGAGCATGGCCCCGTATTCCGTGCCGAGGAACTCGCCCAGGCCTTGGCGGATCTTGCGGGCCAGGGCCGGCGAGGAGCCGCCCGTGGAGATGGCCACGGTCAGGTCGCCCTGGGTGAACATGGCCGGCACGATGAAGCTGCATTTTTCCGGCTGGTCGACGATGTTGCAGGGAATGCCGCGTTCGGCGCACTCCCGGCTGATGCGCCAGTTAAGCGCCTCGTCGTCGGTGGAGGCGATGACCAGGAACCGGCCGTCGAGGTCCGACGTCTCGTAGGGTCGGCAAGCGAAGACCACGGCCGGATGCGACAACAGCTCGGCGCAGGCCTCGGCCGGGGCCAGGTCGATGACCAGGATTTCCTCGGCGCCGCACTCGGCCAGGGTGGCGATCTTGCGCCGCCCGACCTGGCCCGCGCCGACCACCAGGCAGCGCTTGCCGCGCAGATTGACGTAAATGGGATAATACCGCATGGAAGGCTCCTATAGCAGAAGAACGCTTGGACCGAAAAGGGCTTTTTTTCACATGAATCCTTCGGATTCGTGACCGCGCGGCGAAACGACCATGACGCGATATCTCGTCTTGCAACTGGCCCGTCTGGGCGACCTGCTCCAGACCCGGCGGCTTCTGGCTGGCCTTGACGCCCAAATCGAGGCGGACGGCGCGGGCGGGGAGGTCCATCTGGCCGTGGACGCCTCCCTGGCCGCCCTGGCCGGCCGGCTCTACCCGCATGTCCACGTCCATGCCCTGCCGGCCCATGCCGGCCCGGGCCGCGACCCGGCCGCCGTGGCCCTGGCCGTGCGCCAAGCCTGCGGCGAGCTGGCGGCCATCCCCTTCGACAAGGTCTTTTGCCTCAATTTCTCGCCCCTTGGCATGGCGGTCTCGGCCCTGTTCCCGCCCGAGGCGCAGCGGGGCTACCGCCAGTTTTCCGGCCAGCCCGACAAGGACCGGCTCCTGCGGCTGGTGTTTCGCCTGACCCGCGAGCGCCGGGCGGCCGGGCTCAACCTGGCCGACATCTGGGCCCATCTGGACGATGTCCCCCTGGCCGCCGCCCTGGTCAACCCGCCGGCCGCGCCGCGCGGGAGCGGCCTGGGCGTGGCCCTGGCCGGCCGCATGGCTCGGCGCTCCCTGCCGCCGGAAATCCTGGCTCCCATCGTGCGCACGGCCTTTCGGGCCAGCGGGGCCAAGCGGGTGACGCTTCTTGGCACGGCCGCCCAGGCCTCCGAGGCCCGGGCGCTTGTGAAGCAGCTCGACCCGGCCACGGCTTCGGCCTGCCAGGACCTGACCGGCCAGACCGGCCTGGGCGAACTGTGCCAGGTGGTCGCCAGCCTGGACCGGCTGCTGACGCCCGACACCGGGGCCATGCATCTGGCCGCCTTTTTCGGCGTGCCGGTGACGGCCTTTTTCCTGTCCTCGGCCTGGTGCCACGAGACCGGCCCCTACGGCGTCGGCCACGAAGTCTGGCAATCGGTGGTGCCCTGCGCGCCCTGCCTGGAATCGGTCCCCTGCGACAAGGGCCATGTCTGCCGGCTGCCTTTTGCCGATCCCGCCTTGTTGCGGCTGCTCGGCGGTTCGGCCAAGGCCGAGCCTCCGGCCGGGCTGGCGCTTTTCCGCACCGACTGCGACGCGCTTGGGGCGGTGTGCCGCCTGGAGCGCGGCGAGGATGCCTCCGAGGCGGGCCGCCGGGCCTTTCGGGCCTTTGCCGCCCGCCATCTGGCCGGGCAGGACGCGGCCCTGGCCGAGGGGACGGCCGAGGCGGCCCTGGCGGAACGCTTTTTTCTGGAAACAGACTGGACGCTGCCCCCGCCCGGACGGGACGCGGCCGGAGAGGAGTAGGGCCTATGGCTGGCCTTGGCGTGCTGCGGATTTTGGCCGTGCTGCCCATGTACGGCGGCTCGCTGCCGGTGGGGCGGTTTTGCCTGTCGGCCCTGCGGGAGCTGGGCCATGTGGCCGAGGTCTTCGAGGCCCCGGACTTTTACGGCGCGTTTTCCGCCCTGAAAGACTTGCGTGTCACGGCCGACCGGCTGGAATATCTGGAGAACAGCTTTCTTCAGGTGATCTCCCAAGCCATCTGCGCCAAGGTCGAGACCTTTGAGCCCGATCTGGTCCTGGCCCTGGCCCAGGCCCCGCTGTCGCGCCAGGCCCTCAAGCGTCTTCGTCGCGACGGCGTGAAAACGGCCATGTGGTTCGTGGAGGATTTCCGCCTCTTTACCTATTGGGAAGCCTTCGCCCCGTATTACGACGCCTTCGCGGTCATCCAGAAGGAGCCTTTTCCCGAGCGCCTGGCCGCCGTGGGCCAGCCAAACGTCCTTTACCTCCCCATGGCCGCCGATCCGGCCGTGCACCGGCCCTTGGACCTTTCGCCGGTGGAGCGGCGCACGTTCGGCGCGCCCGTCTCGTTCATGGGCGCGGGCTATCCCAACCGCCGGCTGGCCTTTGCCCAGCTGCTCGACTTCGATCTCGGCATCTTCGGCAGCGAATGGGACGGCGACCCGCTCCTGTCGGGCCGGGTTCGCCTGGGCGGACGGCGCGTCACCACCGAGGAATCGGTCAAAATATTCAATGCCGCCGGGGTCAACCTCAACCTGCACTCCAGCATGAGCCCGCGTGAGCTGGTGCCGACCGGGGATTTCGTCAATCCGCGCACCTTCGAGCTGGCCCTGTGCGGGGCTTTCCAGCTCGTCAGCGACCGGGCGCTCCTGCCGGAACTCTTCGCCGAGAACGAGCTGGCCCGGTTCGCCACCATGGCGGAGCTTCGGGAAAAACTGGCTTATTACCTTAATAGGCCCGAGGAGCGCGCCGCCTTGGCCGAGCGGGCCCGGACCCGGGCCCTGGCCGAACACACCTATGCCCTGCGCATGGAACGTCTGCTGGGATTTGTGGCCGAGCGTTTTCCGGGCTGGCCGGCCGGTCGGGCGGTGGCTGAGGCGGCCCTGGCCGTGCTGCCCGAACCGCTTCGCGGCGAGACGGCGACGCTGCTTGGCGAGCTGTCGTTGCCGGCCGACGTGGGCTTTGCCGACCTCATCGCCGCCGTGCGCCTGCGTCAGGGGCGGCTGACGCCGCTGGAGACGTCGCTGCTTTTTCTGGACGAGTGGAAACGCCAGTACGGCGCTTAGGGGCGCGTTTGCACGGTTCGACGCCGTGAGAAAGGTGAGGAGGGCGGCTTGTCGGCCGCACGGTCATCGTGCCCAGACGCCCGGCTTCTGTCGGCTTCTGGGCAAGTCTCGCCGGCCCGCTGGCCACGATTCCCTTGGTCGCCAAGGGCCCGGGCAGCCCGTTCCCGGGGCTACTTCTTGATCTGCAAGGCCGTCTCCATGAGGGACTCGGCCGTGGTGACCACCTTGGAATTGGCTTGGAAAGCCCGCTGATTGACGATGAGGTTGACCATCTCCGAGGCCATGTCCACGTTGGACGATTCGAGGGTGTTGCCGGCGATGCTGTCAAAGACCCCGGAATTGGCCCGGCCGACGGTCGCCTTGCCGGATTCCGTCGTGGGCGTAAGCAGGTTGTTGCCGTTGCGGTAGAGGTCGGTGGGGTTGGTGAAGTCGGCCAGGGCCAGGACGTAGAGGGCCTTGGTCTGGCCGTTGGTGAAGTTGCCCCATAACACGCCGTTTTCATCCACATTGGTGGCGGTCATCTCGCCCTTGGCGTAGCCGTCCTGGTGGGATGTCTGGGTATAGGACGAGGTGGCGTAGTTGGTGGTGCAGTAGACCGCGTTTAAGGTCGCGGAGGGGTTATAGCCGACGTTGAGGGCGGCTTGCGTGCCGATGGCCCCAGCGTTGGCGGCGCTGCCCGTATTCCAGCTGCCGTCGGTGGCGGACAGGCCGGTCTTGAAGGCGATGGTCTGGGAGGGCAGGGCCGAACCGTTGGACGCGGACTTGAACGTGGCCGACAACTCCGGCACCCCCGAAGACGTCAGGCTGGCCTGGGTCCAGTTGGACAGGCTCGTGGGGTCGCTGCCGTTTGGCGTGAACGCCGTCTGGTTTTCGAGCACGCCCTGGGCGGAGAAGGTCAGGGTGCCGACCATGAGCACGCCGGCCTTGGTCGTGCCTGAGGTCGTGGCGCTGCCATCCTCCGAAGGCGGCACGGTCACCATGTATTCCCAGTATTCCTTGCCGGACTCGTCGCTTGTCTTGGAATAATAGGCTGTGGCTGTGTGGGCCGTGCCTTCCGAATCGTAAATCTTGATGGTGGCGCTATAGTCAGAATTGGCCACCGGCGTGGCATTGGTGGCGTCATAGCTCTTAAACATGGTGAAATACGGATCGGTGGCGTCGAGTTCGCCTGGGGTAATTTGGCTGTCGAGGTTGGTAACGACCTCCATGGTACCCGTGGCCTGGGGATCGATGGTGAAGTCCTTGATGGCGACGTCGGTGACGGTTCCGGTAGTTGGGACTTCCGATAAAATGACGTTGTTGCGCTTGGCCTTCAAGATGGCGTCCTGATCCACGGCCCAGCCCTGGACATTGCAGCCGGTGGCGGACTTGAGGTTGCCGTTCTTGTCGAAGTTGAAGTCTCCGGCCCGTGTATAGTAGGTCTTGTCGTTGGCGGTGTCCTTGACGACAAAATAGCCTCGTTCGCCGGTGATGGCGAGATCGGTGGAGTTGCTGGCGTCCTGCAGGCTGCCGACCTCAGTCTGCAAGGCGATGGAGCCAACCTGGACGCCGGTGCCGATCTGGCTGCCGTCGGAGGTGCCGCCGGCCATGGTGCTGATCATGTCGGCGAACAACATGCGCGAGGACTTGTAGCCCACGGTATTGACGTTCGCCAGGTTGTTGCCGGTGGTGGCGATGCCCTGGCTGTAGCTGAGCAGTCCGCTCACTCCTGTCCATATCGAGCTCATAGTCGTCCTTCCTTGCTGCCGTGGCGGCAGGAATTGCCGGTCGGGCCGGGCGCATGTCGAGAGTTGGGCCTCCCGGGCCTGCCGAAAGGCTGGCTGGAACCGTTTGATCCCTGGTCTTACGCCCGGCAAGGGGCAAACCTTGCCGCTTGCCGGCGAAAGTTGCACATGCCGGGCCAACGGCGCGGCGGCTATTTATGGCGAATTGGTGAAAGGCGGTTGACAATCCGGTGGTGGGGCGAGTAATCCTGAAAGTCCGCGCTGCGGGAAACCGCGCCGGCTCCGACCGGGGGTCGCAAGAAACCTGGGCGGGATTGAAAAAAAGCGTT
>ALAO01000109.1 GCA_000307955.1 Solidesulfovibrio magneticus str. Maddingley MBC34 | reverse complement strand
CGCCGCTAACAGGGGTTCAAATCCCCTTGGGGACGCCAAGAAATTCAGCGGGTTAGGACAATCTCCTAACCCGCTTTTCTTTTGTCCACACCAAGTCCGCATGATGACTTTTCGGTCGTGCATTGCGGCTCGCTCTTGGACGGTGGTCCGCATGCCGCACACCTTTCCTGGACACCGCCGCCCCATCACCGCTTTCATTGCCTTGCGAGCGGTTTGAATCCAAGGCCTTGCCGACACCTTGTCGTCAGGACATGAAACACCTCTCGCCCGCCCGTGTAAAGCAGGACTCGACCTTGATTGTCACCTGTCAACGCAGGCAAGGCGCTCGGCAATATACACTCTCAGCGATATCAGTATGGCTTAAGACATTGTTCGCGTTGGTAGTCGCAACTCTCCAGGCAGCTTCTCCTATTGCCAAGACCTGACGGATCATAGCAACGGGCGTTGCAGCTTCTCCACTCGCTGTTGCAATAGCCAAGACTACGTACTTGCTCAACCCTGGGATAGATGCCGCCGCTCAGGAGAGGCAGCGGATCGATAACCTTGCCGGCCCCGGCTTCCTCGATAAAGACATCTCGGCCGGAAGCGTCCCTATAATACAAACGACCATATTCGTTCGTATAGTATGTCACGTTGTCTTCATCCATGATGTAGTACATCCCGGCCGTTCCGCGCTCCACCCGCACATTCCTCTCGACGACGACCGGCCTTCCAGACTGATCGACATAATAGATCTTGCCGTTGTCATCACGATAGTACAAGCGATCTCCCTCATCCCCCCTGTGGACGATCATGGCTCGGTCTTTCTGATATACGGTCACGCTCGAGACATCCGAAGGGAGCGTGGTCCGTCTGACGCAACCGGATGCAATGGACAGGGCAATGAACGCGACGGCACTCAACAGGCACAGCGTTCGCTTGAATTCTGACAACATGGGTCGCCTCTCTCGCTAAAAATTGCGCTCATGGAACATCCTGAGCCATAGTCGACTTGCTTCTCTTGTCGGCGCAGCACATCAACGACGGGCGTTTCTAACGCGCACTCCGGAAACACAAGACAGGAACACGCCCTCCATGGCCACACCATCAGTCGTCTGCTACCGCCTGCCGCAACCGGAATAGGTGCTTTTGCAGCTGGAAACGCAGGCGTTTAGATTGAAGTTCGAGTTATTGCTTGGATCGGAACGACAAGCGTTGGTGCATCGACGCAATTGCTGCTTGCAGTATTGCGGCGTTTCCGCGCGCGGCTGGTCGAGCTGGTTGGCTTGGGCCGGGCCGGACGTCTCAGGGTTGAACAGCAATTCGTTACCGTCTCGAACGACGTGCTGGCGGGCCACGCAGGTGAGATTGCACTGCGGGCAGTTGCGGTTGCAGATGGTGCTCGGGTCGCCGCTGGGGGCATTGACGGTGCAGGCCACTGTACCGTCGGGCCGAATGCATTGAAAAGAATCCGGTCCGGCCGCAAAGGCTGGGGCGGAGTTCAGGAAGACAATCGCAAGAGCAATAAATAGTGGATGTTTCATGACATTCATCTCCACGGTTGTTGAGCTGCCGTAGGCAGCGTAGCGCATCTCAAGCAGATGCAACTGACCCGGGCTTCTCTCTTCCGATGGCCTGACGGCCGGCCGGTGCGGACCGCGACACTTTTACGACTGAAAGCCACTACGACTTTCTGGCCAGCAGCCAGCCAAGAAACAACCCGCCCAGACAGGCCCCGCCCATGGCGTAATACGGTTTCTCGCGCACAGCCGAGTCCGCGGCCCGAAACGTTTCAAGAAACCGGCCTTCCGTTTCATGCAGCGCGTCCCGGGCCGATTTCAGGCAGCCGCCCAGGGCATCCCGGGCGGCCTGGACGCGCTCTGCCTGGTCTCCGGCGGTCGCGTCCACCAAAGCCTGGGCTTGAAGCAAAAGTTTGTTGACCTCCGACCCTGCGACCTGAGACGCATCTTTCAAAATACTCATACAAATCACACTCCCTACAACAACTTCTAAAGCAAAATAACCACTCATCAAAAAGCAAAATCAGGAAACTTGACAAACAATACCACCAATATTTCGACAATGTCGAGAACAATCCTCTCTTTTGTTGCCCCTCTGCAAATACAAGTTGCAACACGCCGCCCTTATTCAACAAGCCAAAAGTACAAACTA
This sequence comes from Solidesulfovibrio magneticus str. Maddingley MBC34, assembly GCA_000307955.1. Lineage (GTDB taxonomy): Bacteria > Desulfobacterota > Desulfovibrionia > Desulfovibrionales > Desulfovibrionaceae > Solidesulfovibrio > Solidesulfovibrio magneticus_A. The sequence continues at coordinate 22,295 of ALAO01000109.1, read as the reverse complement.
TATAAATAATTACTCAACAGAGCTCGGGCATGTTCCGTCAAACATCTCCAAAATAAAGACAACTCCTTGACTGACCAGAAGATCGGCGAACAATCATCCTTCAACGGTCCAAGCCCCAGCGCCAAGAAAGCGCCCATGACGCCAAATCCGTCCTCGCCCGAAAGCACCCCGCCCGACGCTCGTCCCGCGTCCTCGAAAAGCCCGCCGGCGCTTCCCTGGCAACACGCCGAAACAATGGCTCTTTCTCAAAACCACTATCGTCTTATCCAGGGGCGTCGCCCTCGCCTGTCCTGACGTGACCGGACCGGCCTCCCTGCCCTCTCTCCTCCGCCTCGGGCCGTTTCGCCTGGACGGTCCGGGGCGCGACGAGACCAGGCCTGCCCCTTCTCTCCAGTAAACCCTCCTGGGCCAAGCAAACTCGCCAGGACCGCCCCCCCCTGGACCGCACGACATGCCCCCGCGCCAACGGTTCCCAATCCCCGAGGAGGCCGCTTTCTCGGGTCATATCGCCTGGACATGTTTTTTTGCTGGCAAAATCCCCTGGGAGGGTTATGGTAGATTCGTATGGGTTCTTGCTTACCCATACATTTGCGCAAAACAATCGTGTTTTCTGCAGTGTGAAGCCTAACCTTGCAGCAAGCATGGCCAGCGATCATGAACAAGCCTTCCGAAGATGATGCAGACAGGCAAAAGACTGTCATCAAGACCATTGGCAATATCATAGACTCGGTCGCCTCTCCGCTGGCGATCCTCGATGCAGACCTGGGCATCATCAAAACCAACACGGCCTTTTGCGAAATGTTCCATATCGCTCCGGAAAAACCGGAGCGATTGTCTCTGGCCGACATCAGCTCCCAGCAATGCAACTTCGAACACCTTCAGAAATTTTTTCAACGCGCGCTGGCCAAAAAAAAGCAATTCCATGCCATCGACATCCCCCTGGATGTTGCTGCATCCGGCAAAAAAATCATCCATTTGAGCGCCCGTGTCGTGCACAAGACAGAGAAAGCGTCGACGCTCATGATCCTGTCCGCCGCTGACGTGACGCACATCGAACAGCCAATGGACGCCTCCCGCGCCCTGATGCAAGAAAAGGCCTTTCGCCTGGCGGCGAGCCAGGCGGAATCCAAGGACAGGCAGGCGGCATCAGACGCCGCTTTTGCCCAAATCAAGCTGCTCAAGGACCAGCTTGAAGCGGAACGGGCCTATTTGCAGGACGAAATTAAGCTTGAATACAATCACGAAGACATCGTCGGCAAAAGCGAGGCCATCAAGAACGTCTTCTACAAGATCGAACAGATCGCCGGCACCGACACCAACGTCCTTATCCTTGGCGAAACCGGGACCGGCAAGGAACTGGTGGCCCGGGCCATCCACAGCTTAAGCCTGCGCAAGGACCGGGCCCTGGTCAAAATGAACTGCGCCGCGCTGCCGTCCAACTTGATTGAAAGCGAACTCTTCGGCCACGAGAAAGGCGCCTTCACCGGCGCGCATTCCAAACGCCTGGGGCGGTTTGAAGTGGCCAACAACGCCACCCTGTTCCTGGATGAAATCGGCGAGCTGCCGTTGGAATTGCAGCCCAAACTCCTCCACGTGATCCAAAACGGCGAATTCGAACGCCTGGGCAGCTCAACCACCATCAAGGTCAACGCCCGGATCATCGCCGCCACCAACCGCAATCTCGAAGAGGAAGTCCGCAAGGGCCACTTCCGCGACGACCTGTGGTATCGGCTCAACATTTTTCCGATCATCGTGCCGCCGCTTCGGGAGCGCGCCGAGGACATCCCGCTTCTTGTGGACCATTTTGTTCGAAAGATCGCCAAACGGCTGGGCAAGGCCATCGAGTTCATTCCACTCAACGTCATGCACGCCCTGCAGAATTATCACTGGCCCGGCAACATCCGCGAGCTGGAAAATGTTCTGGAACGCGGCGTCATCAACTCTTCCGGCCCCAAGCTGCGGCTCATTGACGAGCTCAAAAAGCCTTTCAAATCCATGACCAGCAGCCAGCAGACCCTGGAAGCGGTCGAACGGGAATACATCCTGCTGGTTTTAGCCCAGACCAACTGGAAAGTGGGCGGCAAGGACAGCGCCGCCGAAATCCTCGGACTCGACAGAAGCACGCTGCGCGCCCGAATGCGCAAACTGGGCATTCAAAAGCCCTGACGCCGGCATCTTGCGCCCTTCCAGCTTTCCGCTCCGAACCGCCCGGGGCAGACGCGCCTTATGACCGCGACGCCGCCCGGTCGGCGAAACCGCGTCCCTGCCGCGCCTGCGCCAGGCCTCGACGATGGCCGCGCCAAGCCTGGCTGGCGACAACAAGGCCCAACCCTGCCGGCAGGCAGCAACCAGACAACGTGTGCCAGCGCCCGCACCGACAAGAAAGGACGACCCCGCCATGCATAGCCCAACCGCTGTTTTCCAGCGCCTCCGATCCCTATCGTTGCTTCCCTTTGCCCGGGTGCTGGCCGCCGCCGTCTGCCTGGCCGGATTCCTGTTGCCGGCAACGGCCGCCAAGGCCGCCTCCCGGCCCTTTGACCTGGAAAACGTGGAGCAGGCCGCCAAGGCGCTGGCCGCCGTCCCCTTCCAGGGGCCGCCGCCGATTCCGCAAGCCCTGCGCAACCTCGACTATGACGCCTGGCGCAACATCCGCTTCCGGCCCGACCGCGCCTTTTGGGCCAAAAGTGCCTCGCCCTACCAGCTCCAGTTTTTCCACCCGGGCTTTCTCTACGACCGCACCGTCAAACTGCACGTCATAGACGGCAACACGGTCGCCCCCCTGGCCGTCACCAAGGACATGTTCGATTACAGCCAGCTCAAGGACCTGCCCGACCAATTGCCGACGGAAATCGGAGCCGCCGGCTTTAGGGTCCACACGGCCATCAACACCAAGGCCTATCTCGACGAATTCGTCGTGTTCCTGGGGGCCTCCTATTTCCGCGCCGTGGCCAAGGGGCAGGTCTACGGGCTGTCGGCCCGGGGACTGGCCATCAACACCGCTGAGCCGGAGGGCGAAGAGTTCCCCTGGTTCCGGGAATTCTGGATCGTCAAGCCGGCCCCGGGCAAGGCCGCCAAGGGGCTGGTCGTCTACGCGCTCCTGGACAGCCCCAGCCTGACCGGGGCCTACGCCTTCACCCTGCTGCCCGGCCGGGAAACCGTCATGGACGTAAGCTCCCGGGTCTACCTGCGAACGCCCATCAAGAAGCTCGGCATCGCGCCGCTGACCAGCATGTTTCTCTACGGCGAAAATTCCCTGCCGAGCGCCCGCATGGACTGGCGGCCCGAGGTGCATGATTCCGACGGCCTGCTGGTCCATTTCGGCAGCGGCGAATGGCTCTGGCGGCCAGCCCAGAACCCGGCCAACCTGCTGGTCAGCAGCTTCGAGGCCGACCATCTCAAGGGTTTCGGGCTGCTCCACCGCGACACGGATTTCAACAACTACCAGGATACCGAGGCCCGTTACGAGAAACGGCCGAGCCTGTGGATCGAGCCGCGCGGCGACTGGGGGGCCGGCCGGGTGGAAATGGTGCTGATTCCGTCGGAGCAGGAGATCCACGACAACGTCGTGGCCTATTTCCACCCCAAGGAGCAGGCCGCGCCCGGCACGCCCATGGGCTTCGACTACCGGATGCGCTGGCTAAACGCCCCCGGCGGCCTGCCTCCCGGGGTGCGCGTCACGGCTACCCGGTCCTCCCAGCCAGACAAAAACAGCCGCCTGTTCGTCATCGATTTCCTGGGCGACAAGCTGCCGGCCCTTAAGCCCCAGGCCAAGGCCGAAGCCGTCGTCAGCGTCGGCCCGGGCGGCACGCTCCTGGAGCAGCAATGTTTCCGCAATCCCGCAACCGGCGGCTTCCGCCTGACCTTCAAGATCGGCATCGACGGCGGCTCGGCCTTGCAGGGCATTTTGCCGGAGAAGCGGCCCCCCATCGAGTTGCGGGCCTTTTTGCGGTTTGACGACAAATCCGTCAGCGAGACATGGAGCTACGCCGTGACGCCGGGGAAATCATGAGCCAGGGCGCGGCTTCCCCCTCCCCGGCCGGCCCGGCCAAGTCCTGGACCGAGGCCCTTGGGGCACGGCTTCTGGCCTATCTGCGCCGGCTTCCCCTGCCGGAAAAGGAACGGCTGGAGACGACCCGGCACATCCTGGAGACGTTCCCGGCCCAGGCCGACGATCCCGACGTCGCCGCCGGGCTGGCCATGGACGAGCTCATGACGCGCCTCGATGTCCCGCGCCCTGAACCCGACCTGGCCCCGACCCCGCCCCTGGCCCGTACGCCCATGGCCCCAGAGGCCATGGGGCTGCGGGCCTGGCGCAAGGCCGTGGCCAAAGCCGTGGGCGCGCAGGCGGCCGAGGACGGCCAGCCGCCCAAGCCGTCCAGGCTGCCGGACGAGGCCTCCGGCCAGGCCTTAAGCGCCGTGGCCGGCCGTCGCCGCCTGGCCCTGGCTGTGCTCATCTTCGTGCCCACCGCCTTGGCCGTCCTGCGCATGGCCTCGGTCTTGCCCCACGAGGGCGGCACGGCCCTGGAGAAGGTGCTTCTGGCAGTCTTCGCCATGCTCTTTGCCTGGATTTCCATAGGCTTCTGGACGGCCATGGCTGGCTTTTTCACGCTCATCAGACGCTTTGACCGCTTTGCCGTCACCCGGCCCCGGCCGTCGGACACCCCGCCCCGGCCCGAGGCCCGCACGGCCATCGTCTTCCCGGTCTACGGCGAGGACATGGACCGGGTCACGGCCGGCATCGAGGCCGTCTACCGCTCCATCGAGGCGGAGGCCGCCATCGGCCCCTACGACTTCTTCATCTTAAGCGACACCCGGGACCCGGAAGCCTGGGCCGAGGAGGAAGCGGCCTGGGCCGCCCTGCGCGACCGCCTGGACGCCCGGGGCCGCGTTTTCTACCGCCGCCGCCGGGTCAACACCAAGATGAAAAGCGGCAACATCGCGGACTTTTGCCGCCGCTTCGGCGCGCACTACGTTTATATGCTGGTCATGGACGCCGACAGCGTCATGAGCGGGGCCGCCATCGCGCGCATGGTGGAGATCATGGAAGCCCGGCGGAAAGTGGGCATCCTGCAGTCGGTCCCGGCCATCGTCGGGCGCGAGACCTTTCTGGCCAGACTCCAGCAATTCGCCAGCCACCTCTACGGCCCCATGTTCTCAGCAGGCCTGAGCTATTGGCTGCTTGGCGACGCCCAGTTCTGGGGCCACAACGCGCTGATCCGCATCCGCCCCTTCATGCGCCACTGCGCCCTGCCCCGGCTGTCCGGCAAGCCTCCCCTTGGCGGCGAGATCTCCAGCCACGACTTCGTGGAGACGGCCCTCATGCGCCGGGCCGGCTACAGCGTCTGGCTGGCCTACGACCTGCCCGGGAGCTACGAGGAAGCGCCGCCCAACCTGCTGGCCGAACTGGCCCGGGACCGGCGCTGGTGCAAGGGCAACATGCAGCACCTGCGCCTGGTCTTCACCCGGGGATTTATCCCGGTCCACCGGGCCTTGTTCTTAAACGGCGTCATGGCTTACGGCTCGGCCTTGCTCTGGTTCCTGTTTCTGGCCGTGTCCACGGCCGAAGCCATTATCGAGTCCCTGACTCCGCCCAGCTATTTCCCGCCCACGCGCACGCTTTTCCCCGACTGGCCGGTCTGGGAGCCGTGGTGGGCCTTAAGCCTTCTGGCCACCACGGGCGTGCTGCTCTTTTTGCCCAAGGTTTTTGCCGCCGTCCTTGTCGTCATCAAGGGACGCTTGCCGCTCTTCGGCGGCTTTTGGCGGCTGCTGGTCAGCATGGGCATTGAAGTCTTCGTCTCCTCGCTGCTGGCCCCCATCCGGATGCTTTTCCACAGCAAGTTCGTGAGCATCACCCTGCTTGGCCGGGAGACCGGCTGGGGCCGGCAGCCGCGCGACGACCGGGCCACGACCTGGGCCGACGCCGTGCGCTTCCATCTTGGCGGCACGCTCCTGGCTGGGCTGTGGGCCGGCGCGCTCTATCTCTACAACCGGGAGTTCTTCTGGTGGGTGTGCCCGATTTTCGGGCCGCTGCTCCTGGCCATCCCCCTGTCCGTGGTCACGAGCCTGCCAAGCCTCGGCCGATGGCTCAAGCGCCTGGGGCTGCTGCTTATTCCCGAGGAAGTCGATCCGCCGCGCGAACTGGCGGCGCTGGCGGCCTTTCACGAACGAAACGTCCTGGCCGACCGCCCCCTGGGCATCCCCCGGGAACACGGCGTGGCCCTGGCCGTGGCCGATCCGGCCGTCTGCGCCAGACGGCTGGCCCTGCTTGGCCGGCCGTCCCGGACCGGCCGGGTCGACCCTGCGGCGCGCCAGGCATTGGTCGACAAAGCCGTTGCCCTTGGCCCGGCCGGCCTGGGCCGGGCGGAAAAATCGGCCCTGCTTGAGGACGCCGCAGCCTTGACCGCCACCCACCGGGCGCTGTGGCGGCTTCCTGAAGACACTTTGCGGCAACGGTGGTTTGCGACCTGGCGCTAGGTCGCCTGTCCGATACCGTTTGCTTTCTCTTCCCCGAAGTGGGATGCAGTAGTGTTAACAACCCACCGATCATCGGCCTGCGTTTGTTGGGCAGGCCCATCCGTGTCCAGATCGCGCCAGGAGGCGCCGCCATGACGTCCCAAAAGGCCCTGCCCTTGTCGCCAGCCTCTGCCCCGGCCCTGGCCCAAGCCATTGAAAACACTTCACCGGCCGACCCGGCGTCAGCCTTTCCCATCGTCGGCATCGGCGCTTCGGCCGGCGGGCTGGCGGCGTTCGAGGCCTTTTTTTCCGGGATGCCCGCCGAGACCGATCCGGGCATGGCCTTTGTGCTGGTGCAGCATCTGGCCCCGGACCATGAGAGCCTGCTGACCGAACTCATCCGGCGCTACACCCGGATGCAGGTCTTCGAGGTCACGGACGGCATGGTCGTCCAGCCCAATTGCGCCTACATCATCCCGCCCAAACACGACATGGCCTTTCTGGGCGGCCGGCTCCAGTTGCTCCCGCCCTCGGCCGCGCGGGGCCTGCGCCTGCCCATCGACTTTTTCTTCCGGTCCCTGGCCAGCGACCAGCACGAACGGGCCATCGGCATCGTGTTGTCGGGCACCGGCAGCGACGGCGTGGCCGGGGTGCGGGCCATCAAGGGCGAGGGCGGCATGGTCATGGCCCAGACGCCGGGTTCCACCGAATACGACGGCATGCCGCGAAGCGCCCTGGCCACCGGCCTGGTGGACTTCGAACTGGCGCCGGCCGACATGGCGGCCCAACTCATGGCCTATGCGGCCCATGCGTTCGGCCCGCGCCCGTTACGAGCGAGCACGCCCACTTCGGACAATGCCATGCGCAAGATTTTCATTCTCCTGCGCACCCATACAGGCCACGATTTCTCCCAGTACAAGCCGAGCACCATCGACCGCCGCATCGAGCGGCGCATGGCCATGCACCAGATCGCCGGCAAGGACGCCTACGTCCAATACCTGCAGCAGACGCCGGCCGAAGTGGAAGCGCTCTTTCGGGACCTGCTTATTGGCGTGACCAATTTCTTTCGCGATCCCGAGGTGTTCAAAACCCTGGCCGAGAAGATCGTCCCCGCGCTGTTCGCCGGCAAACCGGCCGGCGCCTTCGTGCGGGCCTGGTCGCCCGGCTGCTCCACCGGAGAAGAAGCCTACTCCCTGGCTATCCTGCTGCAGGAGCGCCTGGACGCCCTGCCGGTCCATTGCCAGGTCCAGGTCTTCGCCACCGACATCGACAGCCAGGCCATCGCCACGGCCCGGACAGGGATCTATCCGGCCAGCATCGCCGCCGATGTCTCGCCGGAGCGGCTGGCCCGGTGCTTCTCCACCGACGCCGACGCCGGCGTCGTGCGCATTCACAAAAACATTCGCGACCTCCTGGTCTTTTCCGAGCAGGACTTGATCAAGGACCCGCCCTTTTCCAAGCTCGACCTGATCAGTTGCCGCAATCTGCTCATCTACCTGGACGGGGAACTGCAAAAAAAGCTCATCCCACTCTTCCACTACGCCCTGGCCCCGGGAGGTTTCCTTGTTCTGGGCACGTCGGAAACCATCGGCGACTTCAATGATCTCTTTTCCGTGGTGGACCGCAAACGCAAAATCTATCAGCGCCGCGACGACGCCTACGGCCTGCGCCGCCCGCCCGTGGGCCGCTTTTTGTTGCCCACGCCGGACAAGGACGCCGGCCTGTCCCCCCTGCCCGCCCCGGTTAGGGAGGGACGCAAGCTCCCGCTGCGGGAACTGGCCGAGCAGACGTTGCTCAAACAGCTCAACCCGGTCGGCGTCCTCGTCAACGCCCAAGGCGACATTCTCTATCTCCACGGACGCTCCGGCCAATACCTGGAGCCGCCTCCGGGCGAGGTCGGGGTCAGCAACGTCTTGCGCATGGCCCGGGAAGGCTTGCCGCGTCAGTTGGGAACAGCCCTCTACAAGGCCAAGACGGACCGGGCCAAAGTGCGCTGTCCTGGCATTCGCGTCAAAACAAACGGGGACTTCACGTCTGTTGACCTGACGATAACTCCGGTGACCACAGACAAGTCCGCCAGGACCGAAGACTCCCTGTTCATGATCATCCTGGAGCCGTCGCCGTCCTGCGACTACATGCTGTCCAGCGCGTTCCAGGCCAGAGCTCGTATCGAGGAGTCCGCGCTTCCCGATGGAGAGGCGGAAGCCGGCCTGGCCGCTCTCAAGCAAGAGCTCAGAGCCAAGGAAGAATATCTTCAGACGACCATCGAAGAGCTGGAAACATCCAACGAGGAGCTCAGATCTTCCAACGAGGAAATGCAGTCCATAAACGAAGAACTGCAATCAACAAATGAAGAGATGGAGACATCCAAGGAAGAGCTGCAATCCGTCAACGAAGAATTGGCCACGGTCAATGCCGAACTGCAAAACAAGCTGGCCGATCTGTCCCAGGCCAACAACGACATGAGCAATCTGCTGGCCGGCACAGGCATTGCCACCGTCTTTGTGGACCACCGCTTGCGCATCTTGCGCTTCACGCCGGCCGCTACCCGCATCATCAACCTGATCCAGGGCGACGTGGGACGACCCGTGGGCCACATCGTCTCCAACCTGGTGGGCTACAACCATCTGGTCGAAGACGTGCAAGCCGTCCTTGACACCTTGATCCCCCAGGAAACCGACGTCCAGATCGCCGAGGGCAAGTGGTACTCCATGCGCATCCTACCCTATCGCACCATGGACAACGTCATCGAAGGCGTGGTCATCACCTTTGTCGACATCACCGAAAAGAAACAGTCCCACGCCTTGCTGGAACAGGCCCACGGACAACTCCGACTGGTCCAGGTCGCCCGGGACTCCAAGGACGCCGTCGTGGTCCATGCCCTCGACGGCAGCGTCATGGCCTGGAACCCGGCGGCCGAGAGGCTCTTCGGCTGGACCGAAGCCGAGGCCTTGTCCATGCGCCTTGGCGACATGCTGCCGGAAAACATGGGACAGCGGGAACTGGAGGCCATGCGGCAGTGCGCCGACGGCAACAGGCAAAGACTGCACCAGACCCAACGCCTGACCAAGGACGGCAATACCCTCGCCGTGAAGCTGACCGCCAGTAGCCTGATCAACCCGGACGGCAGGTGCTACGCCATTGCCGCCACCATGCGACCGGCCCAGGAGGGAGGCAGGACATGACGGACAAATACCGCAGCCAGGCAGAGTTCATGGCCCAAGCCGACGAAGCAGCCGACACGCGGACACTTTCGCCCGAGGAAACGCGACAGACGCTGCACGAACTCCGGGTGCATCAGATCGAACTGGAAATGCAAAACGAGGAACTGCGCCGGGCGCAAGCGGAACTGGATGCGGCGCGGGCACGCTACTTCGACCTCTACGACATGGCTCCGGTGGGCTATTGCACCATAGGCGAAAAAGGCTTGATCGAGGAGGCCAACCTCACGGCGGCAAAGCTGCTCAATACCACGCGCAGCGAAATGATAAAGCAGCCTTGGACCCGTTTTCTGCACAAAGAAGATCAGGACATCTTCTACCGGCAACGCAAACAGCTTCTGGAATCGAGGAAACCGAACGTCTTTGAATTGCGCATGCGACGCAAAGACCTGCCGGAATTCTGGGCTCGCCTGACGGCCATCGTCGTCCAGGACGCCGACCAACAGCCGGCCATTCGCATCGTGATAAGCGACATCACCGAACGCAAGCAGGAAGAGGAATTCCGGGAAAACGTCGAGCGCATCATTCGCCACGACATCAAGGGGCCGCTGATCAGCCTGTTCAGCATGGCGCAACTGCTCATTAACGGTGACGCAGACTACGCAACAAAAGACATGCTTCCACAGATGCTACAGGGAATACGACAAATAATCCAGCTTATCGATGCGCACGAACCATTGCTGCAAATGGAAAAGGGCACTTACTCTCCAAATTGCAAAGAAATATTTCTTCAAAAACTCCTGACAAGCATCCAGAATACGCTATCTGTGCTAACAGACCAGTACAGAATAACATTCGCCATGTCTCTTGGCGACGCAACGCGCTATCATGAAGAAACCATCCTATACGGAGAGGAATTCCTCATCGAAGACATGCTGATGAATTTAACAAAAAACGCCATAGAAGCTTCCCCCCCAGACGGCGTTGTCACCGTCGCTTGCCAGGAAGACCACGGATTCCTGCGCCTGACGATCCACAATCTCGGCGCCGTGCCCGAGTCGATTCGCGGACGCTTTTTCGACAAGGACGCCACGGCCGGCAAGATGTACGGCACGGGCCTTGGGACCTACAGCGCGCAGTTGATCGCCAAGGCCCACGGCGGACGCATCTCCTTCACCACCTCCGAAGCCGAGGGCACCACCGTCACCGTCATCCTCCCCGCCGCGCCCCGGGATTGACCCTCCTTAGGCCGCCAACCGCCTCGCCTACCTCTTCAGGCCGAAAAAACTTCACCCAGACCACCTCCGCCGGGCCTCCTCGTCCATCATCGACATGGCGGCTCACCCGGCCTTACCAAGCCGATCACGTCCGTCACCACCACGTCTTCCACCCGTTGCCCGCCTCGACGCCGCGCGACTTGGCCCGGGAGGCAAGACGCCCGTCACCACGGCGTTTTCCACCCGCTGCCCCTCTGCTGTAACCTTTGGCGCGAGCATCCTGGCAGTCTCCCGCACAAGCCGCCCAGGCGCAGACTGTGCGCCACCTGCTGCGCACGCCCCAGCAACCCCCTGCCAGCAGCAAGCCCGCTCGCTCCCTTTGGCAACGAGACGCCGCCCCTGACCGGACCATGCCATTGGAGCCCAAAGTGGTCACAGACGACCTTTGGGTCATATATGACCACCAACCCATGGCCGCCCGCAAAGAACCGCCTTCGCGCAGGCCGCTGCATTGTCCATACAAATCAGCAAACAAACGAGAACACGCAAACAAAACGCTTCGTGGCACGCTACTTGTATTACACAAAACAAACCAAGACACACAACAGACAAACAACCTGCAATCACGAAGGACCGCCACAATGCAATATAAATACGGCATTCTCTCATTAGCAGCACTCGCAGTCTTGATTACAACATCAAGCAGCACCCTCCTGGCGTCCGACGCCGACGACCGCATTATCGCCGCGGCAAAACAATCGTTCGTCTTCGAAACGTACCTCTCCCACGACAACATTACCGTCAGGTCGGACAACGGCAAGGTGACGCTTATCGGCGTCGTCTCCGACGAATCCGACAAGACGCTGGCTAAGGAAATCGTGATCGCCCTGCCGGGAGTCAAGAGCGTCGACAACCAGCTGACCCTGCAGAAAAACAATCCCGACGTCTATTCTGACGCCTGGCTCATGGCAAAAATCAAATCAACGCTGCTGTTTCATCGCAGCGTCAACGGAACAGCAACAGAAGTATCGGCCAAAGACGGCGACGTGATCTTGCGCGGCCAAGCCACGAGCACCGCGCAAAAGGATTTGACCACAGAATACGCCGCCGACATTGAGGGCGTTAAAAATGTTCGGAACGAAATGACCATCACGACGCCCAATACGCCCTCTGAAAACCAGGCCAAAAGCGACAAGCGCATCGGGGAAAAAACCATGGGGCAAAGCCTGGACGTCATGAACGAAGCCATTGACGACGCCTCCACCAGCGCCTTGGTCAAGACGGCCCTGCTGCTGCATCGCTCCACCAGCGCGCTCAACACGACCGTCAATACAAAAGACGGCGTCGTCACCCTGGAAGGCCGGGCGCGCAATGCCGCGGAAATAGATTTGGCGGCCAAATTGACGAGAGACGTCCACGGCGTCAAGCGCGTGGTGAACAACATGACCGTCGAGGGAAAGGGCGCAACGGCCGGAACGAGCGACGCCGCCGGCTATTTTGACGACACGGTCATCACGTCCAAGGTCAAGGCCGGAATCTTCAACGACCCGGCGCTCAAAGTGTTCCAAATCAGCGTCCAGTCGTCTGACGGAGTCGTGCGGCTCGGCGGCGTCGTGGACTCCAGGGCGGCCGTTGCCCGGGCGGCGGAAGTGACGAACACGGTAACGGGCGTCAAATCGGTCACAAACAACCTTACGGTAAAATAAATTTCCAAAGCGCTTGCAACAACGGGAGACTCGCCATGAGCATCGGCACCATCCTCCTCATCGTATTGATCCTTGTTCTGCTTGGCACAATCCCAACCTGGTCGCACAGTCGATCCTGGGGGTATGGCCCAAGCGGCATAATCGGCACAATCGTCGTCATCCTCATCATCCTGTTCCTGCTCGGCAAGCTTTAAGCACCCCTGCAGGGCCGGCCCGCACCCACGACCGCAGCACGCAACCATCCACCAACAAGTCATAACAACAAACACCAACCAGAAGGACAATTGCCATGAAAGCCAGCACAAAAGACATTGCGCAAGGCAAGATGCACCAGGCCAAGGGCAAAGTGAAAGAGGTCGTCGGGGCGGCCCTCAACAATCGCGACCTGGAAATCGAGGGCCAGGACGAAAGCCTCAACGGCAAGATCCAGGAGAAGATCGGCCATGTCGAGAAGATCATCGAGCGATAGGCCGGCTCATCCGGGCCGCTCCTCCTCTCGCAGCCAGAACAGACAAGACGAGGGGAACGGCCTGAAACGCGGACGCAGGCAAGGCCAGGGCGGCCTTGCCCGCGCCCCAGACGCCTGGAGACCAGCGTTCTCGACCTTGAAAACCACACGCATGGACGCAAAATGAACGGACAAGCAAAGCGAAAAACCATGAACATGCGCCGCTCGCCGCATATTATTGTACTTGCGACAATTCTCGCCACGGCAACAAGTCCGAGAGTTTCGCCAGGCCAAACAGCACTGCTTCAGAACGACCTCAAGGCGATCTCTGACGCAACCACTCCTCTGCGCGCGCTGCGCATCGGCACAACGAACATCTATCACCTCAAGGAAAGCAAATCCGTCTACTTCTTTGAAGCTAAAATGCAAATAAACGCCGATGGCGCACCCAAGGCCTACAACAAGGACACAAGCCTGGGCCTCGACAATCTCGCCAACGCCGGCAGCGCAGGAAACTGGTGGGGAATTGTCACGGACACCGGCAACGCCGACGGCAAGCCAATTCTGCAGGAAAAAGGCGACCCAGCCCCTGGCTTCTATGTCTCGGGAACGACCCTGCAGGACAGCACCAAGCTCGACGAAGACCAGAAACGCTATGTAAATTCAGAAGCGATCCCCTTCTATGTTCTTCCCAAGAATATACAGATACCCATGAAAATCGGCGACTTCGGGTTCGTGGTCAACCGAAGCAACAACGCCGGCTCAGGATGCATCTTCGCCGACGTCGGCCCCGAAGACAGCATCGGCGAAGGGTCCATCGCCCTAGCCAAAGCCATCGGCATCCCAAGCGATCCAAAGAGCGAAGGCTCCGAGGAGACCTACGCCTACGTCATCTTTTCCAACACGTCCCTGGGATGGCCGCTTGACCCGAAGTTCATCACCGAACACGCCAAAGCGCTTTTTGCGCAATGGGGAGGCCTGCCTCGGCTGCAACAGGCCATGCCCAAGACGCTGACGCGGGCCGACAAGCGCCACTAACCTCCATGCAGCAGCGGCAACGAACCAAAGGCACAAAGCCCTGACTCGCTTCTTAAAAACACCATAGAGACAATCAATGCCAAACAGACCGCACAAAACACTCCATACACCATAATAGCTGAAACCAACGACAAACAGCGTACTTGACAAAATATTCCGCCACCAAAAGCGTTAGACAAAATGGCAACTCTCAAAAAACACCAACGCCATGCGAGGAACCCATGATAAAACAGCACGTCGTATTCGCCCTGCTGGCCATCGCCTTCCTTCTCACCGGAACCAACGCCAGCCTTGCGCAAACACAACCAGCACACCCGGCTCCCGATGTTGACGGCGAAGTCTGGATGAAATCGTCCGATCTGGAAAAAAAGGCCTTCCTGTATGGAGCCGGCAGCGCCTTTGTTCTGGAATACCATCTTCGGGACAAGCATGGGCAAACGCCCTCCAAACTCGTCAAGGGCTGGGTCGACGGCCTCAAGGACTTGAGCTGGGCCGATCTGTCCAATCAGATCGACGACTACTACAAGCACCATCCTGACAAGATGCAACGCCATGTCTTCGACGTCATCTGGCATGAAATCATTGTCAAAAATCAAAACAACTAGGACGCCACCATGCACTATATCGCCCAGACGACTCTCGTGCTCCTGTTGTTGAGCTTCTCGGCCTGCACGCGCATGACGCCAACCCAGCAGGGCGCCCTGTCCGGCGCGGCCATCGGCGCAGGCGCCGGGGTCGGCATCAGCGCCCTGGCCGGCGGCAACCTGGGAGTCGGCGCCCTTGTGGGCGGGGCCCTGGGCGGCGTGGCCGGAGGACTCTACGGCAACGAGCAAGAGCAACGCGACAGGCAGCAACAATACAACCAGCAACAGTACAACCAACAGCAATACAACAAGCAGCAGTACAAAGCCAATAAAAACAAGAAACGCAAACAGGTCATACACGACCAGCAAATACAAAATTTCGACAACCAGGAAAACAACGGCTCCAGACATTACTAGAACAACGACCCCGGATTTGCTGGCCAAAACAACAAAAGCGCCCGGCCACCCGCCGCTCCGACGCCTGAACTGCCAGCCGACAGCTTCTCCAACAAACCGGCCCACCAACAGTCAACCACCCTCCAAACAACGGATTTACCAGCAACCTTTAACCCAAGGAGCGTTTATGAACCGGCTCGACAAATGGATGCTCGGCATGGTTCTGGGAATCGCCGTCAGCGGCGTAGGCGCACTAGCCTCCGCCCAACCCCTCTCCGGCACGGTGCTGGCCGGCTTCACCGGCCTGCCCCTTCGCAACTGCCAGGGCACCTACTGCGGCGAATTGCAAAAGCTGCCTTTCCGGCAACCGCTCAACATCCTCGTCAACGACCGCGAGGGTTGGGCGTATGTGGAAGTTACCGGCACCGGCCAGCGCGGCTGGGTCTGCCTGGACAACACCACCCAGCCCTGACCGCTCGGCCGGCGGCCGGACAGCAGGGAGCATCCCCGGTGCGGCGAAAGCCATACACCTCCCGGCGCTTGGCCTGTTCTTGTTCACCAGCGTCCCAGGCCCCCGGAGGCAGCGCCTCCTCCCCAAGGCGATGCCCCGGGCCTTCCCGTCCGAAATGCGCTGCAACCACGTCAAAGCCCCCAGGGGAATGGTCCCCTGGGGGCTTTCTGCCTTGGCCAGGCCCGGAGATTCAGCGGCGCGGCAGCACCAAGCCCAGACTCTTGGCGCTGGTTACGGCAGCTGCACGGAAAAGTTCTCGGCCAGCACCGTAACGCTGCGTATCCACTTGAGGGCCTCGGCCTCTCCCTGGACCGCGCGCCGTTTGTAATCCGACCAGTGCGTGTGGATGATCTTGAAGCACAGGGTCTGGGGTCGCCAGAGATTGACGTCAAAGGGCACGGACCGGACCAGGGCGGCGGCGTTGTTGAGCCGCTCCATGCAGGAATAGTCGCCTGGGTTGTCAAACAGCTGTTCGGCCAGGCGCTCGACGGTGGTTTTGAGCAAGAAGCCAAGCCGGGCCCCGTCCAGATTGACGCCGGCCAGTCGGGCCTCTTCCAGCAAGGGGGCGACCATGGCCACATCGGGTTCTTCGCTGGTGAGGGCCTTGCTGAGCTTGGCCTGAAGGCACAGGTCGGCCGCCACCGCCAAGGCCCTGGGCTGCGGCGTGCCGACCTCCCGTAAAAACCGGATGAGCGGCGCATGTTGTTCGTACAAGGCGTCGTAGGCGGCCTGGGCGTCCCGCAGGATCGGGTCCATGATCATGCCAAGGATCTTGCGCCGCTCATCGACAAACAGCGAGGCCAGGGCATAGGTGGACGTTTCAAAGTACTCTTCCAGTATCCGCAAGGTTTTTGCCATGTCCGCGCCGGAGAAGGCTTCGGAGAGATCCTTGACCAAGGCTTCGTAGCGTTTTGGCTCCAGCGATTCGCTGATGCCGTAGGTGATGTTGTGATCCCCCAGGTGCAAGACCCCGAACCAGAGGGTGAGGTGTTCGTAGGTCACCTCGGAAGTGACCGTCACCCGGCCGACGGCCAGCTTGGTTTTCCCGGATTGGAAACGACGGTAATTTTCCGTGGAGATCGAATAGGCGTAGATGACGTCGCGCTCGCCGTATTCGGCAAACAGCGAACTCATGGCAAAGTGCGCCCCGACGTCCTTGAGCGTCAGCATGGCCGGTTTGACGAAGCGATTGTAGATCACCTTGCCGTTGACGTGTTCGGGGATGGCGCTTTTGGCCTGTTCCAGGCGGTCGAGGAATTCCGCTTCAAAGGCCTGGCCAAAAAGATCCTCGGCCAGTTGCACGACTCGGCCGGCGTACTGGATGACCTGGACGGTCTCCAGGCCGGAGAGCTCGTCGAAAAACCAGCCGCAGCTCGTGTACATGAGCATGGCATGACGCTGGAGTTCCATGAGCTTTAGCGCCATGATCTCTTCTTCCAGGCTCAGGCGACGGCTGGTCTGGCTGCCCAGGAACCGGCCCACACGTTCGGTGGAGCGGTCCACGACCACGTCGATGTAGGCGTCCCGGGCCGCCCACGGATCATCCAGCAACGCCCCGGCCGCCTGCTCGAAGCGCGGCATGACGCTGTCGCGAAGCCAGTCCAGGGCCTGGCGCAGCGGAGCCCGCCAGGACTGGTTCCATTCCGGATGGCCGCCGCTGTTGCATCCGCAATCCGCCCGCCAGCGCTCGATCCCGTGGATGCAGCTCCAGGAGCTGTTCTCCACGATCTCCACGGCCTGGCTTGCCGGATGCTCTTCCAGGTACTGGCCGTAGTTCGTCAGCCGGGCAAGCTTGTTGGACTCGATGTAATCCAGGGCCCGGGTCAGGGCCATCTCGCCGCCCCGGTGATGGTGGCCGTAGCTTTCGCCGTCCGTGGCGATGTGCATGAGACGCGGGCCGTCGTCCTGCTCCGGGAAACCGGACAAAAGGCGATTGGCGAAGTCCTCGCCGTTGTTGAGCAGCCCCTCGAAGGCCACGGCCTTGGAAATGGGGCCGTCGTAGAAAAACGCGTGGATGGTCTGGCCCGAAGGCAGCGCAACCACATAGGCCTGGCCGGGATCAATGTCCCATTCTCCCGCCTCCCGCCACGGGCCGTCGGGCAGGGACCGCACGCGCCTGGCCTGGCGCGGGGCCAAAAGCACAAAGACCATGCCAAGCTCGGCCAGGATCTCCAGGGATTTGAGATCCACGGCCGCTTCCGGCAGCCACAGGCCTTCGGGCTTGCGCTTGAAGCGATACTCGAAATCTTTGATGCCCCAGATAATCTGGGTGTATTTGTCGCGGTCGTTGGCCAGGGGCAGGATCATATGGTTGTAGGCCTGGGCCAGGGCCGATCCGTGGCCGGCGTATTTCTCCGTGCTTGATCTGTCGGCCTCCAGGATGGCCGCATAGGCCCCTGGCGCGTGGGCCTGCATCCAGGGCAGCAGCGTCGGCCCGAAGTTGAAGCTGATCCGGGCATAGTTGTTGACCAGCCTGGCGATGCGCCCTTGCTGGTCCAGGGCCCTAGAAATGGCGTTGGCGGCGTAGCACTCGGCGGTGATGCGCTCGTTCCAGTCGTGGTAGGGATAGGCCGAATCCTGGACTTCGATGTCTTCCAGCCACGGATTATCCCGGGGCGGCTGGTAAAAATGCCCATGGATGCAAATATGACGCTCCGACATGACCGCCTCCTGGTTGACCGCGCTTCCGGGAGCTTCCCGGCCGAAGGCCGTTATGGTTTTTCGTCCTGCCCGGCGGGCGGCGGTTTGGAGACCAGCAGGGCAAAGGGCAAATCGCCAAAGACCTCCTGCAGCGGGGCCTGGCCCTGGGCCGCGAATTCCCGGCCGGTGAAGACGTCCACGAAGGGATGGCCGCCGACCAGGGCCGCCCGGGCGTCCTCCCAGAACGGCCCCAGGGGAAATCGGGCCTCCTCGCCTGCCGCTTTGGCGAAAAACCGAGGGATAACGGTCACGGCCGTGGTCTCGCCCAGGGTCCGGGCAAAGCCGTAAGCCATGCCCTGGCGGCCGCCGGCGAATTCCAGGGGACGGAAGTCCCCCTTGCGGTACACTTCGGCCAGTTCCCGGCGGGCGGCCAACCCCTTCCAGATGAGGAACAGCTTGACGCGCCCGTCTTCGGCCTGCTCCACAAGCTGCGCCAGCAAGGCGGCCCGGTCGGCCGCCTCGGCCAGGGCAAGCTGCGTAAGCGCCGTGTGGCGCAAGGCGAAATCGACCGGCCGGCGGTTGTCCGGATCGACCATGGAAAAATCCCAAAATTCCGTGCCTTGATAAAAATCAGGCAGGCCCGGCGCCGTGAGCTTGAGAAGGGTCTGGGACAGGGAATTGACCAACCCCACCCGGGCGACCCGACGCCACAAGGCCCAAAATGCCGCCGGAAAGGCGACGGCCGGGTCGGGGTCGAGCAAATTGTCGGCATAGGCCAGATAGGCCTGCTCGGCCTGTTCGTCGGGGCTTTGCCAGTTGGAGTGTTCCTTGGCCTCGCGCATGGCCTTGACCAGATAGGATTTGAAGCGTGCGCCAAACGCCTCGGCCTCGGCCCCGGCCAAGGGCCGATGGGCCAGGAGCGCCTGATAGAGGAAATAGGCCTCGTTGCGGTCCGGCGTCAGCCGGCCGCCCAGGCGTTGCCGCCGGCCCCGGGCGGAACTGCCCAGAGCCTTGAGGGCTTCGCCCCAGGGCTGGGGCAGTTCCGACAGGGCGGCCAGCCGCATCCGGGCATCCTCGCCCCGCTTGGCGTCGTGGGTGGCGGTGGCGTTCATGGCCGCCGGCCACGCCTCCAGGCGTTGCTGCATGGCCTTATTCCAGTCCGGGGCCGGGACGCCGAAGCGTCCGGGATCGCCGCCCACCTCGTTGAGGCACAGCAAGCGGTTGAAAACATAAAAGGCGGAATCCTCCATGGCCTTGGCCAACAGCGGTCCGGTCACCTGCTGGAAGCGCATGACGAAATGCGTCCACTCCCGCTTGCCCTGGGACTCCATGTTCTCGCCGAATTCCAGCAGCAGGAAGCGCTCCAGAAAGGCCAGCTCGAACTGCAGTTCCGGGTTGGCCCGGCGGGTGGCCCGGATGGCGTCCCGGATATAGGCCAGATCGGCCGGCCGGAAGGCTTCGGGGCTGATGTAGGTCCGGTAGACCGGAAACTGGACGAGCAGTTCCGTGATGGCCTGTTTGAGCGCCAGCATGGTGATGTCGGTGCCTTGGCGGTCCTTGCTGGAGACGGTCTTGACCAGCCGAGCCAGGTTGTCCACGTCGCCGGCCATGTAGCGCTGGATCATGCTCCGCTTCTTGTCGGCCAGGATGGCGGCCAGGGATTTTTTCATGCCGGTAAAGGAGACGTAGAGGCGCTGAAAGGCGGCCTCGGCCTCCGGCTGGACGAACAGGCCGCCGGCCAGGTTCAGGAAATCATAGCCCGTGGTGCCCTGGATGGGCCAGAAGGCCGGCAACGGCTCCCCCTGCACGAGGATCTTTTCCACCATGAGATAGGCGTCCGGGGTGTGGCCGCGCAGCCGTTGCAGATAGGAGGTGGGATCATACAGGCCGTCGATGTGGTCGATGCGAAGACCCGAGAAGGACTGGTCGCGGATGTATTGCAGAGTGAGCTTGTGGGTGTGGTCAAAGACCGCCTCGTCCTCCACCCGCAGGGAAATCAGGTCGTTGATGCTGAAAAACCGCCGGTAGTTGATTTCCTCGCCGGCCACCTTCCAAAACGCCAGCCGAAAGAGCTGGCCGGACAGCAGATCGTCGAGCAAGGCGAATCGGTCGCCGGCAACGGACGGGTCCTGGCCGTTGAACCGCTGCAGGTTGTTGTCGAGAAAGCCGCGCAGGGCGCTGCTCGATTGATAGAGCTCAAAGAGCAGCTGCTTGATGAAATAGAGCTGGTGGTAGCGTTCCGACTCGCGGCTTTCTCCGGTCAGCCCCTTGATGTTGTAGAGGATGCCCAGCATCTTCAGGTAATCCGGATTGTCCAGGCCGACGGCCTCGCGAAAGGCGCTGATGTCGTTGGTGAGAATCTTGACGTAGGAATCGATGCGCAGGGGAAACTTGATGTCATAGTACGTGACGCTGAAACCTTCCGCGTCAAACTTCAGTTGGATCTGCCCGCTCTCCAGGGCCTGGCTGTAATAGCTGCCCAGAAACGGGGCCAGCATCCGGCCGGCCATGCTCTTGTAAGGATGGTCCCACTCGATATCGAAGTATTTTATATATCTTGAGAATTCACCGTTTTCCAGCACATCGACCAACATGCCGTTGTCCCCGGAAACGGCCATGTGGTTGGGCACGATGTCCTGAATCCAGCCCAGGCCGAGTTCCTTGCACCGGGCCATGAGCGCCCCGAATTCCTCGGGCGTGCCCAGTTCGGGATTGAGCGCCTGATGGTCGCAGACGTCGTAGCCATGCTGGGATCCGGGCCGGGCCTTGAAGATGGGCGAGGCATAAACATGGGAGACGCCAAGGGCCGCCAGATAGGGCAGCGCCTCCCGGCAGCGGCTGAAGCCAAAACCCGGACACAACTGAATTCTGTACGTGGCCAAGGGAACCGCAACCATCAATGGCCTCCTCGAAGTCATGCCGGGGAAACAGGCCGACAGGCCGACCCAGGCTGCCCGCAACATTTTCGGCCTGGCACGCCAAATCAAGAATAATGCTTATTCTTTTATAGACATTTTTTTTCAAATGGGGTCAATAAAAGAGTTACGAAATATTTTCAGCATCTTGATTGGCCCTTGGTCAACGGAGGCGGTGCAATGCTTTCTGCCGATCCCCACTGGTATAAAAAGACCATCTTCTACGAACTGCACGTGCGCTCCTTCCTCGACGGCAACGGCGACGGCATTGGCGACTTCAAGGGGCTTATCAAGGGGTTGGACTATCTCGAACGCCTGGGCGTCGGGACCTTGTGGCTGCTGCCGTTTTACCCTTCCCCCCTTCGCGACGACGGTTACGACATCGCTGACTACCGGGGCGTCCACCCGGACTACGGCTCCCTGGCCGACTTCAAGCTGTTCTTGCGCGAAGCCCATGCCCGGGGCCTGCGCGTGGTCACCGAACTGGTGCTCAACCACACCTCCGACCAGCATCCCTGGTTCCAAAAGGCCCGCCGGGCCAAGCCCGGATCGGCCGCCCGCGACTTCTACGTCTGGAGCGACACGCCGGAGAAGTTCCGCAAGGCCAGAATCATCTTCAAGGATTTCGAGCCTTCCAACTGGGCCTGGGACCCGGTGGCCAAGGCCTATTACTGGCACCGTTTCTATGCCCACCAGCCGGACCTCAACTTTGACAATCCGGCGGTGCGCCGGGAGATGCTCAAGGTGGTGGACCACTGGCTGGGCCTTGGCGTCGACGGCCTGCGCCTGGACGCCGTGCCCTACCTGTTCGAACGCGTCGGGACCAATTGCGAGAATCTTCCCGAGACCCACGTCTTTCTCAAACAACTGCGCGCCCATGTGGATGAAAAATTCCCCGGCCGGATGCTCCTGGCCGAGGCCAACCAATGGCCCGAGGACGCGGTCAGCTACTTCGGCCAGGGCGACGAATGCCACATGGCCTTTGATTTTCCGGTCATGCCGCGCATCTTCATGGCCCTGTGGATGGAGGACCGCTACCCCATCATCGACATCGTCGGCCAGACTCCGGCCATTCCCGAAGACTGCCAATGGGCGGTGTTCTTGCGCAACCACGACGAGCTGACCCTGGAAATGGTCAGCGACGAGGAACGCGACTACATGTACCGGGCCTATGCCCGGGATTCCAAGGCCCGCATCAACCTGGGCATCCGCCGCCGGCTGGCCCC
>ALAO01000108.1 GCA_000307955.1 Solidesulfovibrio magneticus str. Maddingley MBC34 | reverse complement strand
CCTGCCTGTCGGCTCGAAGCGCCGGCAGGGTGAAGGAAAAGCACGACCCTGCGCCAGGGGCGCTTTCCGCCACGACATCGCCGCCCATGAGCCGGGCCAGCGCCCGGCTGATGGAAAGCCCAAGCCCGGCCCCGCCTTGACAGCGGTGGGCTGCGGCGTCGGCCTGGGAAAAAGGATCGAAAATCCGGGCCATCGCCTCGGGCGCGATGCCCGGGCCGCTGTCGCGCACCGAAAACACGACAAAGCCCTGGCCGGCGGGGCCGGGCGAAGGCGCGGCCGAAACCGCGATCCGGCCGGTTTGGGTGTATTTGACGGCGTTCCAGACGAGATTGAGCAGCACCTGGCGCACCCGCAGCGGGTCGGCCACCAGCCGGCCGGGCAGGGCTGGGTCCGTATCCACCTGCAAGTCGAGCCCCTTGCCGGCGGCCGTCTCGCCGGCAAGGCCGCACACCTCCCGAGCCAAGGCCGCCGGATCGAAGGCCTCGGGGAAAAGCGCCACCCGGTCGGCCTCGATCTGGGAAAAATCCAGGATGTCGCTTAAAAGCTGCGACAGCATCCGGCCGGAGCCGGCGATGGCCTCCAGATAGCGCTGCTGGGACGAGGAGATCGACGTCTCGGCCAACAGCTCGGCCATGCCGAGAATCACGTTCATGGGCGTGCGGATTTCGTGGCTCATGCTGGCCAGAAAGGCGCTCTTGGCCCGGCTGGCGGCCATGGCCGCGTCCCGGGCCTGGCCCAGGGCCAGTTCGGTTTCCTTGCGCCGGGTGATGTCCGTGGTCGCGCCGGTAAGCAGCATGAGCCGCCCGGCCCCGTCGCGCACCGGCGCGCCCCGGCCGTGGAGCCAACGGTAGGAGCCGTCCTTGGCCAGCAACCGGTATTCTAAGGAGAAAGAACTCCGTTCGCCCCTGATGCAGGCATCAAGCACCGCAAGCACCCGCTCGCGGTCATCGGGATGCAGCAGGTCGTGGGACTCCTCCCGGGTCGGCGGCGCGTCGTCGGGACCGTAGCCCAACAGGCGCAGCCACTGGCGTGACAGATACAGCTCGCCGGTGAGCGGATTCCAGCTCCAGGCCCCGTCGTCGATGTGCGGCAACGCCTGGGCGAAGTAGGCTTCGCTGTCCTGCAGGCCGCTGCCGACAAGCCCTCGCAGGGCCGGGCTTGAATAGACGCAACAGGCCAAGCGGCGCTCGCCCCAACCCAGCACGGCCACGGCCATGCGGCAAGAGGCGCACACGCCGTCCCGGCGCAGCATCGTCAAGGGCGGGGTATGGCCCGGCGTTCCGGTTTCAGCCGCCGTGACGCAGGCCGTGAACCAATCGCGGCAGGCGTCATGTTCCTCTACGGGATGCAGCAACGTGAGCGGATGACCAACAATATGCTCATGACGGAAACCTAAAAAATCGCAGGCCGCGCGGCTTGCCTTGACGATACATCCGGATTCTGGATCAACGATAAAAGTGATGTCGCTGCCAGTATCCAGCAAAAAACGCACGACCTCATCGGAAACAACAAAACTTTCTTCTTTCATGTTAAGGCTGCACTAGGAATAATTAACATTGCTAAATACATCATCATCGCCATACCCAGGCACACGCTGATGAACCTTCAAAATATCAGTTGTCACATGCGTCACGTGGCGTTTCACTCTGAATCCAGGCCAGCAGTGAGACGAGAATGTTCCTATCATACGTCAACAATACCGCAAGAAAAAGAAAAAACCATACAAAAACAATTCCACATATATCATGGCACAACCGGGCTGTCGCCACCGCCCGCCCCATTGCCGCCGCCAACCATGCCCCTGTAAACAATGCTTGCTTCCGGCAACCACTTCAGGCATGTTGAGGTCGCTGCCGCTTCGGGACCGTCCGGGTTCTGGCGCGAAGGCAACGACACCATATCGCGATCTGACGGCAAGGGGACGCGTCCCTGCGCCGAAGGGGGACGCCATGAACCAGCCGCTTACCGACGCCTTTGTTTTCCCATGGGAAACAGAGGCGTTTTTTATTGCCCCAAAGGAGACCCCATGAACAGGCGCATCGGCGTGGTCGGCATCGTCATCGAGGACCCCAGGCATGTCTCGGACAAGGTCAACGCCGTCATCAGCGACCACGGCCACATCGTGCTCGGCCGCATGGGCATCCCCAAGCCGGAATACCAGGCCGGCGTGGTTTCGCTGATTATCGAAGGCACGACCGATGAGATCGGTTCGCTTACCGGCAGGCTCGGGAATATCCCCGGCGTAACCGTCAAATCCGCCCTGACAAGCAAGACGCTTCGTAAGGAGGCTGAAAATGATTGACGAATCCCAGCGCTCTTCGGACGCCTTCATCGACGACGACCGCATCCACGCGGCCCTTTCCAATGCCAAGACCCTGGCCGCCAACCCCGACGCCGTGGCCGCCATCATCGACAAGGCCCTGGACTACAAGGGACTGAGCGCCGAGGAAGTGGCCGTGCTCCTTGAAGTCTCCGACCCGGCCCTGCTCGACCGGATGTTCCGGGCCGCCAAACAGGTCAAGGAAGCCATCTACGGCAAGCGCATCGTGCTGTTTGCGCCGCTCTACATCTCCAGCCACTGCATCAACAACTGCGTCTACTGCGGCTACAAACGCAGCAACAAGGAACAGCTGCGAAAACGCCTGACCATGGACGAGATCCGGCGCGAGGTGGAGATTCTCGAATCGCTTGGCCACAAGCGCCTAGCCGTGGAAGCCGGCGAGGACCCGCTCAACTGTCCCATCGAGTACGTCATCGACGCCATCAAGGCCATCTACAGCATCAAGGACGGCAACGGCTCCATCCGCCGCGTCAACATCAACATCGCCGCCACCACCGTCGAGGACTACAAAAAACTCAAGGACGCCGAGATCGGCACCTACATTCTCTTCCAGGAAACATACAACCGCGAGCGCTACGCGGCCCTGCACCCCTCCGGCCCCAAGCACGACTACAACTGGCATACCACGGCCATGGACCGGGCCATGCAAGGCGGCATCGACGACGTGGGCATCGGCGTGCTCTACGGCCTCTATGACTGGAAATACGAGACCGTGGCCATGTTCCTGCACGCCGAGCATCTGGAAAAGACCTTCGGCGTCGGCCCACACACCATCTCCGTGCCCCGTATGCGCCCGGCCGGAGCCGTCAACCTCGACACCTTCCCCTACCTCGTGCCCGACGAGGCCTTCAAAAAAATCATCGCCGTCATCCGCCTGGCTGTGCCCTACACCGGCATGATCCTGTCCACCCGCGAGGATCCGGATTTCCGCGACGAACTTATCAACTACGGCGTCTCCCAGATCAGCGCCGGCTCCTGCACCGGCGTTGGCGGCTACCAGAAGGTCCACGAGGACCACGAGCCCACCAGCAACACCAACAACGGCCAGCAGTTCGAGCCCAGCGACCAGCGTTCGCCGGCCGAAGTCATACGGATGCTGTGCGAACGCGGGTTCATCCCCAGCTACTGCACGGCCTGCTACCGCCAGGGCCGCACCGGCGACCGGTTCATGAGCCTGGCCAAGGACGGGACCATCCAGCACGTCTGCCTGCCCAACGCCCTGCTCACCTTCAAGGAATATCTCATCGACTACGCCGACCCCGAGACCCGGGCCATCGGCGAACAGCGCATCCAGGAGGCGCTGTCCACCATCAGCAAGGACGGCATCCGCGACCTGACCATTGAGCGCCTGCAGGACATCGAACACGGCAAGCGCGACATGTTTTTCTAGCGCCGCCATAGAGGGATGCCTCCGGCGGCCAGGGCTTTGCCCTGGACCCACCGGGG
>ALAO01000107.1 GCA_000307955.1 Solidesulfovibrio magneticus str. Maddingley MBC34 | reverse complement strand
AAAGAGCGACCAGATAGGCCCAGCCCCGGGCGCTTGCTTGCTGGGTTAATGGTGATTTCGAGATGTTGGCGGTAACACGACACAGGGCCGCGACAGGACTAAACACCCCATTGAGAGTTTTTTGGGAGGGTGGGGGTCTGGGAGAGGGAACCTTATTTTGCGAAAAAAGGTTCCCTCCCCCAGGTTCCCAGTTTCCAAAGGAGTTCGCACTATGGTCGGCGCGATGGCGCGGTTGGTGAAGGTGGAGCATTCGGTGTTTGCCTTGCCGTTCGCGTATATTGGCTTGTTTGTGGCGGCTGGCGGCTGGCCGGGCTGGCGCGCCTTTGCCTTGCTGACGGTGGCCATGGTGGCCATGCGGTCCTTTGCCATGGCGGTCAACCGTCTGGCGGACGTGAAGTATGACCGGATAAATCCCCGCACGGCCGGCCGGGAGCTGGTGACGGGCGAGGTGTCGCTGCGGGCGGCTTGGGCGTTCGCGGCGGTGTGTGCGGTCGTTTTTGTCGGGGCTTGCGCCGGGCTCAATGCGCTGTGTCTGGCGCTTGCGCCGCTGGCTCTGGCCTGGGGCGCGTTTTACAGCCTGACCAAGCGCTTCACCTGGCTGTGCCATTTCGTGTTGGGGTCGGTGCTGGGCTTGGCGCCGGTGGCCGGCTGGCTGGCGGTCAAACCGGAGTTCGCCTTGCCGGCGATCCTTTTCGGCTGCGGCGTCACCTGCTGGGTGGCCGGCTTTGATGTGCTCTACGCTTGTCAGGACGTGGATTTCGACCGATCCCAGGGACTGCATTCCATGCCGTCGCGCTTTGGCGTGTCCACGGCCCTGGCCTTGGCGGCCTTTGCCCATGTCGACGCGGCGGCTTTTTATCTGTTGGCCGGCTACGCGGCCGGGCTGAGCTGGATCTACTATGCCTTCTGGGCTGTGTGTTCGGCGGTGCTGCTTGTGGAACACAAGCTTATTTCCGAGCACGACCTGTCGCGCATCAACGTGGCGTTTTTCACCTTAAACGGCGTCGTCGCGGCCTTGCTGGGCGTCGGGACGCTGCTGGCCGTCTTTCTGCAATAAGGAGCGTCGTGAAAGGCCTGCTCATTTTCCTGATCCTGTTTTTCGGCGTCTGGGACTTGGCCTGGCTGGTTGCCGGGGTCGGCCAGACGCCGCCCTGGCGGTTGCGCCGTCTGCTGGGAAAAGAGCCGGTGCAGCTTCTCGACGTGCGCACGCCGGCGGAATTCGCGCTGTTTCACATTCCCGGCGCGGTCAATCGCCCTGACGCCCTGGCCGTGCCCGTGGCCGAGCTGGGGCTTGATCCGGCCAGGCCCGTGGCCGTGGTCTGCATGACCGGCCATCGGTCGCCCTTTGTGGCCAAAAGCCTTGCGGCCAAGGGTTACGACGCCTCCAATCTGACCTGGGGGATGCTCGGCTGGCTGCTGATGCTTGGGCCTACGGTTTCGGGACAAAAGTAGCAGCTCGGGCAGGCCATGCCGTTTGTGGACGCGCGGCCGGCCTTGGCCTATGCTCGGCCCGGCGGCGTAAGGCCGTGCGCGTTCGGATTCGACGCCGCTTTCGAAGGGAAAACCAGAAGGTTTAATGCCCTGGTTTATTTATATTTTTAGGGCATGACCGTGGTTGTGTTCGAGGATTGGACAGGATGACGCCAATCGCCGTGCTTTTCCTTATCGCCCTGGGCTTGTCCCTGCTGCTGACGCCGTTAGCCCGCTGGACCGGGCGGCGTTTCGGCATCTTGGCCATGCCGGCGGCCCGCAACATCCATGTGACGCCGATGCCTCGAAGCGGCGGGTTGGCGCTGTTTTTGACCTTCATGGCCTGTCTGCCCCTGACGGCGGCGATTCTTCCTTCTTGGACCGTCCATGCGCTGTTCAACCCCGCCATGTGGTTCGTGCTGCTGGGCGCGGTGCTGATCTTTGCCGTGGGTTTCGCCGACGACAAGTGGACGCTGCCGTCCAAGCTTAAGCTTTTGGCCCAGATCGCGGCGGCTTCCATCGCGTATTACGGCGGCGCGCGCATCACCTCTTTTGCCCTGCCCGGGCTTTTTGTGGTGCAGTTCGACATTTCATCCTATCTGGTGACGGTCTTTTGGTTCGTGCTCCTCATAAACGCCATCAACCTGATCGACGGCCTGGACGGGCTGGCGGCCGGGGTGGTGTTTTTCGCCAGCGCCGTGCAGGCCGTGTTGGCGGGCATGCGGGCCGAGCCGCACACGGCGGCGCTTTTCGCCGTGCTGGCCGGGGCCACGCTGGGGTTTTTGCGCTACAATTTCAATCCGGCGAGCCTGTTTCTGGGCGACGGCGGCAGCTATTTTCTGGGCTACATGCTGGCGGCGCTGTCGGTTTCCGGTTCGGTCAAGAGCCAGGTGGGGGCCACGCTGCTCATGCCGGTCATCGCCCTTGGCGTGCCGCTGCTGGACACCATTTCCGCTCCGCTGCGGCGGTTCATGCGCGGCCGGGACATGTTCGAGCCGGACAAGCGCCACGTCCACCACAAGCTCTTGTCGCGCGGCTGGTCCCAGCGGCAGGTGGTGCTGTTCCTCTACGGCATCACCATCTTCCTGGCGCTTTCGGCCTTGGTGCTGGTCAATTTGCGCAACGTGCCGGCCGGGCTGTTCTTGCTGATCGTTGGCGGCGCTTTGGTCTTTTTGGTACGAAAGGCCGGCTATTGCAGCTACTTCGCTATGGACAAGATCCTCGGCTGGCTTCGCGACGTGTCCGACGACGCCGGATTCGCCCGGGAGCGGCGCACGTTTTTGCACCATCAGATCGAGATTTCCCAGGCGGCCGATCTGGCCGAGCTCTGGACGCGCATGACCGAGGCCTTGGACCATCTGCGCTTCGATCTGGCCGAGATGGTGCTGTCCGGCGACGGGGCCGGTTCCTGCCGCCTGGACCCCGAGCCGCCCGGAGCCGCTCCCGTGGACGGGCCGCCGGTCTACCGCTGGCGACGGGAGGGTTCCCCGGTGTCCGACCGGGAACTCTTGTGTTCGCCGGCCGTGATGAAGCTTGAACTGCCGCTTCTGGCCAAGGCCGGCCGGCCGCTGGGGGCCTTGTGGCTGGTCAAGGATGTGGCCGCCGACCCCATAAACGAATTCACCCTGCGCCGGGTGGAGAACCTGCGCCGCACCGTCACCGAAGCCCTGGAAGGGCTTTTGCCGCCGTCATGAGGGTGTTGCAGGTCGGCAAGTTCTATCCGCCCGACCCCGGCGGTGTGGAAACGGGCACGCGGCAGATGGTCGAGACCCTGGCCCGGCTTGGCCACGACAACGCCGTGCTGTGCTTTGCCGGGCGCGGACCTTACGACGACGGGGCCGGTCCCACGGCGGTCATCCGGGCCGCTGCCTGGGCCACCATCGCCTCCCAGCCCCTTTCCTCCGAATATCTCCTGCGTCTGGCCGATCTGGCCCCGCGCTTCGACGTGCTCCATGTCCACTGTCCCAATCCCCTGGCCGCCGTGGCCTTGTGGCTGATCCGCCCCCGGGCGAGGATCGTGCTCCACTGGCACAGCGACGTCATCGGCAAGAGGGCGTTTCGGGCGCTGGTTTCGCCCTTCGAGGCCTGGCTGTGCCGCCGGGCCGATCTGGTCATTGGCCCCACGGAAGTCCATCTGCAGGCCTCGAACCGGGCGGCGCTTTTCACCGGCAAGGGGGCCGTGGTCCCGTTCTACGTCGAGCCGGGCACGACCTCGCCCGACCGCCTTGAGCCGGCCTCCCTGGCCGCCGTGCGGGAGCGGACGGGCGGGCGGCGGCTGGTGTTCGCCCTGGGGCGGCTAGTGCCCTACAAGGGCTTTGCCGTGCTGATTGAAGCGGCGCGCCGGCTGCCGGACGATGCCGTGGCGGTCATCGGCGGCGGCGGACCGCTGGCCGGGGAGCTGGCTCGGCAGATCAAGGCGGCGGGCCTTGGCCAGAAGGTGCTTTTGGCCGGGCGCATCCCGGACGCCGAGCTGCCGGCCTGGTTCGCGGCCTGCGACGTGTTTTGCCTGCCGTCGGTGACCCGGGCCGAGATGTTCGGCATCGTGCAGCTCGAAGCCATGGCCTGGGGCAAGCCCGTGGTTTCCACGGCCATTGCCGGTTCGGGCGTGGCGGCGGTCAACTGCCATGGCGAAACCGGGCTGGTCGTGCCGCCGGGCGACGCCCCGGCCCTGGGCGCGGCCCTGGCCACGCTTTTGGCCGACGACGCCCTGGCCGCCCGGCTGGGGCAGGGCGGACGCCAGGCCGTGGCGGCCCGCTACAGCCCGGAGGCCGTGGCCCAGGCCCTTGGCGCGGCCTACGCCCGGCTGGACATAAGCGCGCCCCGGACGCTATAAGCGGGCAAACCTTCAAAGGAGTCGCCCACATGTCCGATAACAAATGCGGTTGCCCGTGTTCGTGTTTCGCGCCCATGACCTGGATCGCCGTGGTGCTTGGCGCGCTGTTCGTGCTGTTTATGTTTTTCGAGGCCGTCACCATCCGCTGGTGGATCATGCTGCCCATCGCCGCTGTCAGCCTGTATCTGTTCGGCGTGCAGCGCGGCCAGACCTCGGGCCGGGAAAAATGCATCTGCTCCTGGGGCTTCTGGCTGGTCATCGCCGCCCTGGTCCTGCGCGACATGTGCCTGTCGGGCCAGCTCACCGCCGCCTATTGCCGCATGATCGCCGCCGGTCTGCCGCTGCATGGCTAAGACGCCTTCCGATTCCCTTTTTCGCCGCATCGGCCCCGGAGCTTCCGAGTCCGGCCACGACCGCTTCGCCGTGGTCGATGCGGCCTTGCTGGCGGCCAAGGCCGCCGACGCCAGGGCCAATCCCCGGCTTCGGGACATGCACCGCTTCCACGCCGCCGACGCCGAAAACCCCCAGCGCATGGTCAACGCGCTCCAACCCGGGAGCTACGTGCGGCCCCACCGGCATTTGTCGCCGGCCAAATCCGAATCCTTCGTGCTGCTGGCCGGAAGCCTGGGGCATGTGGTTTTTGCCGACGACGGGAGTTTTACGGCGCAGGACTGCGTGATTCTCGACCGGGAGCAGGGCGTGCTGGCCATCGACGTGCGCCCGGGGCTGTGGCACGGCATCGTGGCCCTGGCCCCGGACACGGCCGTGTTCGAGGTCAAGCCCGGGCCTTACGCGCCCCTGGACGACAAGGACTTCGCGCCGTTCGCCCCAGCCGAGGGATCGCCCGGGGCGACGGCCTATCTGGCCGACTTGGAAGATCGCTTCCGGGCGCTGACCGGCCTGCCCGCGCGCGCCTGGTAGACGAGTTTTCCCCGCTCCCGCCCGCCGACAAGCCCCACCCCGTCCCCTTTACCCCTTTCGGGGGTCTGGGGGCCTGAGGCCCCCAGCCGCCCGAATGGAGAAACAGTTTAACGGGACGGGGGCACTTGCCAGAACGTAACGCTAAACGCCTGAGCAGGACGCGTGACGGCCCCCTACCCTGCTGTCCGGCGTTTTAGAACGGACTCGCGGCGAAGACCTGAACGTACGCCGGCTGCGGCGGGTTGCCGTCGGTCGGGCCGAAATTGGCGACAAGCCGTAACGAACCCATGTCGAGGATGTACGACTGATAGGTGGGATAGTCGTTGGTCGCACGGTAGATCGCGCCGGAATTCTTGGCGATGCCGTCGGTCCCGGCATAGGACACGATGCTCTGCATGTCCTGCATGTCAAGCAGGCCCTTTTCGGCGAATTGCGCCTCGAAAAGCGTCCGATAGCTCGTAAAGCGCTGCTGATTGGCCGGATCATCCGTAAAGTTGTCCGTCGTGCCGGGCAACAAAAACGAGTTCACCGCCGCCACGGCCCCGGACACCTCCCAGACGGCCCCTTGGCGCAGCGGCGATTCGGCCGTGCGCAGCCCCCGCGACGCCGGATGTTCCAAATCGTTTTCCAGCACCGCCGCCGTCTCGACGTCGGCCAAAAAACCGATGTAGGAATGGGTGTTGGTTTGACTGAGCAGATACTGGCTCACGCCTTCTAGGGTGTCCTGCTGTTCAAAAGCGTAGCGAAAATCGGCCGGGTAGGATGTGGCCCCTTGCGTCGTGAAGTAGTCGCGGTGCATGTCGCTGTCGAGCAGCGCGCCCGAAAGATGCTTCTCGCTGAAAACCGACGCCGGGAAGAGCTGTCCGAGCAGGCCTATGCCCACGATGTCGTTGGCTTCGTCGCCGTTGACGTAGAGCTGGACATTATGCAGCGACGAGACGCCAGGCATGTCGTACCAGTCGAAGTTGCGCCCGACGATGGTCGCGCCCGTGGCGGAAGCCCCGGCATACACCGCCCCGGCCGAACAACTGCCCGGATCAACGACGTCATGAACGACTTCGAAAACCAACAGTTCGTTGGCGGACAACACGCCGTCGCCGAGACGGTCCACGGGAGAGGAAAAAACCGTCATCATGCCGGCCAATTCGTCTTTATACGACTGGGGCATCCCGACGGCGAGGTCGTACGCCTTGGCGATGAGTTCCGGCAATTCCGGATGCGTCGGCGAGGATATGGCCGACAGGTACAGGAAGTTGTCGACTACGGCGCCGTAGGCGGGAAAAATATCGACGATACCTTGCGCGTAGGCCTGTCCGACCGCAAAATGCGACTGCGTGGTGAAATCCAACGTCGTCTTGTAATAAAGGTCATCAATACGCTCGATAGTGACGCCCGAAGAGCTGCCAGCCATGACATCCTCCGTAAGCCGCGTGGGGTTCTCCGAAGAATATGCTGCGCACCGACGCTGATGTCAAACCTCTTCAAGCGCGGCGGCCCCATGTCCGCCGTCCTGCTGTCGCGACCACGAAAGAAACATGTGGCGTTTCGCGAACAACAACCCAAAACCATTACTTGTCCTTCGAAAGATCGCTCGCCTTCATGAACGGGCGCGTCACTACCGCAGCCGTCGCCCGTAGCCGTGGCGGTTGTCGTCGCCGCCCATGATCCAGGCAGCGGCGGCGCAGCCCCAAACCGCGTTGGCGACCACCACCACCACCGGCGTCAGGTTGCCGAGGTCCAGCCCCCAGTAGCCCTTGCCGAGCTGGTTGGGGAACACGATGAGCAGCTGGACCAGCGTCGGCCCGACGCTCACCGCAAGCCCACGCCATAAACAGGAGTTGGGCATGAAGCGCGGCGTAAAGACCAGTCCCCACAGCCCGCCCCAGACCAGGCGCTGATACAGCCACGGCAACGTCCACTCCGGGGCGATGGCCACGCCCATGGCCGCTGTCCAGCCGTATGCCCCGGCCATCCACACCAGCACGCTGTTGGCCAGGGCGCCGAACACGCCGCCGCAAAAACACAGGCTCACCCAGGCGAAAAGATTACCCATCACGTCCTCCGCGGGTCGCTATCAGTAGGGGCGGCTCAGGATGGAAAGGGAGCGCACCTTGTTGAGCAAAATATGGCTGGGGCCCACGGCGGGCAGCTCCTCGCCGGCCCGCAGCGTGGTCACCACCGCCCGGCCGATGACCAGCCGGCCGTCGCGGCCGTTCTCGCCAAAGGTCCGAAAACCCCACATGTTGTGGAACATCACCGGATGGCCCTTGTACTGGCCGACGTAGACCAGGATGTGGCCGGGCATGTAGGCCAGGGTGGCGAACGGGATGCCCTGGTTGATGATGGTCGCCTCTTTCTGGTCGCCGGGCAGGTCGCCAAGGGGTACCGAGCCGCCGTAGGCAGCCTGGCTGGCCGAGTTGCGGGGCAGATAGATGCCAAACGGCGTAAACAGGTCGTGGGTGAGCGCCGAACAGTCGCGCCGGTCGTCCAGGCCGCCCCAGCCGTAGGGCTGGCGCATCATCTGGTTGCCGACCGCAGCCACGTTGCGCGGGGTCATGGGCATGGGCATGGGCACGGCCGTTCCCGCCGGCAGGCGAGCTTGTTTGAGTTCGGCCAGGCCCGACGCGCCGCGCACCGGCACGAGCACCGTGACGCCCCCGGCCCCCGGAGGGCCGGCCAGGGGGAAAACCGCGCCAATGTCCACGCCCTGGCCGATCTCGGCGACCATGACGTTGTCGCGGATGACAGCGGCCAGACGCGGCGTGGTAAAGGCCCGCATGACGGCGTCGTCCACGTAGGCCATGTCCGCCGCCGGCATCCAGCCGTGGGTCAGGGCCGATTCGGTGTAGACCCAGGAGCCGTCGCGGCTCGTGTGGATGACGTACAGGGGCGTTCCGGGCGGCAGCGAGGTATGTTGCAGATAGTCGAAGGGATAGCCTTCGCCGGGCTGGCCCGGGTCGAGAAAGCGCGGTTCATGGGTCGGCATCCCGCGCTGGCTGGTGTTTTTGACCGTGATGGCCTTGCGCACGTTGTTGGGGAAGTTGCCCAGGCCGGCGGCGGCCAGGAGCGCCGAAGCCGAACCCGGCTCGTGGCGCACGCCCCGGGGGCCGAAGCCGGGATGCTTTTCATAGGCGTGGAAAATCTTTTCCACATCCTTGCGCTGGGGACTGGGCTTGGTCAGGTACCAGGGCTTGGTCCACTCCTTGAGAAAACCTTCCATGCGCAACGTGGTCTGTTCCTGGGAAAAAAGCGGTTTGTCGGCGTCGGGGCCGAGGTAGGCGTTCAGGTCCTGGGGCAGGACGCGCAGGTCCTCGACCTCGCCCTGGCCCTTGGCCACGGGGGGCGCGACGGGCGGCGCGACCGGCGTTTTCGGGGCGCAGCCAAAGGCAAGCAGCAACGCCAACAGCAAGGCATACGCGGCAAGGCGCAGGCGCGTGACAGGCATGAAAAGCTCCTTGGGCCAACCCTTGACGGCCGGCCATGCGGCCGACTATGCGGCCCGCAGGAGGGTAGACGTTGACGCGCGCGAATACAAGTCCCAAGCCGTCTTCCGGGCCAGTCCGGGAGCGCCCGGCCAGACGTCGGCCGCCCTTTGACGCGGCCGGCGCGGCCGCCCTGGCCGCCGCCCGTCTGCCGCGCCCCATGCCGGTGGCGGTGCGGGAAAACGCCCGGGCCAAAAACGTGGTTTTGCGCCTGATCCCCGGCCAGGGGCTGGTCGTCACCATGCCGGTCGGGCTGCCGCCCGCGCGTCTGGCCGAGGCGATCGGGGCCAGGAGCGAATGGATCGCCGCGACCTGGGACCGGTTGGCCGCCGAGGGCCGCCCCCTCGAGCCGGGGCTGACCGCCCCGCGCCCGGAAAACATCGTGCTCACCGCCTTTGGCCGGCAGTGGGACGTGGCCTATGCCGCGCGGGACCGCGACGGCTGCCTGCTGACGGCCCGGGGACCTCGGTCGCTGCTGGTGTCCGGGGCGGTTGACGACATGGCGGCCGTGGCCGGCGTGCTGACCCTGTTTTGCCGCGACCGGGGCGGGGCGTTATTAAAAGAAGCCCTGGCCCAGGTCAGCCAGGAGACGGGCCTGCCCTACACTGGGGCGACCATCCGCGCCCAACGCACCCGCTGGGGCAGCTGCACGGCCCGGGGCCGCATCAGCCTCAATTTCACGCTGGCGTTCCTGCCTTGGGAGCTGTGCCGGTTGGTGCTGGTCCACGAGCTTTGCCACACCAGGGAACTCAACCACTCGGCCCGGTTCTGGGCGCTGGTCGAGGAACACGTTCCGGGCTGCCGGGAACTCGACGCCAAGCTGGCGGCGGCGCGGCACTATCTGCCGGCCTGGCTGGGGGCAGCGCGCTGACGGCTCATTCGGCCACCGAGCAGGTCGGCCGCTCCACCGACACCTCGTCCAGATTTTCGCCGCAAAAGTAGTAGACCGTGATCGGCTCGTCGGCCGAACGCATCACCACCACCCGGCCAAGCGGGCCGTCGTCGGCCAACGGCAAGATCGCCTCGCAAACCGCCGCGCCCTCTTCGGAGGAACAGGCGTCGCAGGCCACTTCAAAGGTGAGCGACTCTGGACCGGGCACGACTTCCACCCGCGCCACGCCAAGAGAGGCCAGCGCGTCTTCCAAAACCGCCCCGATTTCGGTTTCAATGGCCGCCACCCGCTCAAAGGAATAGTCCTCGGGATAGCGAATCTCGCCCAACAACCGGCAGGCAAAAGGGACCATGACGCCTCCTTGGCTCGTCCGGCCTTGTGCTAACATGCCCGAAAAACGCCGGCAACGCCCCGCCATGCTTGTGCCCCGGGCCATGGGGATATACAGCAAGGGGAGCGCGCAATGCCGGAGGAACCATGACGACCAAGAGAAAGAAAAAAGACGCCAAAAAAGCCCCGGGCACAGGCATCGACGCCGCCGCCGTGGCTCGGGTTTTCCGCGAAAGCGGCAAGCCCCTTGGCGAAAAGGATTTGCTGCGCCAACTCGGCGCGCCGCGCGCCAAGATGCACGAAGTCCTCGCCGCCCTCGACGAACTGCTCGAGGCCGGCAAGATCATACGCGTCCGCCGGGGGTTCGGCCTCGTCGAAAGCATGCACCTGGTGACCGGAACCCTGGAAATCAGCCGTTCGGGCGTGGGTTATGTCCTGCCCGAGGACAAACGCCGCAAGGACATCTTCATCCACCCCAAGGACCTCGGCGACGCCTGGCACGGCGACCGGGTCGTGGCCGCCGTCACCCGGGAACGCAAGGACAAAAACCACGAAGGCCGCATCGCCCGCGTCATCGAACGCGGCGTAGTCACCCTGCCCTGCCGGGTGGTCAAGCGCATGGCCTCGGACCTGTACCTGTGCCGCCCCACCGACCCCCGCCACACCATGAGCTTCATGGTGGACTTCCTGCCCAAGGACGGCGGCCGTGACCCCATGGCCGACGACGTCATGCAGGTGCACATCGGCGAGAAGCTCGAATACAAGCTCTACTCCGGCCGGGGCCTGGAACTGCTCGGCGCCCAGGGCGACGTGTCCGTGCAGGAACGCCTGGTAAAGCTCAACCACGACATCCCCGGCCCCTTCCCGCCCAAGGTGCTGCGCGAGGCCGAAGCCCTGCCCGAGCAGCCCGGCGAGGCCGACTTCGCCAATCGCAAGGATCTGCGCGCCCTGCCGTTCGTCACCATCGACGGGGCCAAGGCCCGGGACTTCGACGACGCCGTGTACGTGAAAAAACGCGGCCGGGCCTACACGCTGTTCGTCGCCATCGCCGACGTCTCCCACTACGTGCCCGAGGGCTCGGCCCTGGACAAGGAAGCGCTCGAGCGCGGCAACTCGTATTACTTCCCCCAGTCCGTGGAGCCCATGCTGCCCGAGCGCATCTCCAACGGGCTGTGCAGCTTAAACCCCCATGTGCCGCGTCTGGCCGTGGTGGCCGAGATCGATTTCACGGCCAAGGGCGTGCCCGGGCGCACCGACTTCTACCCGGCCGTCATCGAGAGCAAGGCCCGGCTCACCTATTCCCAGGTCAACCGGGCGCTGTTTTTGGGCGACGAGGACGAGCGCAAAAACCTCGGCAAGATCCTGCCGCTGCTGGAAACGGCCGAGGTCCTGGCCCGGGCCATCCACGAGGTGCGCGCCGCCCGGGGCAACCTCGACTTCGACCTGCCCGAGCCGGAAATCCTGTTCAATCTCCAGGGCGAGGCCGAGGACATCCGGCCCAAGGCCCACCACTTCGGGCACCAGCTCGTCGAGGAATTCATGGTCGCGGCCAACGAGGCCGTGGCCCGCTTCCTCACCGAACGCGAAGCGCCGGTGCTCTACCGCGTCCACCCCGAGCCGGACCCGGCCAAGCTGGAAGCGCTGTTCAAGCTCCTGGCCACCACCGACATGGCCACCAAGCTGCCGGTCAAGCCCGGCCCCGGCGACCTGTCGGCCGTGCTGCGCGACGCCTCGGGCTCCGACGTCGACTTCCTGGTCAGCCGGCTGGCCCTGCGCACCATGATGCAGGCCTCCTATTCGCCCAAAAACGACGGCCATTTCGGCCTGGCCTCCACCTGCTACTGCCACTTCACCTCGCCCATTCGCCGCTACGCCGATCTGGTCGTCCACCGGTCGCTCAAGGCCGTGGCCGCCGGCAAGGGCGCGCCGGCCAAGCTCGCCGCCAAACTGCCCAAGGTGGCCGAGCACATCAGCCGCCGCGAACGGGTGGCCATGGAAGCCGAACGCGAGATCTTAAAGCGCGTGACCGTGCTGTTTCTGGCCGACAAGGTGGGCCGGGAATTCACCGGCGTCATCGGCTCCATCGCCGACTTCGGCTTCTGGGTGGAACTCAAGGAAGTCATGGCCGAGGGCATGGTGCGCCTGTCGAGCCTGTCCGACGACTACTACCAGCACAACGCCGAACGCCACGAGCTCATCGGCGAACGCACCGGCCGGCGCTTCCGCCTGGGCCAGCCGGTGTCGGTGGAACTCTCCGGCGTGGACCTCGGCCGGCTGGCCGTGGACCTCACGCTCATCGAAGGCGGCGAAGCGCCCCTGGCCGTGCCTTCGGCCAAACGCAAGGGGCGGCGGAGACGGCGTTGAGTCCGGCTGTCCACAAGCGCCTGTTCCTGCTGGCCGGGGCCGGCTGGCTCGTTATCGCCCTGGCCGCGGCCCGAGCCGACTGGCCGACCCCGGAAAAGCTGTCCGAGCAGCGCTACCGGCTGGCGATATTGACCCTTAACGCCGCCGACAAGACGTTTCTGCCCGACCCCGCCGCCGCCGGCGGCGACTGGGACCGGGCTTACCAACACCTGGCCGTGGATTTCGCGGCCCGCCTCGGCCCCCGGTTCGACCTTTCGGCCGTGGAGGCCCGGCACCGGGAAGCCCTGGCCGGCATGACGTCCGAACGCGTGCGTCTGATCCTGTTCACCCTGGCCGCCACCGCCGCCCTGTGGGGGCTGTTGGCGTTGCTGCATGCCGCCCTGGGGCAACGCTCCAGGCAGGCCTGATCGGAGGAGCCATGTCTTTCGCCCCTTTGACACGCTTGGCGCGCCGCGTGCCCCTGGCCATGCTGGCCGTTTGTTTGGGATTGGCCGGGCTGTGCCCGCCAGCGGCCCTGGCCGCCGGGGAAACCGTCCTGACCATCCCCGGCACCGGCGACAGCCAGGACCTGCTGCGCCTTTTGGCCGAGCGCTTCAAGCGCGACAATCCCGACATCCGGGTGGAGCTTCCCGATTCCATAGGCAGCACCGCCGGCATGCGGCTGGTTGTCGGCGGCAAGGCCGAGCTGGCCCGCACGGCCCGGGCGCTTCGAGACGACGAAATCGCGGCAGGACTCATCCAGGTCGTTTTCGCCGCCACGCCCGTGGTGTTCGCCGTCCACCCCTTGGTGACCGGGGTCAAGGGCTTAAGCAGCGCCCAGGTCCAGGCCGTTTTTGCCGGCCGCGTCAAGAACTGGTCGGAGCTTGGCGGCCCGGACTTGCCCGTGGCCCGGGTTTGCCGGGAAACCCCGGAGACCTCCCGGGAACTCTTAAACGCCGCCATCCCAGGTTTCGAGGCCGACGGCTGCCGCGACCAGGCCGTGGCCTACACCACTCCCGAGGCCGTGGCCCTGGTCGCCGGACATCCCGGGGCCATCGGCTATTTTTCCCTGGCGGCCATGACCGCCACCAACCTCACGCCGCTGGCCCTGAGCGGCGTCGCGCCGACTTTGG
Organism: Solidesulfovibrio magneticus str. Maddingley MBC34; assembly: GCA_000307955.1. Lineage (GTDB taxonomy): Bacteria > Desulfobacterota > Desulfovibrionia > Desulfovibrionales > Desulfovibrionaceae > Solidesulfovibrio > Solidesulfovibrio magneticus_A. The sequence goes on along the minus strand of ALAO01000107.1, from coordinate 5,917 downwards.
AAAGCGTCGGCCGGGGCGCCTATCCCGTGACCATCCCCTTTGGTCTGGCCTATAAACCGCCCCTGTCCCCGGCCGCCGTCCGGTTTCTCAAATTTCTGTCCGGCCCCGACGCCCAGTCCCTCATGGCCCGCTTGGGCTGTCTGCCCAGTCCGGCCAAGCCCGCCGCGCCCTGATGATCCGGTCCATCAAGACCCAGGCGCTCATGGGCCAGTTGGCCTTGGTGGTGCTTTTGACCGTGCTGCTTGGCGGCGGCATGTTTCATCTGGCGGCGGCGGTTCTCGAACGCGAGGAACAGGAAAAAATGCGGCTCCTGGCCGCCGGCCTAGCCCGGGAAACGGCCATGGCCGTCGCCCAAGGCGAAAACCGGCTGCGGCTTCTGGCCAGCGCCCGCGACCTGGACCGTTTCGCCGCGACCCATGACTACCATGTGCTCCAGGCGCTTTTCGGCCAATACCGCTTCGCCTTTTCCGCCATCGCCTTCGTCAATCCCCAAGGCCAGCGCGAGTATGCCGTCACCCGCTCCGGCTATACCGACGCGCCCGCCCCGGCCGCCGATGCCGCCCTGATCGACGAGGCCCTGGCCAATCCCGGCGTCGTCGCCTCGGTCCTGCATCTGGAGCACGCCGGGCAAAGCGCCAGTCTGGCCATGGCCCTGGCCCGGCAGGACGCCTTCCATGAACCCTTGGGCGTTTTTTTCGTCACCGTGCCCCTGTCCGAAATCATCGCCCCGATCATGGCCCTGCGCCTGGAACATGGCGGCGTCGCCGGCCTGGTTGGGGGCAACAGGCTGCTCTTGCCGGCCGAAGCCGACGGGGGCGGGCTTACCCGGGCCGCCCTGCCCACGGCCGTGGCGCAGCTGTTGGCCCTTGGCGGCGAACTCGCCGCAACCGACGAGTTCGCCGGCCAGCCAAGCATCATCGGTGCAGCTCCCGTGGGCCGGCACGACTTGTCGGTGGTGGTGGCCGCGCCCCTGCACCAGACCATCGCCTCCGAAATGTCGCAACTGCGGCAATGGGCCATGGCCGTGGCCGCCGTGGCCGCCTTCCTGGCCTTTATGGCTTCGTTTTGGTGGACGCGCGGCCTGACCCGTCCCCTGGCTCGGCTGGGGCAAGCCGTGGGAGCCATTGCCGACGGCGACCTGTCGGTGCGCGCCCCGGTGGTCGGCCCGACCGAAACTCGGAAGCTGGCCGCGGCCTTCAACGCCATGGCCGACGGCCTGGTCGCTTCCCGGGAAGGCCTGGCCCGGGCCAAGGAGTCCCTGGAACGCATTCTGTCCAACGTCAACGAGGCCTTGTGGGTCATCGATCGGGAAGGCCACGTGCGCCTGTGCAACCGGGCCGGCAGCGACATGCTCGGCTACGCCCCGGAGGAGCTCGTCGGCCTGCCGGCCACCAGCCTTTTCCCCCCTGGCGATCCCCTGGGCGTCTTTCTGACCTCGGCCCCGGTGACGGAACTGCTGGCCTCCGGCGGCATGACCGGCCTGGAAAAAACCTTGTGCGGCAAGGACGGCCGCACGCTTTCGGTGCTGGTGTCCCTGGCGCTGCTGCGCGGCCAGGACGCGGGCGAAGAAGGCGTGGTCTGCCTGGCCATGGACGTCACCGAGCGCAAGCGGGCCGATGATCTGGCCCGGGCCCGCAAGGCGGCCGAGGCCGTCAGCCGGGCCAAGACCGAATTCCTGGCCGTGCTGTCCCATGAGCTGCGCACGCCCTTAAACATCATGCTCGGGATGCTCGAGCACGTCCAGGACTGCGACTTGCCCGCCCCGACCCAGGCCGGTCTGGCCCAGGCCGTCAAATCCGGCCAGGCCATGCTCGACGTCATCGCCGCCATGCTCGACTACGCCAGCCTCGAAGCCAACCGGGTGGTGCTGCGCCGCCAGCCGTTCAGTCCCGGGCTCATCGCCTTGGAGGTGGCCGGCCGCGTCGCCGACATGGCCAAGGCCAAGGGGGTGGCCCTGGCGGTCGACATCTCGCCCGAGCTGCCGACGACGCTTGTCGGCGACGCGGCGCGCCTTACCCAGGCCCTGGCCAACCTCATGAGCAACGCCGTGCGCTTCACCATGGGCGGCGAAGCCCGGCTGTTCGTCGGCGGCCGGCTGACGTCCGGGTCGAACGGCGAACGTTGGCGGCTGTTGGCCATGATTTCGGACACGGGCATGGGGGTGACCGACGCCAAGCTGGAGTATATTTTCGAGCCCTTCACCCAGGAAGACGCCTCGGCCTCGCGCCGTTTCGGCGGCCTGGGCCTGGGGCTGGCCATCACCCGCCGGCTGGTCGGCCTCATGGGCGGCGGCATCTGCATGGACAGCCAGCCCGGCCAGGGCACCGACGTCTACCTGACCGTGCCCCTGGAGCTGGACGTCTAGCCCGCGACGCAAAGCGGCCCGCCCCGGTTGTCCCGGGGCGGGCCGCTGCATTTCGTATCGACAGGACCGGCTACTTCTTACCCGAACTGAGGAACAGCTCCTTGGCCGTGCCCGGCTCGAACTGGTAACGGGCCGCCTTTTCCCAGAACGGCTTGCCGTTTTCGGTGCGCAGCACCCAGAAATCAAAATCCCAGTCCTCGCGACGGTCGCCGTGCTCGTTGAGCGCCAGCCAGCCGGTGGCGCCGTACATGCGTTCGCAGGTCTGGACCAGCCCCTGCTTGAACCGGGCGAAATCCGACGTGCCGCCCACGGCCTGGGCCGTGAAAAAGGCCGCCCAGGCCGCGTCATAGGCGGCCACGCTCTGGGCGTCGGGAAAGGTGTCGGTCTTTTCCTGGATGCGCCGCTCGATAAGTCCGTAGACGTTGGCCCCGCCCTCGCCGTAGCGGGGACTGGCCAGGCGCACCTTCATGGCCGCCGCCGCGCTCTCCGGGTCCTTGGCGATGGCGTCGAGCATGGCCGTGGCGCTGGAACCGTACCAGCCCACGCCAACCAGCTCCGGCCGCTTGGCCGCCGCCTTGAGAATGGGCACGATCTCCTCGCCGCCGGCGAAATAGATCGCCGCCTTGGCCGACGCGCCGGTCCGCTGGGCCTGGGCCAGCTGCTTGGCCAGATCGTCGAGGATGGGCGCGAAATCCTTGCGGTCGGCGGAATAGCGCGATCCCGGCAGAGCCGCGCCGCCAAGCTGCTTGAAGCGCGCCTTGACGTGCACGACCATGTCGTCGCCAAACCGGTCGGCCCGCCACAAGGGGACGACCGCCGTCACGCCCTCCTGGCGCATGAGCCCGGTGACCGCCTCGGCCTGATAGGTGTCCGAGGGCGAAAGGCGAAACAGGTTGTCGCCCTTCTTGGAGAGAAACGGGCCGGAGCTGCCCTGGCTTATGAGCACGATGTTGTTTTTGTCGGCGAATTCCAGGCAGGCCTCGGCCTCGTCGTCGGAATAGGGGCCAATGACCGCCCGCACCCCGCGCCCGGCCAGGGACTTGAGCTTTTCCAGCGCCTGCTCCGGGTTGCCGCCGGTGTTTTCGATCAGAAACGTCGCCGTCCCGCCCTGGCCCGAAGCGGCCAGGTAGGCGTTGATGTCGGCCTGAGCCAGCTCCAGGGCGGCCTTGGACGTCTTGCCGAATTCGGCCAGAGGGCCGGTCATCGGCAGCAGCACGCCAAAGGTCAGCGGTCCGGCCTTCTGGGCCAGAGCCGCCGGAACCAGGACGGCCGAAAGCCAAAAGGCCGCCGCGACGGCCAGTCCCAGGATTTGCATCGTCTTCCACAATCCCGCGTTACGACGGTCCATATCGACTCCTTGGGCCCGGGCCGGGCCGGGCGACGGGTGCAGCATACACGACCCGGGACATATCCGCAAAGCGCCCAAAAAGAAACCGCGCCCAGGGCCTCTTTCCAAGGCTTCCGCCTTGGCATATACCAGGGCTAGACGCGGACGCCGGACCCCTTCGGTCGCCGTCCACCACGGGTGCCGTTTATGATCGACCCTGACGACGACCTTGCCCCCCGATTGCGACGTCCAGCCGACGCGCCCCAGGCACTGGACGGCGAAGACGTATCCGACGCCGACATGGCCCGGCTCATCCTGGAAGCCAGCCCGGCCTATCTGATCCGTTGTTCCGTCAAGGACGGCGAGGTCGGGCCGGTCTCCTACGTTTCCTCCAATATCGACCGGTTCGGCTTTTCCCGCGAGGAACTACTCTCCGGCCGACGTTCGCCCTGGGACCTCATCCATCCCGAGGACCGGGACCGGGCCAGGGCGGCCCTGCGCGAGGCGGCCGACGCCGGCCGCGACGCCTTTGCCCTGGACTACCGCCAGCGCACCGCCGACGGCCGTGTGTGCCACGTCACCAATCATATCCAGCTGCGCCGCGACGACGCCGGCCGGGTCGTCGCCGTCCAGGCCCTGGTCCTCGACGTCACCGAAAGCGTGCTGGCCCGCCGCGACCTGGAAATGGTCCTGGACAGCGCCCCCATCCCCATCGTCAAGGTGCGCGTGGATACCGACGGCGACCGCCGCCTCGAATACCAGAATCCCGCCGCCGAACGGCTGTTCGGCAAGGACGCCACGGGCCTTTCCTGCAAGAATTCGCTGTGCAACAAGGAAACCTGTCCGGTCCTGGCCGACGAGTCCGGCCTGGTGCGCGAACGCGAATGCCTCGTCAACACCCTGCAAGGCGAGCGCGTCATGTACAAGACCGCCCGCCGCCTGCCCGGTTCGCTGTCCATCATCGAGGCCATGATCGACGTCACCGAACTCATGCGCACCCGGCAGCGCCTCACCCGGGCCATGGAAGCCGCCGAGGCCGCCAACCACGCCAAGTCGCAGTTCCTGGCCACCATGAGCCATGAAATCCGCACCCCCATGAACGGCATCATGGGCATGATCGAACTGGCCGCGGCTACCGAACTCACCCCCGAGCAGCGCGACTATCTCGACCTGGCCCACCAGTCCGCCGTCCATCTGCTGGAAATCATCAACGACATCCTCGATTTTTCCCGCATCGAGGCCGGACGCATGGAGCTTGCCCGTTCCCGATTCTCCCTGCGCCAGGCCCTTGGCGTGTGCCTGCGCCTTTTTGACGCCCGGGCCAGGCGAGGCGGCACCCGCCTGTCTTTGGACATCGCCTCGGACGTGCCCGACGACCTGGTCGGCGACCCCGGCCGACTGGCCCAGATCGTGGCCAACCTCGTGTCCAACGGCCTCAAATTCACCAAGAACGGCTTCGTGCGCGTCGCCGTGAGCCTCAACCCGGACGCCTCCCGGAAGCCGGGCATGCTGTCCCTGCGTTTCAACGTGTCCGACGACGGCATCGGCATTCCGCCCGACCAGCAGGCCCGCATCTTCGACTATTTCACCCAGCTCGACGCCAGCCTCAACCGGGGGGCCGGCGGCACGGGCCTGGGGCTTTCCATCAGCAAAAACCTCGTGACCCTCATGGGCGGCCACATTGGGGTCACCTCCGATCCGGGCCGGGGCAGCACCTTCTTCTTCACCGCCGTCTTCGGCCTGCCCAAGGCCCAGCCCGAAACCGCCGCTGCGCCCCCTGCTCCGGCCGGGCCGGCCGGGCCGGTCATCCCCCTTCGCCTGCTGCTGGTCGAGGACAACACCATCAACCAGATCGTGGCCAAGCGGCTCCTGGAACGCCGGGGGCACATGGTCACGGCCGTGGACAGCGGCCACCAGGCCCTGGCCGTCCTGGCCGAAACGCCCTTCGATTGCGTGCTCATGGACGTGGAAATGCCGGAGCTCAGCGGACCCGAGACCCTGGCCCTGCTGCGCGACCCGGCCCGCTTCGGACCGGCCGCCGCCACCCCGGCCGTGGCGCTGACAGCCCACGCCGTCAAAGGCTACCGCGAACGGATGCTCCAAGCCGGCTTCGACGACTACGTGGCCAAACCCATCGACATGCACGAACTCGACGCCGCCCTGGCCCGCGTCGCCGCCAAGCGCGGCCTGAAGGGCGAAGAAAAGATGCCTCCGGCGGCCGGGGG
>ALAO01000106.1 GCA_000307955.1 Solidesulfovibrio magneticus str. Maddingley MBC34 | reverse complement strand
GGGGCCTCAGGCCCCCAGCCGCCGGAGGCCTCTTCTCCTCTCTTCCCCCCTCACTCCCCTCGAAAAAGCCCCACGCCTTTCTTCAAGGCCTCGGCCGTGCCCATGACGTAGAGCCGGTCGCCGGCGGACAGCACGAACGGGCCGTCGGGGTTGGGCACGAATTCCTCGCCGCGCCGGGCGGCGGCCACGGTCAGGTCGTGTTCCCGGCGCAGGTGCACGTCCATGAGCGACCGGCCGGCCAGGGGCGAGGCCGTATCCACCGTGAACACGGCCACGTGCAGCCCGGCCAGGGACTTGTCCGGCACATGGATGGCCAGCTCGTCGAAGCTGCCCGGCAGCATGGATTTATAACCCTCGCGCCGGATGTCGGCCACCATCCTCTCGATGTCGTCGCGCGGGATCATGAACTTGTCCATGACCCTGGTGAAGACGCCAAGGGAAGCCTCGAATTCCTCGGCGATGACGTCGTTGGCCCCGAGGTCGAGCAGGGCGGTGATTTCGGTGTTGAACCGCGTGCGGGCCACGATGTAGAGGGCCGGGTTTTCCTGGCGGGCGATTTCCACGGCCCGGCGCGAGGCGGCCGCGTCGGAGATGACCACGGCCAGGGCCTTGGCCTCCTGGACGCAGATATGGGACAGCACGCCGGGTTTGGAGGCGTCGCCAAAAAGGATGGGTTCGCCCTTTTTCGCTTCGTTTCGCACCGTGTCCGGGTTCATTTCCAGGATGACGTAGGGGATCTCGGCGTTTTTCGCCGCCCGGGCCAGTTGGCGGCCGCCGGCCCCGAAGCCCAGGATGATGAGGTGGTTGCTGTAGTGGGCGGCGGGCAATTCGTCTGGCGCGTCGCACACCCGCAGCCAACGGCAGACCATGGCGGCGATGCGCGGGGCGAGCGTGATGCAAAACGGGGCCAGCACCATGGTCAGGATGCTGGCGGCCAGGAATTTCTGGTAGAAATGCTCGGAGATGACGTCCTTATCAAAGCCGGTCTTGGCCAGGATGAAGGAGAATTCACCGACCTGGCACAGGGCCATGCCGACCAGCACGGCGGTGCGGGTCGGGTAGCCCAGGATGCGGGCGGCGGTGCCGGCCAGGACGGCCTTGGTGACGAGCAGCAGCACGGCCGCCACGATCACCTCGGCCAGATGGGCCGAGGCCGACCCGACGTTGAGCAACATGCCGATGGAAATAAAAAACAGCGAGGTGAAGACGTCCTTGAAGGGCAGCACGGCTTCGTGGAGGTTTTCGCGGTAGTCCGAGCCGGACAGGAGCAGCCCGGCCAGGAAGGCCCCCAGGGACAGGGACAGGCCGATGGAGGCGGTGAGCAGGCTGACGGCCATGCAGATGGCCAGGGCGGTCATGAGAAAGAGTTCGCGGCTGCGGGTGCGCACGATGGAAAGCAGCAGCCTGGGCATGATCTTTTTGGCGAAAAAGACCAGCAGGACCAAGATGAGCGCGCCCTTGCCCACGGTGTAGACGATGGAGTTGGTGAAGCCGAAGGTGCGCCCGGCCAGCAGCGGCACGGACAGCATCATGGGCACGGCCAGCAAGTCCTGGAAGATGAGGATGCCCAGGCTTACCCGGCCGTGGGGAGCCTCCATCTGGGCGCACTCCTGCAAGGTCTTGAGCACGATGGCCGTGCTGGACAGGGCGGCCAACATGCCGATGAGCACCGAGGAGCCGCCGGAGAAGTCCAGCAGATAGTAGGGCACGGCGAAGAACACGGCCCAGGTGAGCGCCATCTGGGCCGAACCGCCGATAAACACCGGGCGTTTGAGGCGCGACAGGTCGGCCAGGGAGAGTTCCAGGCCGATGGTGAAAAGGAGCATGATGACGCCGATTTCCGACAGGATTTCGACGTCGTGGGCCGAGCGGACAAGCCCCAATCCATGGGGGCCGCACAGCATTCCGGTCAGCAACATGCCGACGATGGCCGGCACCTTCATGCGGTGGCAGACCAGGATGACCACCACGGCCAAGCCGAAAACGACGGTGACGTCGGGCAAAACGGGAATTTCCATGGGCGGCACTATGAACCAAAGGGGCAATGCTGTGAAGAGCCTCGTCGCGGCCCGAGCCTAAAGGGAAAGAGGCGGATGGGCGGCGTTTAGCCGGCGATGTCGGCGCGCACGGCGTCCATGCAGCGGTGCAGCATGTCCAGGGAAGCAAGCAGGGCTTCGCGCTGGGCCGGGTCCACCTGGCCGAGGATGGCGGCGAACAGGCCGGCCAGGAATTCCCGGACTTCATCGCGCATGCGCTTGCCGGCCGGGGTGAGGCTTAAAAGCGTCACCCGGGCGTCGGCCGGGTCGGTGCGGCGTTCGATGAGGCCCCGGCGGGTCAGGTCGGCGGTGAGCGCCGTGACGCGGCTTTTGGTGACGCCAAGACGCCGGCCGAGTTCGCCAGGGGCCAGGTAGCGGGTTTCGCCCAGGGCGATCAGCGCCCGCATGGCGGCCGGCGGCAGGCCGAACCGCTCGCTTTGCAGGGCGATGCGGGTCTGGCAGCAGGCAAAAAGGCTCTCCACCGCCTCTTGCAGGCGCTGGGCCTGGCCGGCGGCGAGTTCGGCCTCGGAAGAAGGCGACGCGTCACGCATGGGTTAGGGCCTACCGGAGGCCGGCCTGAAGTGTCAATGCGCCAGGGCGCGACGAAACGGCCTCGGCTTGGCTTTCACGGCGGCTTTCGTGTAGGGTGGAACCCACACGGTGCTGTCGCGCCGCGAAATCCCGCCAGGAGGCCAGCCATGTCCGACCCGCGCGTTCCATGGACCTGCCCCAAGTGTCAGGCCGAAAACGATCCGGATTTCACCCATTGCCGGCTGTGCGGCGAAAAACACCCCGAAGGCGCGGACGTGGAGGTGGCCTGCGCCTCCTGCGGCACGAAACATCCGGGCGGAACCTGCTGTCCGCTGTGCGGCAGCAAGGAATTCCTGCAGCTCTGATCGACAACCCGGCGGGCCGGGGCAGCGCCGGCCCGCCATACGCCCTGCAGCATGACGTTTACGTCGCCCAAACCGGCGGCGGTTCTCAGTGTTGCGGCAAGGAGGCTTGATGCCGCACGACATTGACCTGATCGTGACCCTGGCCGCCGGTCTGGTGGCCGCCCTGGCCCTGGGGCTGGTGGCCAAGCGCCTGTCGCTGTCGCCCATCGTCGGCTATCTCGTGGCCGGCTACTGCATCGGCCCGTTCTCCCCGGGATTTGTGGCCGACGGCTCCATCGCCAACCAGTTCGCCGAGCTTGGCGTCATCCTGCTCATGTTCGGGGTGGGACTGCATTTCCACTTGAAAGACCTCGTGGCCGTGCGCGGCGTGGCCGTGCCCGGGGCCGTGGCCCAGATCGCGGCCTCGGCGGCCCTGGGGACGGTGGTCACCCACGCCCTGGGCTGGTCCTGGACGGCCGGGGCGGTCTTCGGCACGGCCATCTCCGTGGCCAGCACGGTGGTGCTGACCCGCGTCTTGGCCGACAACAAGGCCCTGCACACGCCCACCGGGCATATCGCCGTGGGCTGGCTCATCGTCGAGGATCTGTTCACCATCGTGGTGTTGGTGCTGTTGCCCGCGCTTTACGGCCCCGGAGCGGGCGAGGCCGGCCTGGGCCGGACCCTGGCCGTGGCCGGCGGCAAGCTGATCGCCCTGGTCGCCGTGACGGCCGTGGCCGGTCGCTACCTGCTGCCGCGCTTTTTCGGCCACATCGCCCGCACGGGATCGCGGGAGCTGTTCACCCTGGCCGTGCTGGCCTCGGCTTTGGGACTAGCTGTGGGCGCGGCGGTCTTTTTCGGGGCGTCCATGGCCCTGGGGGCCTTTTTGGCCGGCATGATCGTCGGGCAGTCGGAATTCGGGGCCAGGGCGGCCTCGGACGCCATGCCCATGCGTGACGCCTTTGCCGTGCTCTTTTTCGTGTCCGTGGGCATGTTGCTCGACCCGGCCGCGTTGGTGACCCAGTGGCCCCTGGCCTTGGCGACGCTGGGCATCGTGCTTCTGGGCAAGCCCCTGGCCGCCCTGATCGTGGTGCTGGCCCTTGGCCGGCCCTTGGCCGTGGCCTTGGCGGTTTCGGCGGCCCTGGCCCAGATCGGCGAATTTTCGTTTATTCTGGCGACGCTGGCCACGAGCCTGGGCATCCTGCCCAAGGAGGCCGGCACGGCCCTGGTGGCCGCTTCGGTGGTGTCCATCATCCTCAATCCCTGGCTCTATCAGGGCGTGGCCCCCTTGGCCGCGCGCCTGACCCGGGGACGGGGCCGGCCGTCCCGTCCGGCGGCCGAGGACGCGACCAAAACCGCCGGCGACCGCTTGTCCGCCATCGTGGTCGGCTATGGGCCGGTGGGCAGCACGCTGTGCCGCATCCTGGCCGACAACGGCATCGAGCCGGTGGTGGTGGAGCTCAACATCGACACCGTGCGCGCCCTGGCCGCCTCGGGCACGCGGGTGGTGCACGGCGACGCGGCCAGCCGGGAGATCCAGCTCCACGCCGGCATCGAGACGGCGGCGAGCCTGTTCATCACGGCTTCTGGCCTGCCGGCGCGGGAGATCGTGGAGGCTGCCCTGGAGCTGCGGCCGGAGATCCGCATCGTCAGCCGGGCCGGCTATCTGCGCGAAGCCCAGACGTTGCGCCAGGAAGGGGCGAAGGCGGTTTTTTCCGGCGAGGGCGAGGTGGCGCTAGCCATGTCCAGCTATCTTTTGCGTGAACTCGGGGCCAGCGCCGAACAGATCGACCGGGAGCGCGACCGGGTGCGACGGGAGTTGTTCGAGCCGGCCGGCCAGGCCGAAGAGCCGGCCGTCCCGGCTTAGGGGCGCGTCGTCAGGCCGGCGTTCGCAAACAATTACGGGTTTTTGCAAATAAAAACAATGATTCCGAATCGTTGACGCGCCAAATGGCGTCGCGGCTTTTCTTGAACGTGAACCAAGCCCTCGACGCCATCATCATCTCAACCTGCCGGGCGGCCGGGAGCAACGTCTCCCGGCCGCCCGGCAGGTGTGTTTTTTACATCCCGGTCTGGTCCCACAGGGGCAGGCCGGTGGCGGCGTCGAGGCCGCGGTGCAGGCGCGGGCCTTCGATGGGGGTGATGCAGGCTTCGCCGGCAAAGATGATGTTGCCGGGCATGGCGTGGCCGCCGGTGATGGTGAAGTCGCCCTTAAGCAGCGTGAGGTGCAGGTGGATGATGGGCTGGCCGTCCTTGAGGGACACGTTGCCGAGTCCGGCCAGGATTTCCGTGCCTTCGTTCAAGGTATGGGTGACGTATTTGCGGGTGTCCTGGGGATAGTAGCCGAGCTCGGCTTTTTCCAGGGCGCCGATCAGGCTCACGTGGCCCTTGGTGATGTTCTTCTCCAGGCAGATGGCCACCAGGGCGGACAGCAGGTCTTCGCCCTTGGGCAGGCGCACGAGCAGCGAGTCGTTCATTCCATGATCCTTTTTTTCCAGAATTCGGAGCGTTTTTGGATGGTCTCTTCCAGCTTGGCCAGCTCGCGCCGGTCGGCGTCGGTCTTGGCCGCCGCCTTGGCCTTGCCCAGCTGAAACTTCACCTGGGGAGGATTGTTCTCGTAGACGGCGGCGTAGGTCAACTGGAGATAGGCGTGGAAGAGGTCACCGGATTGGCCGAGGATCTGGCCGTAGATGGACCGGATTTCGGCGTTTTCCGGCACCCGCAGGCGGACTTTTTCCAGGTAGCTGACGGCTTGGGCCGGCTTGCCTTCCTGGGCCAGCATCCGGCCGTATTCGAAATTGGCGTCGATGTCGGTGGGGTTTTGGCGCAGGGCCGCTTCGAGTAGGCTTTTGGCCCGGGCGAAGTCGCGCACCTTGAGATAATAGCGGCCCGTCTCGCGCAGGACCAGCGGATCGTTCGGGGCGCAGGCCACGGCCTCGTCAAAGGCGGCCCGGGCCTGTCCCACGTCCTCCAGGGAACGCGACAGGGCGATGGCCAAGCCAAGCTTGTCCAGGCAGGTCATCTTGTCGCCGAGCTTACGGAAATAGGCCACGGCGTTTTTGGCGTCGGTGTAGCGGGCGCGCACCAGCACCTGGGCGCGCTTGAAGGCGGCGTCGTTGTTCTTGCGGTCCTGGATGTCCTTGGGGAGCATCTTTATCCGGTCCTTGAGGTAGCCCATGCGTTCCTCAAGGCCGGGGTGGGTGCTGAGGTACGTCGGGATGACCCCGCCGCCCTGCATCCAGCGCAGCTTTTTCATGGTCTCGAAGGCTTCCACCAGGCCGCCCGGCTGGTAGCCGGCGGCGACCAGGTAGTTCATGCCGACCTGATCGGCCTCGCGTTCGTCGTCGCGGGAGTATTTGAGATAGGCATGGGCCGTGGCGGCCTGGGAGCCGATGGCCACCATGGAGCCGAGGTCCTGGTTGCCGGTGGTCGAGCCCAGCACCACGCCGGCCAAGACGCCGACGAGCTGGCCGATGCTGAGAAGCTTCATCTCGGCCACGCGCTTGGCGATGTGGCGCTGGCTGACGTGGGCCAGTTCGTGGGCCAGGACGCCGGCCATTTCGGACTCGTGCTCCATCTGGAGGATCAGCCCGGTGAAGACGAAGACGTAGCCGGCCGGTCCGGCAAAGGCGTTAACGGCGTTGTTGTTGATGATGCCGACGGTGAAGGGAAAGGGCTGGGGCGGCATGACCTTGATCAGCCGGTCCACCACGCCGGTCACGTAGTCGTTGATCTCGGTGTCCTCGATAAGCGGCATCCGGGATCGGATCATGATGTTGAATTTCTCGCCGAGCTCCCGTTCGTCCTTGAGGTCGAAAGAAAAAAAGGAGGCCTGGACCAAGGGAGGGGCGAGCAGGGAGACGATGAGCCAGATGGCGACCAGGGTCGCCGCCAGCCGCCGGGGCGTGCCCGGCCGGCGATGCAAGCTTGGGGCGTCCATGGCCGGCCTATACGCCGAACCGGCCGGGAAGAAAAGCGCCCGGCGGCTTTGGTTAAAAACCCTTAAGGAAACTTGAACAGGGCAAGGAGGCAAAAAAAGGCGGACCGCCGCAGGGGCGATCCGCCTTGGTGATTGGGAAGAAGGAACCGGCGGCTACCGGTTCATGAGGTCGAGGAACTCGCGGTTGCTTTTGGTGCCGCGCATCTTGCCCAGGAGAAACTCCATGGAGTCGATGGGGCTCATGGGGGCCAGGAGCTTGCGCAGGATCCAGACGCGGTTGAGGACGTCGGGATCAAGGAGCAGCTCTTCCTTGCGGGTGCCGGACCGGTTGATGTCGATGGCCGGGAAGACGCGCTTCTCGGACAGGTGGCGGTCCAGATAGATTTCCATGTTGCCGGTGCCCTTGAACTCTTCGAAAATGACTTCGTCCATGCGGGAGCCGGTGTCGATGAGCGCCGTGGAGATGATGGTCAGGGAGCCGCCGCCTTCGATGTTGCGGGCCGCGCCGAAAAAGCGCTTGGGCCGCTGGAGGGCGTTGGCGTCGAGGCCGCCGGAAAGCACGCGTCCCGAGGACGGGGTGACGGCGTTGTAGGCGCGGCCCAGGCGGGTGATGGAATCCAGCAGGATCACCACGTCGATCTTGCGCTCGACCAGGCGCTTGGCCTTCTCGATGACCATTTCCGCGACCTGGACATGGCGCTGGGGCGGCTCGTCAAAGGTGGAGGAAACGACCTCGGCCTTGACCGTGCGCTCCATGTCCGTGACTTCCTCGGGACGTTCGTCGATGAGGAGCACGATGAGGAAGACGTCGGGGCGGTTGGCGCTGATGGAGTTGGCCAGGGTCTGGAGCAGCATGGTCTTGCCGGTGCGGGGCGGGGCGACGATGATGCCGCGCTGGCCGTGGCCGATGGGGGCGAGGAGATCGATGACTCGGGAGGAATAATTTTCGGCGCCGTTTTCGATGACGAAGCGCTTGTCGGGATACAGCGGCGTGAGGTTATCGAAGAGTACGAGGTTTCGCGAGGCTTCGGGAGGCGCGAACCCGATTTCGCCGACCCGCAGCAAGGCGAAATAGCGCTCGCCTTCCTTGGGCGGCCGGATCTGGCCTGAGATGACGTCGCCCTTGCGTAGGCCGAACCGGCGGATCTGGGAGGGCGAAATATAGATGTCGTCCGGGCCGGGCATGTAGCTGTACATGGGCGAGCGCAGGAAGCCGAAGCCGTCGGGCAGAATCTCCAGCACGCCTTCACCGAAGATGGCCCCGTTTTGGGAGGCGCAGCTCTGCAACAGGGCAAATATGAGCTCCTGCTTGCGCATGCCGTTGGGGTTTTCGACGTTGTACTGGACCGCCAAGTCCATGAGCTCGGGCATGCTTTTGAGCTTGAGCTCGGAAAGGTTCATGGAGTTGCCCTCCATGAGACTGGACTTTACAGCGGCGGGTTGCAGGATGTCGTCGCTTTCGATGGGATCGGAAAGCACGGGTGCAGGGGCCGGCTGAGGATTTCGCCCGCGGCGTTTGGGTGCATTGCTCACAGAAATAGCCCGGCGCGGAAATGCGCATATTGATAGTGTGTGAAAACCCGATGCAGCGTGAGTTCGTCGCGTCCGCGCCCCTATGGAGGAGCGGGCGACTCGCTATGTTACGGGGGCCAAGGCAAGTGGAGGATAGGCCGGCAACGGCCTGGAACGATCCATATACTTTTTCGCGGGGGTGTCAAGGGCGGTCGGCCCATGGCGGCCCAAAGTCTTGGGATCGCGGTCCTATTCTTCGGGTTTGGGTTGCAGGACGTCGGCGAAGATCTCGTTTATCACGTCCTTGATGTCCTGCTGGTCCTTGTCCAGGGCCAGGGCCAGTTCCAGGGTGAGCAGGCTGGTCGCCTGTTCCAGGAGCCGGCGCTCGCCAAAGGACAGTTCCTTGTTCTGGCCAATGAGCAGCAGTTCCTTGAGCACGTAGGCCACGTCGGCCAGATCGCCGCTTTTGAGCTTCTCGGAATACTCCCGGTACCGGCGGTTCCAGTTCTGCCCGGTGTAGCCGGTGAAGTCGGAGCGGTCCTTGAGGGATTCGATGATGGCCGCGCCCTGTTCGGCCGTGCACAGGGGCCGCAGCCCCACGTTGGCGGCGTTTTTGACCGGCACCATCAAGGTGACGTTGTTGCTTAAAATACGCACAATAAAAAAGTCGGCCGAGGCGCCCCCGATGACCTGGGTCTCGATCCGTTCGACCCTGCCCACACCCTGGGCCGGATAAACGACTAGCTGCTCCTCGGAAAACACCGTGCGACTCCTCCCGGCCAAACGTTCGCCAAACAAAACGTCTGTACCGTCTTCAATGCAAAATAGCGTACTTGTCCCCTTGTGTCCATGGATTCCAGCGACAGCCGGAAAACCGCTTCCCATAAGGGTTGGGGGCTGCCGAGGGGGCCGCCCCAGGGCGGCGGCGGGGCGGACAGGGATTTGCAAAAATGCGACTTTTGCCCGCAGGCCAGGGGCGAAACATCGGACGGCCCGCCACGCTCGGGCGCGCCCACGGAGAACCATCGGTTTTTGTTATGGAAAATTCAGGCCCTTCGCGCTGTGCCCCCAAGACAAGGGAGGCCAATGGCGAGGAGACGCGCTACGGCTGGGGCGGCGGCGGGGGCACGGCGTCAAAGCCGCCCACGCGGCGCTGGGCCGCTTCGAGGCCGTCTTCGTAAAAGGCCATGATCCCGTCCACGGCCGCCGGCATGACCTTGCGCACCACGGACATCTCGTCGCCGCGAAAGGCTTCGAGCACGTAACCGGCCACGTCCCGGCCCTCGGGGCGGCCGATGCCCAGGCGCAGGCGCACGAACTCCGGGCTGCCCAGTTCCTGGTTGATGGACTTGAGCCCATTGTGGCCGGCGTTGCCGCCGCCGCGCTTGAGGCGCATGCGCCCAAGGGGCAGGTCGAGTTCGTCGTGCAGGACAAAGACGTCGGTCGGGGCGAGTTTGTAGAAATCCAGGGCGGCCCGCACGGCCCGGCCGCTGAGATTCATGAAAGTCAGCGGCTTGACGCAGGCAAACTGGGCAAAGGCCCCGCCGGGCAGCACCGGCAGGGAGACGGTGACGGCCTCGAGATCCTTGCGGCCGGTCAGCGTCGCCTTGGGCGCGCCGCCGAGTTCCCGGGCGCGCTCCATGAGGGCGTCGAGGACCATGAAGCCGAAATTGTGGCGGGTGGCGGCGTATCTCGGCCCGGGGTTGCCCAGGCCCACGATGAGGGCGGAAACGGCCATGGCGGGTGGGGAAGTCAAGGGGCTTTCGCGCGAAAAGAGGCGGGGCGCGCCGGAAAACGCGCCCCGCCGCATACGCGAAAACGGAACCCTGCGAGGCTAGGCGCCTTCGCCGGCGGCCTCGGCCGCGGCGGCCAGGACGCCGATGACGGCATAGTTGTTGTCGTAGACAGCCTTGACGCCCTCGGGCAGGACGACGTCGGCGATCAGGATGCTCTCGTTGATGTCGACATTGGTGATGTCCAGGACAATCTTGTCCGGGATGACCAGGGGCAGACAGAGGACCTCGATGGACTCGCGGTGGATCTCAAGCTGGCCGCCCTTGACCTGGCCCTTGGACTTGCCCACCACTTCGACGGGCACGCGGACCTGGATTTCCTTGGTCAGATCCACGCCGTAGAAGTCGACGTGGGTGATGCGGGGCTTGGTCGGATGGTGCTCGACCTTCCAGACCAGGGCGGGCTTGGTCTCCTGGCCGGACTCGCCGTCGATCAGGAGATCGAAGACGTGGGAGGAGGCGATTTTGGAGTAGAGCTTCTGCAGGGGCAGGTGCTCGACCATGACCGGAACGTTGACGCCCTTGGCGTCATAGTAAACGCCGGGGACCATATCGTCTGCGCGCAGCTTGCGGCAGGCGCCTTTGCCGAGGCCCGCGCGGGTCTTGACGGCGAGGGACTGGGTCTGACTCATATCGGGTATCTCCTTTGCGCCCTGGGGCGAAACATGGTTTTTTTCGGCCGGCCGTGCGTCGCCCGGTTAGGTGAACAGCACGCTCACCGAGGACTCGGTGTGAATATTGTGGATGGCCTTGGCCAAAAGCCCCGCGATGGAGAGCACCTTGATCTTGGAGCAGGCCTTGGCTTTGTCGTTAAGGGGAATCGTGTTGGTGGTCACGATCTGGGTAAAGGGCGAGTTTTCCAGCCGTTCGATGGCCGGACCGGACAGCACCGGGTGGGTGGCCGTGGCCATGACCTCGCGGGCGCCGTTTTCCAGCAGCACCACGCCAGCCTGGCACATGGTGCCGGCGGTGTCGATCATGTCGTCAAGCACCACGCACAGCTTGTCCTTGACGTCGCCGATGACGTGCATGGCCTGGGCCTGGTTGGGGGCGTCGCGGCGCTTGTCAATAATGGCCAGGGTCGCGCCGAGGCGTTTGGCAAAGGACCGGGCGCGTTCCACGCCGCCGGCGTCCGGGGAAACCACGCACAAGCCCGGGCCGGAGAAATCCTTGAAATATTCGGCCATGATGGGCGCGGCGAACAGGTTGTCCACGGGCAGGTTGAAAAAGCCCTGGATCTGACCGGCGTGCAGGTCGATGGTGAGCAGGCGGTTCATGCCGGCAACCGTCAGGAAATCGGCCACGAGCTTGGCGCTTATCGGCGCGCGGGGCGCGACCTTGCGGTCCTGCCTGGCGTAGCCGTAGTAGGGCACGACAGCCGTGACCCGCCGGGCGCTGGCGCGCTTTAAGGCGTCCAGCATCAGGCACAGTTCCATGAGGTTGTAGTTGACCGGGTACGAGGTGGACTGGACCACGAAGATGTCCGAGCCGCGCACGTTGGCCCCGACCTCGATGCGGATCTCGCCGTCGCTGAAGGTGCCGACCTTGGCCGGCAGCAGGGTGCAGCCGAGATGGTCGCAGATGGCCTCGGCCAGCCCGGGATTGGAAGTGCCGGTGAGGATTTTCAGATCGCCTTGCGCCATGTGCGAAGCCTCGGGTGCTGTCCCGGTCCGGGAGGGACCGGGTGGTGTCGGAGAAAATCTGGCTGGGGCGGTAGGACTCGAACCCACGAATGCGGGGACCAAAACCCCGTGCCTTACCAACTTGGCGACGCCCCAGCATGAAAATGGTCCGTTGCGGCGGACCGGCCGCGCGGCCCCGAAAGACCGCCGCGTCACAGCGGCGCGAGATAGGCGCGCGGGCCGCTTCCGGTGAGCATGGCCAGGGCCAGGGTGGCCGTCTGGCGCTTGCGGAAAAGCCCGAACACCGCCGACCCCGTGCCCGATAAAAGCGCGCCCGCCGCCCCCAGGGCCAGCAGGCGCTCCTTGACCCGCCCCAGTTCGGGGTGGGCCGCGAAAACGACGCTTTCAAAATCGTTTCGCATGGGCGCACCGGTGACGCAAAACGCCCTTTTATTGGCGTCAAAAGCAGTTGTCAAGAGGTTTGCCCCAGGTTTTTGCGGCAAGGCCCGGGAGGCGTCCAGGGCGGCGTAGGCCCAGGCTGTCTTGACCCGGGCTTCGGGGCACACCACTACGGCGCACCAGCCGGCCAGTCCGGGGGCGGCCGGGATCAGGGTCTCGCCCACGCCGGTGGCGGCGGCCGGGACGCCGAGCAGAAAAAAGGGAATGTCCGCGCCAAGGGTCAGGGCCAGGGCGGCCAGATCCACGGGCGACAGGGCGGCCTCGCCGGCCCGGTCATTTAAATAGCGCAGCATGACGGCGGCGTCGGACGAACCGCCGCCCAGCCCGGCCCCGTGGGGGATGTGCTTGGCCAGATGGACTTCCAGGCGCGGGGCGTAGCCAGTGGCGGCCGCAAAGGCCCGGTAGGCCCGAACGACCAGATTGTCGTCGGTTTCCAGCTCCGGATCGGAACACTGCAGCTCGATGTCCCCGGGGCCGTCGAAGCGGCGCAGGCGCAGGACGTCGGCCGGTTCGGGCAGAGGCAGGAAAAAGGTGTCGATGTCGTGGTAGCCGTTTGGCCGCCGCGCGCCCACGGCCAGGCGCAGATTGACCTTGCAGGGCACGGGCAGGAGGGTTTCCTCGAGGGGACTGGGGAAAGACGCCATGGGTGTTGCCTGTGCGCCCCCCGGCCGAAGCCGGGGGGCGGTGTTGTTGCGGCGGTGTTACTTGGCGTCGGCCAGGGGCACGGTGCGGAAGACGGTCTGGTTTTGCCGCTTGATCAGCAGCATCACCACGCCCCGCTTCTTGCCGTCCTCGCCGACGATCTTCTTGAACTCCTCGGGGGAGGTCACCGGGCGCTGATTGACCTCAAGGATCACGTCGCCCGGGCGGACGTCGGCCTGTTCGGCCTCGGAACCGTCGGCCACTTCCGTTATCAGCACGCCATGGGGCTTGTCCATGCCGATAGCCTTGGCTTCCTTGGGGGCCAGGGCCCGCACGGACAATCCGAGGGCCGAGGCCGAAGCGTCCTCGCCGGCGGCTTCGTCCTCGCCTTCCTGGCCGCGGCCGTTTTGGGCCAGCTTCTTGGCGTCGCGTTCGCCCAGGGTGACGCTGACCGTGACGGGCGAGCCCTTGCGCATGATCACGACCTCGGCGGATTCGCCCGGGCGCAGGGCGGCCACGCGGCGCAGCAGGTCATTGGCGTTGTCGACCTTCTGGCCGCCCACGGAGGTGATGACGTCGCCGGTCTTGATGCCGGCCTTGGCGGCGGGCTGGCCTTCCATGACCGAGGAGATCAGCGCGCCCTTGGTGGAGTCGAGGCCCAGGGCCTTGGCGGTGTTTTCGTCGATGTCCTGGATGGAGACGCCAAGCCAGCCGCGCTGGACCTTCTTGCCGTCGCGCAATTGGCTGATCACGTCCTTGGCCATGTTGGAGGGGATGGCGAAACCGATGCCCTGGCCCGAGGCCACGATGGCGGTGTTGATGCCGATGACCTTGCCGTCGAGGTCAATGAGCGGCCCACCGGAGTTGCCGGGGTTGATGGAGGCGTCGGTCTGGATGAAGTTGTCGAAGGGTCCGGCGCCGATGATGCGGCCCTTGGCGCTGACGATGCCCAGCGTCACGGTGTTTTCCAGGCCGAAGGGGTTGCCGATGGCCAACACCCATTCGCCGACCTTGAGCTTGCCGGAGTCGCCGAATTCCAGGTAGGGCAGGCCGGACTTGCCCTCGATCTTGAGGAGCGCCAGGTCGGTTTCGGCGTCGCGGCCGATGATCTTGGCGGGCAGCGGCTTTTCGTTGTTCTTAAACTGCACCTTCACCTCGTCCGCGCCGTCCACGACGTGGTTGTTGGTGACGATGTAGCCGTCGGCGGAGATGACGAATCCCGAGCCCATGGAGCGCTGCTTCTGGCCCTTGCCGCCCTGGCCGCCGCCGCGGCCCTGGGGACCGAAATGCTTCTCGAACTGCTCGAAGAAATCGTCCATGGGGCCGCCCTGGCCGCCGCGTCTCTGGAAGAGTTCGCGCATGCCCTCTTGGGCCTTGATGGTTTTGGTGGTGGAGATGTTGACGACGGCGGGGCCGTCCTTTTCGACGAGTTCGGTGATATCGGGCAGGGGGACGCGGGCCTGGGCCATGGCGGTCCAGGCGATAAGGGACAGGGTGGCGATGGTGGTGGCGAGAAGGCGTCTTGCCATGGGTGAACTCCTGTGTTGCTGGGCGCGCCGTCGGGGATGGCGGAGCGTCCGTGGCTGTATGCCGTTGAGCCTTTCTTGCGGCGCTAAGGGATTTGCCCCTGTATACGCCAGTTTTTTCCGAAGTAAACCGCGACCGGTCTTGCGCGCCTTTTCCCGGGAGCGGCGGGCAGCGGCCGGTCGTGTGGTTTGCCGAGCCTTTCTTGACAAGCATTCGCGAGGCAAATAGTAAAGTTTGTTCGTCGCGCGTCAATTGGCTGAATCGCCGGCAAAAGCTTCGGCAAGGCAATTTTGTCATCTTGAAAGTATCAAGAAAATCAGCGAGATGGCCTTCGGCTTCGGGCATGGTTTCGGAGCAAACTGAAGGAAGAATGAATATCGTTTCATATGTCGAGCGGCTCCCGTAGCTCAGTAGGATAGAGCGATCGCCTCCTAAGCGATAGGCCGTGCGTTCGATTCGCGCCGGGAGCACCATAAAAATCAAGGGGTTGGACTGATGTAGTCCAACCCCTTTTGCTTTGGAGGGGAGTTTTGTCCCCCATGTGTCCCCCAGTTGTAGAGAGTGATAGGCGGATTGGAATCAACATTCAGCCCGGGAGAGCGATTGGTCAGGCATTGTGGACCACTGCCGCGTTGCCTTTCGCTGTGCTCTTTATGCTGTTGTCGATAAAATTTATTTTAGTATTGATATCCAATCTGGTTTTGAATTACGAACATCCATGCTCATTTTCGAAAGCCATGTGCGATCGCGTGGTCGCAGGGTTGACTTTTGATGATTTCAATAAGGCTTGTTTATGTGCACTTCTCGAAATATCCATGTTGCTGGCGAGAGGTTCTTTGGAGCCTCTTCTTTTTTTTATAGAGGATAGTTTTCGGCCTTTTCATGTTCACGGAATTGGGTTTCCAAAGGGCATCGCAGCCGGTGACTCCTGCCGCCTTCCTGTCCTACCAGCCGGATGACGCCGTCCTGGTGGAGCTTGTGCGCGGTCCGCAGCAGCGTGCCTTGCGCCGCCTCCACCTCGAAGCGACGTACCGGGCGCATGGCGTTGACGGCCTCGCGGATCATGGCCAAGGATCGCGCATTAAACACCCGGCAGCATTTCTCGCGCAGGGCGTTACCGCAGTTAGCAAGACTCAGGATCAGCTCTTCGTTGGAACACTCGCCAAGCAGCGCGCCAAAGTCCTTATCGGATAAACCGGCCAGGGCGTCCACGTCGGACGACGTCAAGGCCGACGGCTCGCCCGCAGCGTTTAACCTGGCGTCCCGGGCCACGTTGAAAAGGCGCGCCCAAGCTGTGGCGGGCGCGAACGCAAGACGCTGCGCCGGCGCGTTGGGGGTGGCATCGGCTTGGCATTCCTCCATATGGGCTTCCATGAGGGACTGGGCGAAAAACACGTTGCCCCCATCGGCCAGGACGCCAAAACCGGTCAGCAGCATGGACGCCTTGCGCTCCCATTCGCGCCGCATGGTCTGCCCTTTGCGGCGCACGATTTCGAGCAACACGGCAGGATCGTTGCAAGTGGTGAAAAATATCAGGCCGCTTCGCAGGATCGGGCAGCCGAGCCCGCGATCTTCGGCATAGCGTTCCAAGGCGATGGGGCCGTTGGTGCGGGCGATGTTCTGGAGCGTGAGCAAGCCTCGTATGTGGTCATTGGGCGGCATCCGGGGGTCAAAGCGCAGGCTTAGCGGCAGAGCTTGCGTGGGCGCAATGTCGCGGGCGTCCAGCCCCGGCGCTGTTTCCAGCAACCGGGCGCGAACCGTCTCGCTGGCAAGTTGCGTGGGGGCGGCCAGAGTTTCGAAAAAGACGGCGACGCGGTTGCCGTATGCTTCCAATTGCTGGCGCAGAGCAATAAACAGCGCGTGCCCCTGTTGTTTGAAGCCGTCCGGGTCGATGTCTTCCAGATAGGTCTGGGCCAGCGCCTGGGTAAACGTGTCCAGGCGGTCGAAAATCTCTTCCAGGGGCGTGGCGTCGCCGTCGCGCAGGAGGTTGTGCAGGGGGAGCCAGAAGCGCAGTATTTCGGTCGGCGTGGCGGCGAGGACGTCAAACCGGCAGTCGGCGTCGGTTTCGCCGCCAGCCTCGGGCGAGGCGGCTTCGGCCATAGCCTTCGGGCCGAATTTGCGTTGCGCCCAGGCGGAAAGGCTTGCGGTCAGGCGTTGCAGCAATCCGTGTTCGACGGGTTGCGTGTCCACCGGCCAGGGACGCGGCCGCACGAACTCGTTTTCGGGGGCCGGCGAACCCCGCTCGGGATCGGTTGGCGGGCGGACTTGTCCGCTGGCGATGGCATAGGTCAGGCTGCTTTGGAAGCGCCGCACGGCCTCCTCGATGGCGGCGTCGGGGGGCGGGGCTGCGGCGGGATCGGAAAAGGCCTCGAGCAGGGCCGCGACCCGGGGGCGGCGGAAGCGGTTGAGGTTTTCCAGCACGCGGCTGCGGACCAGGGGGGGCGCTGTAAAAAGGCACAAGGCCAGTTGCCGATTGTCCAGGGCATAGTCCGGGCACCGCAACGCAAACAGCGCGGCAATATCGCGAGGCGACAGGAATTCCAGGCTGGCGACGCCGTAGTGGTCCAGGGCGGCGTCAAGGGGGAAGGGGTTGTTGGGCATGGTGGTGTGTCTTAGGTGGTATTGAACTCGCTTCGACCTTATTATCGCTACTTAATTGTCGATGTTAAACACTGCGACCAGCCGGTCAATAGATTCAAGATATCCTTTGTCGCACATTACTCCATTTTTATTACAAATCATGTCAAACTCGGCTCTGTATGTAGATAGTCGTTTTAACGTTTCCTTCAATTTTTCTTTTGCAGCAGTTGGAAGTGTTCGCAAGTTAGCAGATTGATATTGAGTCAAAAATTCTCTTTCTTTCCTAACCATATTCCCTAGAGTCTCAACTCGTTTCGTAGCACTCAGCCTCTCCTCCGCCTTCCCGAGCTCCTCCTCCGCCTTCCCGAGCTTCTCCTCCGCCTGCCCGAGCCTCTCATCCGCCTGCCTTCGCTCCTCCTGCGCCTGCCCGAGCCTCT
>ALAO01000105.1 GCA_000307955.1 Solidesulfovibrio magneticus str. Maddingley MBC34 | reverse complement strand
AAAGGATGACGGGGGGAGTCAGTTTATGCGCAGTGATGTCGAACAGGATGCGGGGAAGAGCCCGGAGGCGCGGAAAGGGCGGCGTTGGCCGCGCCGGTTGGGCGTGTGTTTTGGCGGGCTGGCCGGGGCGGTCGTCGTCTTGTGGCTGGCCCTGCTGACGCCTTGGGGCCTTGACGGCGCGGCCTGGGTGGCCGAGCGCGCCATCACGGCCGGCAGCGGTTTTTCCGCCCGCATCGAAAACGTCTCGGGCACGCTGCCCTTTTCCCTCAAGGTCGGCCGCTTCGCCCTGGCCGACGCCAATGGGCCGTGGCTCGTCATCGGCGACGCGGCCTTTTCCTGGTCCCCGGCCGCCCTGCTGACCGGCCGGGTGGTCATCCACGAAATCGCCGCCGACGTGGTGCGCCTGCGCCGCGCTCCGGACATCCCCCAGTCCCACCGCGCCCCGGTCACCTTCGACTGGCCGCCCCGCTTCCCCCGGCTGCCGCCCATCCTGCTGGACCGGCTGGCCGTCACACGCCTTATCCTCGACAAGGAACTGGCCGGCCAGGCCGCCGTCATCGGCCTGTCCGGCCGGCTGGCCGAGTCGGGCCAGGGCGCGGCCGCCCTGACGTTGGCCGCCAAGCGCCTCGACGGGCAAGCGCCGCTGTCCCTGTCCGTGGGCGCGGCGCTCAATTACGCCGACTGGCGACTGGCCGTGAAGGCGAGCCTTGACGACGCACCCGGGGGCCTTGTCGCCTCGGCCCTGGCCGGCGACGACCGCACGCCCTTTGCCCTGGAAGCCCTGGGCGACGGCCCGCTGAGCGCCTGGAAAGGCCGCCTGTCCGCCCGCCTTGGCGCGGCCGAGCTCCTCGTGGCCGACCTTGGGCTGGGCATTCCCCTGGCCAAGGACGGCCGGGCCGACTTTTCCCTGGACCTCGGCCTGCGGCCCACCCCGGGCCTGCTGCCGCCCTTTTTCGACGATTTTCTTGGCCCCCGCTGCCGGCTAATCCTGGCCGGCCGGGCCGGGCTGGCCGATTCCGCCCTAGAGCTTTCCACCCTCGAAGTCTCGGGAGCGTTTGGCAGCGTCTCCCTGTCCGGGACCATGGACCCGGACGCCGACGCCCTGGCGGCGAGCGGCGTCATCGACATCAGCGACGCCTCGCGCCTGGCGACCTCGGCCCTGGCCGGCCGGCTCGGCGCGAAATTTACCGTCTCCGGCCCTCTCTCCCGGCCGTCTCTTGCCGCCGACGCCACGGCCCGGGGCTTCCGGGCCGGCCCGGTGCAACTGGCCGACGGCGACATCAAGGCCTCGGCCCAGGTCGTCACACCGATCAAGGACAGCTTCCCGGGCGCGACTCTGGCCGCCCAGGGCAAGCTCGCCGGCCTGGCCGGCCCTGACGGCACGACCCTGGCCGGCCAGAATCTGGATTTCACCGCCAAGGGTCTGCTGACCTCCGACTGGATCGTGGACGTGGACCAGGCCGCTCTGACCGGCCAGGGCGGAACCGTGACCCTGGGGCAGGTCCATATCGACGGCGGCAACGTGCGCGGCCGGCTGGCCGTTTCCCTGGCCGATCTGGCCGGCGCGGCCTCGCTTGTCGGCCTTCGCCTGACCGGCGGCGCGGCCGTGGCCGGCGACGTGACCACCGCTCCCGACGGCCACGGCACGACGAGCCTTACCGCCTCCTTCACCAAACTGAGCGCCCCGGCCTCGGCAGGCTCCCTGGACGCCGCCGTGGCCGCCTTGCTCGGCCCCTCGCCCAAGCTTGATCTCACGGCCGCCTTCTCGGCCGAGGGCGCGCGCCTGACCGAGCTGTCCCTGGCTGGCAAGGGCCTCACGCTCTCGGGCACGGGCGGTTACACCGCCGCCTCGGACAGCCTGGACGCCAAGGTGAACCTGGACGCGCCGGACCTGACCCTGCTGACCGCCGCCCTGGGCCAGCCCTGCGCCGGCACGGGCGAGGCGAAACTGACCATCTCCGGCCCGGCCGTCTCGCCGCGCCTGGACGTCACGGCCGGGGCCAAGCGCCTGCGCCTGGGCGAACTGGTTCTCACCGAAGCCTCCCTGGAAGCGAGCCTCACCGACAGCGCCCGCCGTCCCTCGGGCAAGGCGACCATCGCCGCCGTGCGCGAGGGCGAAACCGCCCGGGCCGAGGCTGCCTATAGCCTGACCGGCTCGCGCCTGAGTCTGACCGGCCTCAAGCTGGCCGCCCCGGACGCCGCCTTTGCCGGCGAGGCCGACATTGATACGGCAACCGGCCGCCTCTCGGGAAAGCTCGCCGGACAGGCCGGCAATCTGGCCGGCCTGGGCCGCTTTGTCGGCCTGCCCCTGGCCGGCTCGCTCAAGCTCACGGCCTCGGCCGCCGCCGGTGCGGGCAAAGGGGCCAGCCAGTCGCTCACCGTCGATCTTACCGCCGCCAACCTGCGCCTGCCCGGGCTGGCCGCCGGCAGCCTGAGCGTAAACGCCGCCCTGGACGACCTCACCGGCACGCCGCGCGGCAAGGCCAGCCTGACCGGGCGCGGCCTGGAAGCCTCGGGCGTCTCGCTTACCGCCCTTTCGGCCGCCGCCAACGGCGACGGCCGGGCCATGGCCGTTTCGGCCGAGGCCAAGGGCAAGCTCGCCGGCCAGACCGCCGTCGAGGCCAGCCTGCGCCTGAGCCTGCCCCCGGCCGAGGCCGGCAAGCGCCGCATTGCCGTGCAGTCCCTGACCGGCAGCCTGGAGGGCCGCAAATTTGCCCTGGCCGGCCCGGCCGCCGTCACCCTGGGCGGCGACGCCCTGCGCGTCGAGGGGGTGAGCCTCGCCTTTGACAAGGCCAAAATCACCGCCTCCGGGACGCTCGGGCCAAACGAAGCCAGCGGCAAGGCCACGGTGGACAACTTTCCCCTGCCGCTGCTCGGGCTTTTCGGCCTGGCCGGCATCGACGGCACGGCCACGGCCAGCGCCACGCTGTCCGGCACGCCGTCCCGGCCGCAGATCGCGGCCGAAACCCGCGTCTCCGGGCTGCGCCTAGCCGCCGAACAGGGCAAGAGCCTGCCGCCCGTCGCCCTGTGGGCCAAGGCGACCTGCAACGGCGCGCGCCTGGACGTCACGGCCGGGCTGTCCGGCAAAAACGCCAAGGACCCCAAAGCCGGCAAGGCTTCCGATGTGGTCACGGTCACGGCCGGCCTGCCCATGCGCCTGTCCCTGGACCCCTTTGCCTGCGACCTGCCGCCCGGCGGCGCGCTGTCCGGCCAGATCGTCGCCGACGCCGACCTGGCCGATTTCGCCGGCCTCCTGGCCCGGGTCAACACCCGCGTCGTCGGCCGCCTCACCACCGATCTGGCCCTTGGCGGGACGCTCGGCGCCCCGACCGCCACGGGCGGCCTGGCCCTGGCCGCCAGCCGCCTGGAAAACGCCGACGCCGGGTTGGTCCTCACCAACGTCGTGCTCAAGGCCGACGCCTCGGGCGGCCGGCTCACCATCGCCTCAGCCTCGGGCGAGGACGGCCGGGGCGGCCGCTTCACGCTTACCGGCACGGTCGGCATGGCCGATCCGGTCAACGGCCCCGTGGACCTCAAGCTCGCCCTGTCGCATCTGCGCGTCGTTGGCCTGGACATCGCCACCGCCGCCGCCGACGGCACGATCGCCGTCACCGGCACGCTCTCGCGCCTGCGCGCCAGCGGCAACATCGTCATCGGCCCGGCCGACGTGAATCTGCCCACCTCCCTGCCGCCTGACGTGGCCGTCATCCCGGTCACCTACATAAACGATCCGGCTGCGCCCAAAAAACCAGCCGCCAAGGCCGTGCCGCCGGCCGTGGCCCGCCACGTGGACCTCGACCTCAAGATCTCCCTGGGCCAGGCCGTCTATGTGCGCGGCCTTGGCCTGGAGTCGCGCTGGACCGGCCAGATCGCCGTCACCGGCACGGCCGCCGCGCCCGTCGTCATCGGCCGCTACGCCGTGGACAAGGGCACCCTGGACCTGCTTGGCTCGACCCTGGACATCACCAAGGGCGAGCTGACCTTTAGCGGCGGCGCGCCCACAGCCCCGACCTTCGACGTGCGGGCCGAGACCACCAAGGACAACGTCACCGCCGGCATCGCCATCACCGGCGACGCCGACGCCCCGGTCATCACGCTCACCTCCACCCCGCAACTCCCCCGCGACGAAATCCTCTCACGACTGCTTTTCGGCCAAAACGCCGGCTCGCTTTCGCCCATCCAGGCCGCCCAGCTGGCCCAGGCCGCCGCCTCCATCTACGCCGGCGGCACGCCCACCAGCATCCTGGCCCGCACCCGGCGCATCCTGGGCCTGGACCAGCTCTCCATCGTCACCGGCAAATCCGGCATGGCCGGCTCGGTGCTCAAGGCCGGCAAGGAGATCTTCAAGGGCGTGACCGTGGGCGTCGAGCAAGGCATGGGCGCGCAAAGCGGCGCGGTGTCGGTGGAAGTGCAGGTCACCCCCAACATCACCGTGGACAGCCGCGTGGGCGTCGACAACAAGCAGGGCGTGGGCGTCAACTGGAAGTGGGATTACTAGGCGATGTCGGACGCAGCCACGAAACACGCGCCGGCGGCCGGGTCACGGAGCCAGCGTCTCGGCCAGGTCGATCTGCTCAAGGGGCTGGCCATTGTCTGCGTCCTTATCCAGCACTGCCTGACCATGCCGATGCTCGATGCGTCTTGGTATCTGCTGCATATCGGCCAGGCCGTGCCGCTATTTATGGTGCTCATGGGCTACAACGCCAGGCGCTCCGCCCTGGCGGCCAGGAGCCCCGCTCCGCTATATTCCGGGAGGTATTTCCAAAAATACTTTCGTCGGATCCTCTATCCTTTTTGCTTCATCCTGGCCGGGAATCTGGCTTTTGCCTGGCTGGACAGCCTGGTCTACGGCCGACCGGCCCCGCAGCTCGACTACAGCCTATTCCTCGGGCGATTGCCGGCCGAAGGCGTGGGCAACTATTTCGTCCCGGTCCTCTTCCAATTCATTCTGGTCTTTCCCCTGCTCAACCGCTGGCGCGACAAGCACCCCCCGAGCTTCGTCTGGGGGTGTCTGGCCCTGGACGTCGCCTTCGAGCTCCTCTGCCGCGATCTGCCCCTGGGCCAGCCCTTGGCGGCCTTTCTCTA
Organism: Solidesulfovibrio magneticus str. Maddingley MBC34; assembly: GCA_000307955.1. GTDB lineage: Bacteria > Desulfobacterota > Desulfovibrionia > Desulfovibrionales > Desulfovibrionaceae > Solidesulfovibrio > Solidesulfovibrio magneticus_A. Next base: position 7,335 of record ALAO01000105.1, on the reverse strand, counting down.
CACCGGCTGCCTGCTGCGGTATCTTTTCGCCGTGGCCCTGGGCGTCTGGCTGGCCCAGGTTCGCCCCGACGGCCGATTGACGGCCGGAGAATGGGCCGGCGTCGCGGTCAGCCTGGGGCTGCTGCTCGCCTGGTACGCCGCCAACGGCTCGTGGCAGCCGTTTAACCCCTTAAGCGGCGGCATCTCCTGCCTCATCGCCGGCTATCCCCTGGGCCTTGCCGCCCTGGGGCTTCGCCTTCTCCCCGTGACGCCCCGGCGGGCGGTGGGCCGGCTGGTCGCGGCCTTTGGCCAAAATTCCTACCACATCTATCTGGTCCAGATGCTCTACTTCATCTCCATCTACCGCTTCCTGGATCTCCTGGTCTTCTCCAAGCTCATGCCCGGCGACGGACGGTTTCTCGTCGCGATGGCGGTGCATGTTCCGGCCTGCCTGCTGCTTGGCCGGCTTTTCCAGCGAGTCGAAAGCCGCGTGTGGGATTTACTGACGCGCGGCAAAAGCCCGGACCGGACCACGGCCTAAGCGTTGCCGCGGCCCCCGAACAGGGCCTGCGGCAACGGCTTGTCGCACCAAGGCGTCTCTTGAAAAACGGCGAGGTCTGTCGCGGACGCGACACTAGACCGGGCAGAACACCGACGGGTCGCCGGTGTAGGGGGTCACCGCGTGCTGGCCGGTGGATTCGAGCACCGCGCGCCAGTAGTCCGAGGCGATGTTGAGCTTTTTGCGCCGCAGCGTCACGAGGTCCAGCGGCAGGTGGACGTAGCGGTCGAACAGCCGGGCCACCACCATGCCCGTCTTGCCGGCCATGGCCGCGTGCACGGCGTTTTGCCCGAGAAAGCCGCAATACACCCGGTCGTTGGCGTTGGCCGGCACGGACCGGATGATGTAGCTGGGGTCGATGAATTTGAGCGTGATGGGCATGTCGCGGCCACGGAAATAGCCTTCGATCTCCCCGCACAGATACTGGGCGATGTCGCCCAGGACCGGATTGCCCGAGGCGTCGCGCGCGCCGGTGTCGGGCAAAAGCTTTTGCCCAGCTCCCTCGGCCACCACGATGACGGCGTGGCGTCTGGCCCGCAGCCGCTCTTCCAGGGACGGCAGCAGCCCGTGCGGACCGGTCAGGTCGAAATCGCACTCCGGCACCAGCACGTAATTGACTTCCTTGAGGGCCAAGGTGGCCTGGGCGGCGATAAACCCAGATTCGCGGCCCATGACCTTGACCACGCCGATGCCGTTTAAGGCGGCGATGGCTTCGGTATGGGCGCAGCGGATGGCCTCGGTGGCTTTTTCCACGGCCGTGTCGAAGCCAAAGGACTTGGTGACGAGGTTGACGTCGTTGTCGATGGTCTTGGGCACGCCGATGACGCTGATTTTCGAGCGCCGCCGGGCAATCTCCTCCTGGATGCGCCGGGCCGCCTTCATGGACCCGTCGCCGCCGATGACGAACAGGATGCCGACGTTTAAGCGTTCCAGGGCGTCCACGATGGCCTCGGGCTTTTGCGGCCCCCGGCTGGAGCCCAGCACCGTGCCGCCGAACTGGTGGATGTCGGACACGGCGTTTGGCGTCAGGGCCACCGGCTCGTAGCCGTAGGCTTCGATGAAGCCTTGCAGCCCGAAGCGGATGCCGAGCACGCCGGCCACGTGGTAGTTGTGGCAGCACTCCATGACAATGGCCCGGATGACGTCGTTAAGCCCCGGGCACAGGCCGCCGCAGGTGACGATGGCGACTTTGACCTTGGAGGAGTCGTAGTAGATGTTGCCGCGCGGTCCGGCCACTTCGAACTCGGCCCGGCAGGGGCCGGGCGCGCCGCCGAAATCGGCCGCGTCGAGCTCCATGGACACCCGCAGGTTGTCGTCCACGAAACGGCAATACGGCAGGGGGGACGGGATCTTGGCCGGCCCAAGCGAGGTGATGGCGGTATCGGCCGGGGCAATGGGGCAAGAGTCTTCCATGGCACGCTCCTTGCCGCCAAACTACCAGCTTGCCCCCGAGCCGGCAACACGATCCGGCGACGCGGGGGCGAAATCGCCGCGCCGCCCTTTCGTCCGTCGCCGTTTTCGGGCCGCCGGGCGGTCTTTCTCTCCGGCCAACGCCGCCCGGCTTTCGCGCTGGACCAGCCGCGAAAGCCGCAAGCGTCCCAAGGCCGCCGGCTTAGTCCCAGCGCACTTTCACTTCCGAGCCTTCGCCCCGGCCGGTGACCACCACCTTGCCCGAGCGGCCAAGGGTCACGCTCTGGCCCGGCGTCAGCACGATATCGCGCTTGTCGCCGGCCGCCGTCACCCAGACCACGCCCCTGGCGCAGGTCACCCGACAGTAGCGCACGCCGGTCAGCGCCAGATGCTTGCCCTGGCCCAGCCGCACCGACAGGCTGCGGCCCGGGGTGAAGATTCTGGCCCCGGCCTCGGCCATGGCCCGCAGCACCCGGCTGTCGCGCCAGCGCGACAGCCACTCGTCGATGATTCCCGTACGCGTCGTGGCCAGCAGCCGGTCTTCCCGTAAGCGATCGATAAACATGACGGCCTCCTTGGGGCGTGTCCGCGACCGCATCCGTCGCGCCCAGCACGCCTGAAGCGTTGGTTGGCTCGTGAACCCCGGCCCGTCTCGCGGGCCGGGGCGTCGCCCCCGGGGACGGCCCCGGGCACGCTTCCCTTGGACCATATTGTCTGTTACCATCACAGACACAGTTTTCATAAAATAAACCCATAACAGATGTGCGGCGTGCCGACGCCCGGAGACCGCCATGACCTTGCCTGAAGCCGATTCCGGCATTTTCCGCTATATGGCCGTGGAAAAACATATTTTACGGCTTCTGGAGTCCGGGGAACTCCGTGTGGGCGACCGCGTGCCGAGCCTGCGGGGCCTGGGCGGCCGGCTTGGGGTCAGCGTGTCCACGGTCAATCAGGCCTATCTGGAGCTGGAAAAGCAGGGGATCATCGAAGCGCGGCCCAAGTCCGGATTTTTCGTGCGCCGCACGCCCATCAAGCGGCCGGCCCCCAGCCGGGGCGAGGCCCCGCCGCGCGGGCCGGCCACGGTGGCGCGCGGGGCGCTGATTCGCGAAGTCCTCGACGGCATGGGCCGGCGCGACATCGTGCCCCTGGGCGTGGCCCTGACCGATCCGTCGCTGTTGCCGGCCAAACAGATCGCCCGGCTGCTGTCCAAGGTGGCGGCCGGCGACGAGCGGGTGACGAGCTACGAAGGCGTGCAGGGCAATCTGGAGCTGCGCCGCCAGATCGCCTGGCGGCTGGCCGAGGCCGACATCGAGGCCGGCCCGGACGACGTGATGATCACCTCCGGGGCCATGGAGGCGCTCTACCTGGCCCTGCGCTCGGTGACCCGGCCGGGCGACAACGTGGCCATCCCGGCCCCGACCTATTACTGTTTCCTGCAACTGCTGGAGAACTTCGGCCTGCGGGCCGTGGAGCTGCCGTCCTATCCCGAGGGCGGGGTGCGCCCGGCCGACCTGCGCTCGGCCCTGGACCGCTACGACATCAAGGCGGTCATCCTCACCCCCAATTTCAACAATCCCGACGGGGCCATGATCCCGGACGAGGCCAAGGCCGAGATGGCGGCGCTTCTGGCCGAACGCGGCGTGCCAGTCATCGAGGACGACGTCTACGGCGACCTGCATTTCGCCGAGCGACGCCCCAGGTGCCTGCGGTCCTACGACGCCACGGGCAACGTCCTGTACTGCTCGTCGTTCTCCAAGACCATGGCCCCGGGCTACCGCCTGGGCTACATGCTGCCCGGCAAGCACGCCGCCAAGGCCTTCGAGCTCAAGGCCACCACCAACGTCTGCTGCGCCACGCCGACCCAGATCGCGGCCGCGCTGTATCTGGCCCAGGGCGGGTTCGAGCGCCAACTGCGCAAAACCCGGGGGGTGCTGGAGCGCCAGGCTCGGATGATCGAGGAACGGGTGCTGCGCCATTTCCCCGACGGCACGCGGGTGACCCGTCCAACGGGCGGCACGGTGGTCTGGGTGCAGATGCCCGACGCCGTGAATTCCATCGCGCTTTTCTATGCCGCCCGGGAACTCGGCATCGGCCTGGCCCCGGGCAACATCTTTTCGAGCTGCGACCAGTTCAAGCATTTCGTGCGGTTAAGCTACGGCAATGCCTGGACACCGCGCATCGAACAGGCCCTGGCCGACGTGGGCCGGCTGGCCCGTGAACTGGCCGAGGCCGGGGACCGGCCGCAGCCGGCCCCCTGATCCCCGATGTCTGCGGGGCTGACGATTGCACGCCGGCAGGGCCTGCGGTCCCTCTTCCTGCTTCCCGACGCCGGCCGGGCTGACGGGATTGTCACCCCGAAGGCGTTGGTTTTTTCGGCCAAGGCTGCTAGCGTTGTTCCAGTGAGTCTGCGGCCCGCGCGGCCCGGAGGAGCCTTGCCATGCAGGTGACGTGCGAGGAGATGGATACGGCCCTTGTGGTGCGCCTTTCCGGCGAAATCATCATGGACGCGGTGACCGAATGCCGCGCCGAGGTGGAACGCCTGGCCCTGGCCTCGGCCGCCCCGGCCGTGGTGGTGGATCTCTCGGCCGTGGCCTTCATGGACAGTTCCGGGGTGGGCTTTCTCATCGGCCTGCGCCGGCTGTGCCAGGACCACGACAAAACCCTGTCCCTGGCCAATCCCACGCCGGCGATCAAGAAGCTCCTGGCCATGCTGCGCCTGACCGACTATTTCGCCGCCCCGCAACCCGGCCCGGCCAGGAGCTGACGCCTGCCATGCGCATCGCCGTTGTCGACGATTCCGAGACCTTCCGGGCCTATCTCCAGGGACTGCTGGCCGGACGCGGGGAGTTGTCCGCCTTCGACACGGCCGGCGACTGTCTGGCCGCCCTGGCCGATCCGGCCCAGCCGCCCGTGGACCTCGTGCTCATGGACCTCATCATGCCGGTCATGGACGGCCTGGAAGCCACCCGCCGCATCAAGGCCAATCCGGCCACGGCCGACATTCCGGTCATCATGGTCACGGTGTCCGACGACGACGCCAGCCTGTCCGAGGCCTTTGCCGCCGGGGCCATGGACTACATCCAAAAGCCGCCCCGCAAACCCGAACTGCTGGCCCGGGTGGACTCGGCCCTGCGCCTGAAGGCCGCCATCGACGCCCGCAAAGCCCGCGAGCGCGAGATCAAGGCGGAAAAGGAATACATCGCCGCCATCCTGGAATATTCCCATGACGGCATAGCCGTGGCCGGCCCGGACAGCCGCTTCACCTTTGTCTCGCCCGGCATGGAACGCATCTTCGGGCTGCCGGCCGACACCTACACCACCGCCGACCGCTGGCTGGACATCGTCTTCCCGGACCGGGCCGCCCGGGACGACCTGGCCGACATTGTCGCCCACCGCCCCGCCCCGGGCCATGTCTGGCGGCGGCTCTACCCCTTTGCCGACAAAAACGGCCAGCGCCGGGCCTGCCAGATCCACTTTTCCACCATGCCCAGCGGCGACCTGATCATCAACATCCAGGACATGACCCTTTTCGAGAAGCAAAAGGAAGATCTGGTCAAGAAGCACAACCGCCACCAAAAAGACCTCGACGCCGCCGCCGAGATTCAGCAAAGCCTGCTGCCCCGGCGCTTCACCATGTCCGATTCCCTGCGCTTCGCCTGGGAGTTCGTGCCCTGCGACAACATCGGCGGCGACATCTTCAACGTCTTCCCCCTGGGCCCCCATCACGTGGGCCTCTACATGCTCGACGTCTCCGGTCACGGCGTGGCCTCGTCCCTGGTCGCCCACTCGGTCTACAACTTCATGCACTACCAGCGTTCGACCCTGGTCGACCGCACAGGCGGGGCCATCGACGTGGTGCCCCCCGAGACCGTGCTCTCGCGGCTCAACGACGAATTCCCCTTCACCAAGTTCCAGAAGTTTTTCACCATCTTCTACATGACCATCGACCTGCGCGACGGGCGCGCCCGCTACGGCAACGCCGGCCATCCCGCGCCCTGGCATATCCCGGCCCGCGGTCCCATGGCCGAGCTGCCCACGCGCGGCCCCATCATCGGCCTGGCCGACTTGCCCCCCGTGCCGCCCGGCGAACTGCTCCTGGCCTCAGGCGACAAACTCCTGGCCATAAGCGACGGCCTGGCCGACAGCCGCGACGCCAAGGGCGAATCCTTTGGCGAGGAGCGCATCGCCGCCATCGCCGCCGCCCAGGCCCGGGAGCCGGTGGACGTCCTGGTGGCCGCCCTGCGCCGGGCCGCCGACGACTTCCGCCAGGCCGCCCCGCCCCGCGACGACCTGAGCCTTTTAGGCGTGGAATTCATCCGGCCCAAGGCCTGACGGACCAGCCAGCCGTCGCGCCCGCTTTGACTTCCCCGACCCAATGGGCGTAAGGAGCCGCTTGCGGTCGCCGGCCGCCACGCGCCAAACCCCAACCACCGCCCACCCATGCCCTTTGCCGTCTACCACGCCCCGCCGGGGCTTTTGACCGAACTCGTGCGCGAACTGGGCGACGCCGTCACCGCCGTGCGCGATCCCCTGGTCGTCGCCGACGGGCCGCCGCGTCCCTGCGCCTTCGCCGCCAACGTCTGGACCGACCCGACGTTTATCCCCATGGAATCCGTGGGCGACGCGGCCCGCAAGCTGGCCGCCGTGCAGCGCAACTGGAGCCTCGTCCCCAGCGGCCTTTTCCGCCGGGCGGCGCTTATTGCCCAAAAGCTCCCCCGGGTCTCGGCCAAGCCCCTGGCCTTTGGCCGGCCGCTGCCCACCGCCCCTCTTGGAGCCTTCACCCTGTGGGACGAAAACCTGCTGCTCGCCTCGCCGACCACCAGCGAACCCGTGCCCGACGGCGTCTACCGCTTCGAGGAAGACAAGACCGGCCCGCCCAGCCGCGCCTATCTCAAACTGTGGGAACTCTTCACGCGCCTGGGCACGGCCCCCCGGCCCGGGGAACTCTGCCTGGACATGGGCGGCAGCCCGGGGGGCTGGTCGTTTGTGCTGGCTTCGCTCGGGGCGCGGGTCTTTTGCATCGACAAGGCCCCCCTGGCCGACAACGTGGACAAGCACCCGCTGGTCTCCTGGTGCCCGGGCAGCGCGTTTGGCCTGGACCCGCGCCACGCCGGAGCCGTGGACTGGCTGTTCTCCGACGTCATCTGCTACCCCGACCGGCTCTACGAATGGCTGTCGCGCTGGCTGACGCTCGGCCAGTGCCGCCGCTTTGTGCTGACGGTCAAGCTCCAGGGCGAAACCGACCCCGGCCTCATCGACCGCTTCCGCGACGTGCCCGGCAGCCGGCTGTTGCACCTCAGCGCCAACAAGCACGAACTGACCTTCGTGCGCTTGGACGACGATTTCATCGGTTAAGAAGAAAAGAGGCCTCCGGCGGCTGGGGGCCT
>ALAO01000104.1 GCA_000307955.1 Solidesulfovibrio magneticus str. Maddingley MBC34 | reverse complement strand
GGGGGTCCGGGGGGATTATCCCCCCGGCCGCCGGAGGCATGCCTTTCGCTTTGCTTACCCCGCGTCGCCGCCCAATGCCTCATCCGCCGCCGCACGCCAGCGCTCAAAAGCCGCCTTTCCATGAAGATACATCCGCACCTCGCGCAGCCGGCCGTCCCTGAGCGCCTCGGCCATGACGGTCAGCGCCATGGGCGCGGCCAGGTGGACGGGGTAGCCGTAGACGCCGGTGGACACGGCCGGGAAGGCGACGACGGCGAGGTGATTTTCGACGGCTCGGTTGATGGACTCGGCGTAGGCCGAGCGCAGGGCTTCGGGTTCGCCTTGATCGCCGCCGCGCCAGATGGGGCCGACGGTGTGGATGATGTGGCGCGCGGGCAGCTCGAAGCCGGCGGTGATGACCGCGCCGCCGGCCGGCAGGCTGCCGATGCGGGCGATGATGTCGCGGCAGGCGGCGGGCAATTTCGGGCCGGCGGCGCGGTGGATGGCCCCGTCCACGCCGCCGCCGCCGGCCAGGGCCGAGTTGGCGGCGTTGACGATGGCGTCGGCGGTATCGACGGTGATGTCGCCTTCGATGAGGCGAAGGGTCCCTGGGCCGATGGCGTAGGCGGCGTGTCCGGGCATGGGAACACCTCCGGGCTTGGTCTTGGGAAAGGCGGCTTTCTGCTGCCGGTTATCTTCCTGCAACAAGACATGCCACCCAGGCCGCGTTTAGGGCAAGGCGGCGGTCGGCCCCATGACGGCCAGCCCGGCGCTCCCCGGCGCGAAGGCCGCCTTGGCGGTGCGGGCGATGTCGGCCGGGGTCACGGCGTCGAGGCAGGCGGCGGTTTCCTCAAGGGGAATGTGGCGGTTGAAAAGCAGGATGTTGCGGGCCAGGCGCATCATGCGGTTCTCGGTGGATTCCGCGCCGAGGTAGAGCAAACCCTTCAAGTGTTCGCGGGTGTGGTCGAGTTCCTCGGCCGCCACCGCGCCGTCGGCCACGGCGGCCAGTTCGGCGTTGACCACCGAGAGCAGTTCGGCCGTGCGGTCCGGGTCCACGGCGGCCTGGATTTCCAGCAGCCCCACGTCGGCCAGGCCGTTGACGCCGGCGTAGATGGAATAGGCCAGCCCGCGTTTTTCGCGCACTTCCTGGAAAAGCCGCGAGGACATGTTGCCGCCAAGCAACGTGGCTAAAAGGGTATGGGCGAAGCGGTCGGCGCTGATGTTGCCCACCGAGGGATAGGACAGGATGACGTGGTTTTGTTCCCAGTCGCGGCGCGCGGCCAGGCGGGGCGGCGTGTAGGCCCCGGCGGCCGGCGCGGGCGAGGTTTGGACTTTTCGCAGCGAGCCGAAGGCGGCCTCGGCCAGCTCTGCCAGGGCGTCGTGGTCGAGGGCTCCGGCGGCGACCACGGTGATGGCTTCGGGATGGTAGGCGGCGATCCGCCAGGCGGCCAGGGCCTCGGCCGTGACCGCGCCCACGGACTCGGGCGTGCCGGTGATGGGATGGGCCAGCCCCGGATCGGCCCAGGCGGCGGCCCAGAAGTCTTCGTGGATCTTTTCCTCGGGCGTCTCCTCCACCATGGAGATTTCCTGAAGGATGACGGCCTGTTCCCGGGCAAGCTCCTCGGGGTCGAGCAGCGGGCGCAAGACGATGTCGCTTAAAATGTCGAAAGCCCGGGCCAAGTGGGCGTCCATGACGCGCACGTGGAAACAAGTGGCCTCGCGGGAAGTAAACGCGTTGGAAAGCCCGCCCAGGGTATCGAGTTCCTTGGCGATGGTCAGCGCGTCGCGCCGGGCCGTGCCCTTAAACGCCATGTGCTCCATCAAATGGGCCATGCCTTCCTGGCCCGGGGCCTCGTGGCGCGAGCCGGCCTCGATCCAGATGCCGAGGCTGGCGGTTTTGGAAACGGGCATGTGTTCGGTGACGACGCGGACGCCGTTAGGCAGCCTGTCGGTGCGGATGCGGCTGTCGGATTCGGTGATTTGGCGCATCGCCTGGGGCTACGGGGCTTTGGACGCGGCGTCAAGAGTGCCGGCATACTTGCGGTACAGCCCCCGGAACTGATGGTAGCCAAGCCCGAGAAGCCCGGCCGCCCGGCGCTGGTTGCCACCCGAACGGGCCAGGGCGCGTCCGAGCAGCGAGATTTCTAGGGAAGCCACGGCGTCGGTGAAATTGGGGAGGGGAGAAGATGGAGGCAGGAAGGAAGATGCCTCCGGCGGCCAGGAGGGGGTCACCCCCTCCTGGACCTCCCGGACGGGGGTTAGGGCGGCGAAGGGATCGAGGGTGATCGTGTCGATAAGGGGGGTGGGGCAGGCTAGTACGGCGCGCTCGACCACGGTCTTGAGTTCGCGGATGTTGCCGGGCCAGGGGTGGGCGGCAAGGGCAGCCAGGGCGGCCCGGGAAAAGGTCGGCGGCTCGGGCCGGCCAAGCTGCGCCGCGAACCGGGCGGCGAACCGCTCGGCCAGGTAGGCGATGTCGCCATGGCGCTCGCGTAAGGGGGGCATGACCAGCACGCAAAAGGCCAGCCGGTCCAGGAGGTCGGGCAAAAGCCGGCCCCGGGCCACGAGCCGGCGCGGATCGACGTTGACCGCCGCGACAATGCGGGCGTCCACGGCCACGGGCTGGCTCGACCCGATGCGCTCGACAAGCCCGTACTCCACCGCCCGCAGCAGCTTGGCCTGGACAGCCGGCGGCGCGGCGTGGAGCTCGTCAAGAAACAGCGTCCCCCCGTCGGCCGCCTCGAAGCGCCCGGCCCGACGCCGCGACGCGCCGGTAAACGCCCCGGCCTCGTGACCGAACAGCTCGGATTCGATGAGCGTTCTGGGCAAGGCAGCCAGATTGACCGGCACATACGGCCGGTCCCAGCGCGGGGAATGGTAATGGAGGCGAGCGGCGGCCAGTTCCTTGCCCGTGCCGCGCTCGCCCACGATAAGCGCCGGCCGGTCGATGGCGGCGGCCTGGGCCACGGCCTCCATGCAGGCCAAAAAGGCGTCGGACTGGCCCAGGGCCTCGGCCAGCCAAGGAGCGTCGGGCGTCATGGCGATTTTCTCCAGTATTGTGGCGAAAAATACCAATAAGTGGCAAACACCGCAACATCGCACACGGCCCCTTCTGCCAATATAGCAGAAAAACAAGGAAAAATATCTGGCACGCTCCCTGCTTTACGGCAGCCAGCAAGGCGCAGCCGCGCCAGGAGGCAAGCCATGGGTATTTTCAGCCGTTTCCGCGACATCATCCACTCCAATATCAACGCCATGCTCGACAAGGCCGAGGAGCCCGAAAAGCTCATCCGCCTCATGATCCAGGAGATGGAAGAAACACTGGTGGAGCTCAAGGCCGACTGCGCCCGCACCATGGCCCAGGCCGCCCGCATCGCCCGCGAACACGACATGCTCGCCGCCGCCGCCGGCCGCTGGGGCGAAAAGGCCGAGCTGGCCGTGGACAAGGGCCGCGAGGACATGGCCCGCGAGGCGCTGCTCGAAAAGCGCGACCTCGAAGCCCGGGCCAGCGTCGTGGCCGGCGAACTGGCCGCCGTGGAAGGCCTGATCGAAGCCTGCCGCGAGGACATCGCCACCCTTGAGGAAAAGCTCGCCTCGGCCAAGGAACGCCAGCGCACGTTGGTCGCCCGCCACCTGCGCGCCACCGGCCGCAAGCGCATGCGCGAGGACGTCTCGCGCGCCGACTCCAGCGAAGCCCTGCAACGCTTCGAGGCGTTCGAAGCCCGCATCGACCGCCTGGAGGCCGAGGCCGAACTGACCGGCACGGCCGCCTCGCGCCGCCGCCCGGCCGAAGACCAAAGCCTCGACGCCCGCTTCGACCGCCTGGCCGCCGACGAAGACGTGGAACGCGAACTGGCCCAAATCAAATCCCGCCGCGCCCAGTAGGCGCGAGGAGCCTCCGGCGGCCAGGAGAGGCGCTG
>ALAO01000103.1 GCA_000307955.1 Solidesulfovibrio magneticus str. Maddingley MBC34 | reverse complement strand
ATCGAACCGGCACGTCCCGAAGAACAAGGGATTTTAAGTCTCAAAAATCGCTCAATTTTAACCACACGTTACCGCAAATATTCAAATAATATCAGATAGATGAGTACTCACGAATTTTCATAAAAATGCACGATTTCCCAGACTGAGTGGAGCAAAATTGGAGCAAATTGGAGCAAATTTTTTTTGCTCCACCGACAAGAAATGTGCATTTTTTCCGAACTTGGCGAAATGATCATCCAGTTTCGGGGAGAACTCGCGGCTGGCCGTCAAGCGCTCTCCGGAGTGCGTGGTTCGACGCCGAGCCTCTCTCTGCTGAATGAAAAAGGCAGGACGCCAAGAAGCATCAGCAGGAAGGGCGCCCCTGATTTTCCCGAAGGATCGTGAGCGCGTCGGGTACGGCGTCCAGCACCTTCAACAGGTTGGTCACGGCCCGGCTGGTCAGGGCATCCCCCTTCTCGTACTTGGTGAACGCCTTCGGGCCACCGCCGATAAGGTCGCCGGCCGCCGCCTGGGTCAGCCCGAGCTTTTTGCGGATGCGCTTGACCTGCGGGCCGTCCAACAGCCCCTCGCACCTCGCCTTCATGGCGTTTAGCGCCCGGTCGGAGACCTTCATGTCCGCACGGGTATAGAGACCTTCCCCGCATTTCGGGCAATACCATCCGGGCATGGCGACAGTCATCGTCTGTCCCTTGTAGGAAAATTCCACCGGCCTCACGTCACGAACCATTTCGGTTCCGTCCTCGTGACACATGGGATTTGTTTCCATGCTATTTCTCCTTGAAAGAGAGCAGGTGAAAGGCCGAAATCCTTCCAGCCATAAATTTCACGTACAAAATCCCGGCGGATGTCGGCACATGATACACGTCCTGCCAGGCCGCGTTGTCCGCGTAGGCGGTCATGGATTTGTAAAAGTGCCTGCGGTTCATGCTCTCAATGACCGCCATCATGCCATCGTAATCGAAGCCGAGGCGTTGGGCTGCCTGGGCGGCGGTTCTCGTCACGGCGACTTCGCCCCGTCTCGCCGCATCCTGGAAAGAACCCAGGTCATACGTCGGCTTTCGTTTTTCCATGAGAAAAAGTTACCATAGAGGTACTTTCTGTCAAGGCCATCAGCCTCGGCCAGGGCAGAGTATTGTCGCCGCTGCCCTCCGCGCCCGCACAAATAACGACTCCTGACATTGGCGCGTAAACCGTCCCAGCCACCTCGCAGCCTGAAGCCTCCAAAGGCGCACGTCTGACACGGGGGTAGTCTCCGCTGCTTCAAAACCAGCCCCCCTCCTCCCCGTCGGCAGGCATCCTGACAAGCGAAAACAGATCTAACTTATTTAAATTAATTGATAATAAAATTTAAAAAATTTTCCCTTATCTCGCTATCCACCAGAAATATTTAACTTTCCGTAAAAGACTTATACGGCAATTTCATTCCACTATACCATACACTGACACATAGTGACAAAACTACACTTTACGTTGACACATAGTGACATAACTGCATTTCTGTCAGCTTGACACTATTTTAAGAATCGTGTTTATGCCTGGGTACTCACAATTTGTACAGGTACCGAGGAGTACTCATGGTCAAAAAAATGTTTTACTACATCGAAGACATGTCCGTCATTCTTGGAAAAACTCCAGCATCAATCCACGGGCATCTCGCCCGAGAGCAGTTCGACGCTGTACCGCAGCCTATAAAGTTAGGTCGCCGCCTGGCTTGGCCTGTGGATTCCTTTGACGAATGGATCAATGAGAAGGCTACTCGAGCCAATGAAACAGCAAGGGCTAAACGCAACCACCCAAAAACACAAGTCAAACGGCGCGGACGGCCGCGAAAATCAGAGCGGAAAAATGGGGATGAGCAATGAGCAGCGCAATCCGGGGGCTGCCCCGGGCTCAGCTGCAGATCGGTGCCACAACCGACGATCCTGATGACCTTGCCCTCAAGGAATGGCCTCGCTTCTCATTTGACGCCTGCCCGGGCATCCTGGGCGAGTTTGTGCGGCTGGCGACGCGCGACAGCGAAGCTGATCCAGCGGCGGTCTGCATCACCGCGTTGGTGCGCTTCGGGGCGGAGGTTTACGGCTACGCGCCCAACCGAGGCCCGCACCTCTATGTGGGCGAAACCATCCACCCTCCGCGACTCTTTGCCGTCATCTGCGGCAATTCCAGCAAGGCCCGCAAAGGGACCTCCCGGCATCCCGTGACAAAGCTCTTTGAGCGAAAACATTGCCTGCCCATCGACCTGAAGACATGGGGCGTCCCTTTACCCGCCAGGGAGAGCGGCGGCCCGCTCTCCACAGGGGAAGGCCTGGCCCACCATGTGCGCGACGAAAGCGACGAGGAGCGGGAACGAAGGCAGCGACAGAACCCCGCCGAACCGGTCCGCGAAAAGGGAGACAAAAGGCTCGTCATCATGGACGAGGAGTTAGCAAGCGCCTTTGCTTGCATCAAACGGGAAGGCAACACGCTCTCCATGGGCATCCGTAGTTTCTGGGACTCCGGCGACTATGCCCCGCTGACCAAGAACAATCCCGTCCTGGTGCGCGGCGCGCATATCAGCATCATCGCCCACATTACCATGCAGGAACTCGCCGTGTGCTTGGGCGAGGTGCAGGCCGTGAATGGCTTCGGCAACCGTTTCCTCTGGATATGCGCCCGGCGCTCGAAACTGGTTGCCCTGCCTTCACGGATGCCGGACGCCGAGCTTGCGCCCTTGCAGCGTGAGCTCTGGCGGTGCGTGGGGCATGCGCAGCAACGCGGCGTCATGACCATGACAACAAACGCCCTGGAGCTCTGGCGACACGTCTACCCAGATCTCTCCCAGGAGCACACGGGGTTGGCCGGGAGCATTATCAACCGGGCCGAAGCCCAGACCCTCCGCCTGGCCCTCCTCTATGCGCTCTTGGATGCTCAGGGGGAAATCAAGGAACCCCACCTGCAAGCGGCCCTTGCCATGTGGCGCTATGCCCAGGATTCGGCGCGCTACATCTTCGGAGACCGGGCGACGGACCCGCTGGAAGATAAAATCCTGGAAGCGCTCAAGGCCGGCCCGCTCACGGCCACCGAACTGAGCAGCGTCCTGAGCAGGCATGTCCCCCGCGACCGCCTTAAACCCCTGCTGCAGCAACTCGAAGCACAACAGCGCATTACCATCACCAAGGTCAAAAACGCGGGCCGTCCCCGGATCACCCTGGCTCTGCGCGAATTAAGCGAAAAAAGCGAAATAAGCGAAAAAAGGCGGAGTCTCGCGTGAACCTTATTTCGCTTATTTCGCTTTATTCGCCATCAGTATGTTGCTGCGGAAAGCCCGCGCACATCGGCGGCATGTCGCACCGCCAGCCTACCCGCTGGGGCCACACGCTGTCGCGGTGCCCCCAGCGGGGCTGGCGGGTGGGCTGCGCCCCCCTCGACCCCTGCCAAAGGCATCAAGGCCGGTGACGCCATGAGAGGAAAAGCCCAAAACCGCACAGCCTGGATCAAACTTCGCGTCACCCCGGCTGAGAAGGAAGCGATCACGGCTAAGGCGCAAGCCCAGGGCCAGACCGTGACAGATTTCATCCGCCAACGCGTCCTGGATTACCGCCTTCGCCAAACACCCGTGGAGAAGGAGCACGTTCGCCAGCTCGCCCGGGCGGGGGCGAATCTGAACCAACTGGCCAGGTGGGCCAACACGTACAAAAGCCGGGCAGAGGCCATTCAGGTCTTGGCAGTCCTCTTGAGCATCGAGAGGTCCCTCAAGCGCGGCGCAGGCGCGGGAGAAGGCGAGCGGCAAGAACCCTCTTCCTCCATGGAGTCAAAAGCCTTCAGGGAGACACCATGTACATGAAGGTCTTCCCGCACGGGCAGGGGGCCGGGGATGGGCCGACACGCTACCTGGTGCGTCTGGACTACCCGGATCGGGACAAGCATCCGCCCGAGGTGCTGCGCGGCGATCATGAGCTGACCCGAGAGCTGATCGACTCCCTGGACACCAAATGGAAGTTCACGGCCGGGGTCCTTTCCTGGCATCCGGACGAAGTCGTGACGCCCAAGCAGGAAACGCGCGTCATGGACGACTTCGAGGCCGTGGCCTTTGCCGGCCTGGAGCCGGATCAGCGCAATATTCTTTGGGTGAGGCACCACCATGCCGGGCATCATGAGCTCCATTTCGTCATCCCCCGCGTCGAGCTCTCAAGCGGCAAGGCCTTCAATCCCTGCCCGCCGGGCTGGCAAAAGCACTTCGACGTGTTCCGGGACCTGCACAACCACCGCGAAGGTTGGGCCAGGCCGGACGATCCGGCCAGAGCCCGCCTGCGCACGCCGGAACACGCGGACCTGCATAAAGCCCGTCTGATCCGATGGGGCGCAACGCCCGGTAAGGACGAACGCGCGGAGGCCAAGGACGCCGTCCACGCCTTCCTGCTCATGAAGATCGAAGAGGGACAGGTCACAAACCGCTCCGAGCTTCTTGCGGCGCTTCGAGAGGCCGACCTGGAGATCAACAGGGCGGGCAAGGACTACGTCACCGTCAAAGACCCAGCCAGCGGCGAAAAGCTTCGCCTCAAAGGGGGAATCTATGTCGAACACTGGCAACTCGCTGGCCTCCCTGGCAGAGCGCATGCGGGCCAAGACCGAAGAGGACCGGCAGGAGCTCGAAGCACTGACCCGGCAGCAATTCAACGCCTTGAGCGAGAGCTTGCGGCAGTCGTCGGCCGTCGCGCTGCGTACAACCGAAGCCGCTATCCAGGAAAAGCTTGGGACATTGGAAGAGAGCATCGCCTCACGCTGCCAAACCCTGAGCTGGGCTTTCGGCCGAAAATGGCTGCAAGTCCTGCTCCTGGGCATGGCCTTTCTGGCGGGGACGGCCTTGGGGGGCTGGGGCGTGGTGAGCTTGCTCACAAACAGGGTTGTAGCCTTACAGGACGAGATTCAAAGCCTGCACGCGAGCAAAGCCGAGCTGGTGAACACAGCCGGCCAACTGGAAAAGCGGACCTGGGGATTGAAGCTCCTGGAGAACCAGGATGGCCGGTTCATCATCCTGCCGCCGAAGACTTCGGCTCACACAGGCTGGACGGTGGGCAAACAGCAAGCTGTGAAAGTGGAGTAGATTATGAGCGAAATCGAACGACTTTTATCGGAGATATTGAAAGTGAAGGAGCAGGAGCTACGCCAAGCACAGGAAAGGCAAGAAATGATTTTGACCAATCATCAGTTGACCCTGGAGAACTACGCAAAAGCCTTGCATCATATTCAGCAACAGATTGCCACCCTGAATTCTCAACAAAAGGAATCAGGGCTTCACTTGCAGCGCTTGAGCGCTATTCACGCCAACTTAAAGCCCTTACTAATGCAGTTGAGTGGCTTCTTAGGCATAAGGGCGAGAGGTTAAAAGATTTGTGCTCAACTGAAGTTATCCCCTGAGGAGGCTGCTTTCGAAATTATCCCAGACTTCCGCGACAGGGCATCATGCCAATAGCTTTGTCGATATTCGAACTCGCAGAAAGGGATAGCCTGTTGATCTTCCATCCGACATGATATAAACGGATTGACATTCCATGCTCACGGGGAGGGGCAATGAGCCGCATTAATTTTTCCGAAGCGGATTTGTTTCGCGTCAAAGTTGCCGATCTCAAACACCTCTACACCCCTGAGCACTGGCCAGATTACTGGTTGCGCTACCAATATGAAAAAACATCAGCCACTTTGCAGAACATGGTTCGTGATCAGTCAATAAAGCCATGGGGGCAAGGCGATATTAATTTTAGTCGCACCAAGCCTGGGAACAGTCATGCGCACAATAAAACAGATCAAGGAATAAACAATGTCATCGCCATCACCGGTGATCGAGGATCTGGCAAATCAACATTTCTATACAGTATAAAAGAAAACCTTGCAGGAACAAACGAAGACAGAATGAGGCTTGACCTCTTAGCCAACGATTTTAACAAAGCAATTGATCAATCTGCAGAGATGCGCAATGATTTACAATACTCACGATTTCATGTTTTGCAACCGCTAGACCCAAACAATCTCATCGAGAAAGAAAGTCTTCTCGGCCATGTGGTGGCGCAGATCTATCGCGTTATGCAACAGACGGCAGAAAAGAAACTCGAATCCCTTGATCGCTTGGAAAAACTAGTCGGGCTCTGCCAATCCACTTACGACGCGATCCGGACACGCCTGACATCGTTGCCGAACGCCCTTGTGAGTAATCCTGATGATCTTGAGATGCTTGGAAGGCTTTCCAACTCCAGCGACCTCAAGCGCCACCTTGCCGACCTCATCGACGAGTTTTTACGCGTGGTCGCACCTCTCGCATTGGAAAACGACGACCCAATCCACGGTGAACCGACACCAGCCTTTCTTGTGATCCCAATTGACGATCTCGATACCTGCACCAAATACGGATACGAGTTGGCCGAGGAGATCCGCAACTTCTTCTTCATGCCCCAAGTTATCATCATCATGGCGGTGAAGATCGAGCAACTCGTGGATGTCGTCCACCAACACTTCATAAGCGCCTTCCAAAAACTTCTCGCCCCACCAAACCCCCTGGATGCACAACCCGAAGAAATGGCCACCAAATATATCCAGAAGCTTATTCCCGATCAGCGCAGGATCCATCTGCCTACACTCTCATCAGAC
The DNA here is from genome assembly GCA_000307955.1 of Solidesulfovibrio magneticus str. Maddingley MBC34. Taxonomy (GTDB): domain Bacteria; phylum Desulfobacterota; class Desulfovibrionia; order Desulfovibrionales; family Desulfovibrionaceae; genus Solidesulfovibrio; species Solidesulfovibrio magneticus_A. Next base: position 7,240 of record ALAO01000103.1, on the reverse strand, counting down.
TCGATCCGCAACGTGCATATCCAGACAAAAAAAAGTGGTGATTTTATCTCAGTTGCCGACTACTTCCTTTCCCTCATTTGGAAAAAAACTAGAATTCTACTCACCAAAAACGCCTCTTCTAGTCACGGCCTGATCCCGCTCAATCTGCGTAGTTTGCACCAATGCATCCTGGAAATAGAGGGTTTGCCGGACATTACTCTCTATCCCGGGGTGACAGAGGGAGGCAGCGACGATCGCCAGGCCCTTGACCTGAACCTGAAACGCATCGAGGCATGGCTACTCGACAGCGTCAGTTCCAACGCTGTGCCCCGAGGCATGGCGCTAATAGTCAAGAAACTCGCCAGCCACTCAAACGATAACCTGTGTGGTTTCCTGCGTGGCCTGCTGATCGAGTACGAAGCAAAACTCCAACGGGAGAGGCTCGACGAAAACGGCAAGATCGTCCATTGGGGCCTATGGGGCGGTGACGAGACAGCCCAGACCACCAAAGGCAACGGAGTCCGTCCAGAGAACGTTAGCCTAGGAGACATTCTCTATCTACTTGATGCCATGGAACGCTACAATTCCGACGATGGCATCTTGCATTTCACTGCCTCAGTGCGCATGCTTCTTTCCATCCGTCTCACCCGTATCCTAGTCATGGACGAAAAGCCGGACTACCGTGCGGCCTTCGATCTGATCAACGGAATGATCTACAACCATAACATACCTCTCACGACGACCAAACAAGAATGGATTCCCAACATTGATATCACTCCTGCAACTGTAATCCACAATGGACAGACCCTATATTTCGACACAAAGGATCCTAAAACATTCCCTGATCGCAAACCTAGTCCTCCAATGAGCTTGGATGATGCCGTATGGCTTAGTATGCACATCGCGCACTACGGCAATCGCCTTCCCGGAAAACAGTTAATCAACTTTCGGGAAGGTGCATACGCCCGGACCAAACTAGTCCCATGGTCAGACGATCGCATTTGTTTCGTATGCATCAGTTGGTTAGCTTTCATAGCTAACACCTTGATCCCGGACGAAACTGCAGAACGCCTATTTAACGCCCTATCAATAAAGATTGAAAGATACAAAGACGAAAGCAAATTACTTGATCATATTATAAATTGGCGCAATAAATACTATGCCGCAATTCCATTGCACTCAACAGATGTAATACAGGCTTTGATCACATCTATGCACGAATCACGATTCGACGTATTCAAGAGCAACTATATACTTGAGCTTTCAGCTTTCTTTTTCATGACAAAGCAGCTACGAAAATCTATGCTGTCAATCCGAAATAAAGTTGCGATCAAGAAGACTAAATCTACCGAGGCGGACAAGCAACCACTCGACAACAGAATACTCAGAACAATGTACCTTGCACTGGCAAAATGTCCGGCATTTAACCCCGCTGACAAAGCTCTCGCTGAATACCAGAACAAGAGTGAATCAGCTCGTAAATTCGACTGGTTCGCAATCTCATAAGGACTCGCACAGCCAGCATGGACATAGACAGACTTACCCAGGCGCTCAACATACTACTCACCAGAGTGCCAGCGCACTGGCTGCGGGACAGCCATACCAAACCAAGCTTGCGACCTGTCAACAAACAAGCCAAAATACCTTTTTATCGCTCCTTATTTGACACAACTACCTTCGAACGCGCCTATCTGGCCATGTATCCCTCCTACGGCGGCAACGAAGCAAGGTTGGCCTACAAGTACCTACACGACTCAATGGCCCTCTCCGACAACAAGGACCACGGCCTCTTTTGGCTCATCCGGAGGGTGGCGAGACACTTTTTGAAAATTGAAGGGCATGAAATTCTGTGCCGACACGAGTTGTTGATCCCCTGGCGCGAGACCGTGCGCTACATAGGCCAATCGACCCTCATGTGTGCCCTCGCCGCACATAAAGATCTTGAACGCCGTAATCATCGTGTCTGCAATTTCAGCCCGTACGCAAAAAGCGACAACCTTCGCCTGCGACAACTGCTAGCCATGGGCATGGCAGAGAACCATTTTCATCTTAAAGGTTCTGCTCCGGCGTTTCTGGTTTCATGGGTCTGCCTTATGAACCGCGTCATCGATAGGGCTGGAGACTTCAATCGTAAAGAAATGAAACATTGTATGTGTCCTGAACGAGCCGTAGCTCCGGGCAATAACGGCGACCTGCGAGACTGGGTCACCCGTGCCGCGTATATCCGTTATTGGTTATGGAACAAATTGCAATCGGCACCCAACTCAGCCCTTCCCCCTAGCGAAAAAACCGAGGCCTTCTTAGGGAGCATCGTAAAGCATCTAGCTCTTCCGAATTTCTCTATCCTAAACTTACAGCACCGCATTAACACCTTACGCGTGATGAATAATCCGCGTTCTCTCGATTATACTTGCGACACCACAAGGGATATCGGCCCTTATGCGGCTATCGCAGGAGAACACACCTTCCAATATCTTATGTTCAAGGCCATCTATTCCGACGACGATCGAGTTCGGCCCTACCTTGACCTGTACTACCTGTACCTGCTTATTGCCTTCTCGTTTCGAATGGAGTTGGTTCAGGCCAACAAAACAGTCGGCTTCGATAATTTCCATAAGTACCAAAACCGAAAGGAAATATTCGTCGAGCGATTTCCCGCGTACTCTGAGGCTTTTTTGGGCATGGCCTACGCGACCAACCTGGGCAACAAAGCGGTGAAAAGCTTCGAAGCGCGCGTCACACCCGGCACGACGGTCCAAAAGCTGCACAGGGCTTTCAACATTCTACACAGGATCATTGAGGCGCGCCAGCCAGGCGCGCCTCACATCTCCCCCTCAAGTAACCGCATGCGCACTTTTGCGCGCCAAGTCGAACAGTTGGCGCAAAGCCAGTCTTGGCGTCCCGTACGCCAGCCTCGGGCCAACCCTCTGGATGAGCGAGTTTTCCATGTCCTGCATTTCATCAAGGAGGAGGACCAGATCGACTGGCGCAAGCCTTTCGCCAGACTAGCATGCATGGCCCGCCCGCGGCATTACCGACTTCGGGTCGTTAAGCTCGAGAAGATGGCGGAGGCTATCACTTCCTGGCGTCATGGCTGTTCCCGCGAGGCTGCCAACGTCTACGGCATCGACGCCTGTAGCCAGGAAATCCACTGCCGGCCGGAAGTCTTTGCCCCCGCGTTCCGCCGCCTGCGCCAGGACATGCATTATCCTTGGTATTGGGGGGGCACGAAGATCCGGCCCACCCCGCCTGTCTTGCATATCTCCTACCACGTGGGCGAAGACTTTCTTGACATCGTAGACGGCCTACGGGCCATAGACGAAAGCATTCTCTATCTTGAACTGACGCATGGCGATCGGCTTGGTCACGCCCTAGCCCTCGGCGTGGACGCCCGAGACTGGTATAACTTCAAGGGCGACAGCGTGATCCTGCGAAAGCAGGATCTGCTGGACAATCTCATGTGGTTTTACCACAAAATCTGCGAATACGGTATCGTTGCGGACAAACTGCTCCGCGAATTGAGCGGCAGGTTCTCCATGCTCTTCCACGAAATATACTCACAGAAAATCTCTGTCGCAAACACACCGGCAACTATTGATACCTATTACGGAGCCTGGAAGCTTCGCGGCGATCATCCCATACACTACGCACACCCGACACGCGTTACAAATGCCCTGCTGCTCACAGCCAAACGGTGTAACATCCTTCCGGGCCACAAGTTTGATCTTCTACGACGTCAGACGGTGGTGAGAGAACTTATCCACAGGTATCATTACAATGCCTTAGCGAAAGAGAGGGGCGAACAAATCACGACTTTCAAAATTAACTCTGACTACGTCTCCGCAGTCAAGAAATTGCAACAACGGATGCAAGAAACCATCGCCCGAGAAGGTATTGCTATCGAGACCAATCCGACCTCAAACTATCTCATCGGCACATTCGGGGCGTATGATAAGCATCCCATCATCCGCTTCTACGACAGGTCCTTGACGGACTCGCCCAGCCCGCAACAATTGTTTGTGTCCATCAACACTGACGACCAGGGCGTTTTCGACACTGACCTAGAGAGCGAATACGCAATCATGGCCAGTGCCCTGGAGCAGGCCAAAGACGAAAATGGAAAATTTATCTATAAACCAGCAAATATATACGCCTGGATTGACGATGTACGCGCAATGGGCATGCTACAAAGCTTCAAGAACATTGAGACATCACTATAATTTTTACCATAGAAGGTATATATAATGGCTTCAAGAAAGAGGACCTCCCCAGACAAAAGAATCAATGCGATCCTCGACAAATGGAAGAAGCCACGCGCGAAAAGTGCCAGCTTCCAAGATGGCGTAGTCACAATATCTGGCTTTATACAGGAACATTCGGATAAGAATTCCTTTCCCAAACAATTACGCTCCTATCTCCCTCAAATTGAGGCGTTTCATTTCGAAAACTGTCAAATCGAGGGAAACTGGCTCGCCAATCTGAACTGGTTTAATAAGGCCACGAAATACTCATTCAAATTCACCAAAATATCAGGGCGTTCCGATGCGCTATCGCACATGACCGAGCTGACCTTGGACCATATGGCAGGCGAGCAAGTTGTCCACCTGATTTCCCAAGCGAAGGGAGATCAGCTCAAAAAGCTGCATATCGAGTGGGTAAACATCACCCAGGAGTTGAACGCACTGATCGCAGCCCTTGCGCAACTCACCGATCTGACTATCAAGTCGGTCAAGACCGTCGGTGGCTTCGGCCCCAAGCAGGAACTAGCCTCCCTCGACCTCGAGCAGATTACCCTAGACCCAGATTTCATCTTCTGGTTAAAAGAGCGTAGAGGCCTCTCCTCAATTCGCCTCAGCCGAATCCAGCTTGAAGAACCGCTTTCAGGAGAGGTGTTCACCAATGCAGTACGTATTGTCCTCGATACGTGCAGCTTTTCAAAACTCGAACCATGCGATTGCCCCAATTTGAAGGAACTGACGATTCACGGACTCCCCATCATTGATATTCCTGATGGATATATTGGCCACAAACTAACCAAGCTCTCCATCCAATACACCCAGATTTCAACAATAGCGTCGATCAGCAACCTTTCACAATTAGAAGAGCTGCACCTCGGCAACAACTCTCAGTTGCAAACCCTGCCGAATAAGATGTCCTGCCTGACAACGCTAGAGCGCCTGAGTTTCGCAGGGTTAACCCTGCCTGGCGGACTCCCCCCGTGGCTGTCCGATGCTGAAGCGCTTGAAAGACTTGACCTGACAGGTTGCTCCCTAGGAACCTTGTCAAGTAATATCGGCAATTGCCTTGCGCAACGATTTATAATCGTCGAAAATATTCCCGACGATGTATCTATCAAACGCATCCCAGACAATGAGAATGATGCATTTGTGGCAGTACGGGGATTGTCCATCGCCGACATGGACGCTCGTCTGCTGACCCTCAGCCCCAAACCCAAAGAACTCTTGAGCTACTATTATAACCAGAATAGACTGACAGCTCATGAAATAAAGGTCTTTGTGCTTGGGACCAACGCGGCTCTCGCCAGAAGGGCACTGGAAAGTATCCTGAGTGAGCCGGAAATCGCCGAGTTGGCGACATCGGCCAGGGGCTTTCGTATGATGGATTTACGCCCTTACGATTTCAAGCAGATCGGTAGGGCAAGCCGGTTTGACTCGGATGTCTCCTTGCACGTGTATGAGATGAGCGACTCACCGGTCCACTCACTGGCCCATCCTCTCTTTTTTTCCGAATCAAGCTTGTATGTTGTCGTTCTGAATTCCTCGGGCGGTGCGCGCATCGAGCAGGAGATGCAGTATTGGCTTACCCTGCTCGAGAGCCACTGCGCCAACGGTCATATCGTTTTCTGTCTGGCCAAAACTGAGAAAGCCGGCCCCCCTTTGCAGGGTGTCGCGCCGCCGCCCTGCCTGCGGCGCACGACATGGACCAGCGATTTCTGCCGACTCGATTTGACGGATGATGAAGAAAAAGATGGCGAACTAGCACCGCAGGAACTCTTAGAAACGATCGTTCGAGGCATCGGCGAGGTCAAAACTTACCATTGGCAGGTACCCGAGCAGTGGATTCGCATCAAAAAGCATCTGCAATCCTTGTTTCGTGGACTCGACGCGCTCAACTTGGCGCGTCTGCAAGGCATTATTGAATACTACCACAGTGTTGAGGATAAGGAAAAATCAAGTAAAAGAGGCACCCCCCAGGGTGTCATCCAGGGCATCATCCGTTGGCTCCGCGAAATCGGCGCCATGGAGTGTCGGGACGGTCCTAGCGCCCTTCCAGACCACGTTTTTGCCAGTCGATGGTTCGCCTCCTGTCTCTATGGCGTCCTGGATTATGCTCAAATGCTGGGAGGGACGGTTACGAGCAGAAGGATTACCGAGCGGGCCGACGACGACGACGACGAAATAATAGCCACCAGTTTCAGCCAGAGGGCTGAGTTGGTTTTCGACAGCCTGCTCACGGCCGGACTATGCTTGCCTTTCGATCTGAACACTGGCATTCGACAAGAGGACGCGTATTATTTCCCAATGGTTGCCGGCATGCTGGCGTCACAAAAGGCTATGGGCGGCAAGGCGATCCAGGGTGATATTTCTGCTGAGATCCGGAACCTGATGAAGATGGAGCCGGGGAAAAACGCACATTACCTCGTCCGATGCCCCATTGTCACCGAAGGTCTGCTCTCGTCGTTCATCACACGCGCATACGACGATATCCAGAGGAGTAGCTTCGGCGAACAAGCCACGATCCTGCTCGGCCATGACGGCCTGTTTGCCTGGACTGTGACTAATGGCCCCCTTCCAGACCAGACCAGTCTTCAACTCTTTATTGCAGGTGCGATCGGCAGCCCGGGGGACATCCACATCTTCATGGCTGCCCCGGACACTGGCAGTGGGAGCTCTGCCGATAACGTTTCCCCCCAACGACGAAAACTGGCAAGACTGATTCTGGACTGCCTAGACAAAACACTCACAAGCGTCATTCATTCGCCTGAGATAAGGAAAAAGTGCAGAGTATTTTTCGAGCAAAGGAAGGACGACGAGTATTTCACCATTCCACTAGATGAAATCCTAGATTATTACAAGTCCAGGCGAGAAGACTACTATTGCGTCCAAGTTGAAACAACATTGAAAGTTTATAAACTATACGAAGCCTACGCTCCTGAAAAAAACACCGACTAGGCGGGCCTAGGCCCCACCGCCACCACCACCACCACCACCACCACCGCCGCCGCCGCCGCCGCCGCCGC
>ALAO01000102.1 GCA_000307955.1 Solidesulfovibrio magneticus str. Maddingley MBC34 | reverse complement strand
GGCCTCAGGCCCCCAGCCGCCGGAGGCATCTTCTCATAATATCACGCAATCTTCGCGGCCAGTTCTTCCCAGCGGGCGTAGAGCCGGGCCACTTCGGCCTCGGCGGTCTGGACGGCTTCCAGGCGGCGGGCCAGTTCATGGCCGTCGGAGGCCACGGCCGGGTCGGCCAGGGCGGCGCGGGCCGCTTCCAGGGCTTGTTCGGTTTCGAGGATGGCCGCTTCCATGCCGTCGTATTCGCGTTGTTCCTTGAAGCTGAGTTTCTTGGCCTGTGTCGCGGGCTTGGGTTTGGCCTTGGCCGGCCGGTCCTCGCGGGCCTTGGCTTCCCGGGCCTCGGCGCGCTGTCGGGCCAGGAACTCCTCTTCCCACTGGGCGTAGTCGGCGAAAATCTCCACCCCGCCCTGGCCGTCCAGGCCGACGATGGTCGTGGACACCCGGTCAATGAGCGACCGGTCGTGGCTGACCAGCACCACCGCGCCGGGGAAGTCCACCAGGCTGTCCTCCAGCATCTCCAGGGTGGGGATGTCGAGGTCGTTGGTGGGTTCGTCCAGGAGCAGCACGTCGGCCTGGCGCAGCATGAGCCGGGCGATGAGCACCCGGGCCTGTTCGCCACCGGACAGCAGGCCCACGGGCAGATCGAGCTGTTCCGGGCGCAGGGCGAAGCGCTTGGCCCAGGTGACCAGGTGGACGGGCTGGCCCCGGTAGATGACGCTGTCGGCGTCGGGGGTGAAGGCGCGCCGCAGGGTCTGGTCCTTGTCGAGCTGTTCGCGCTTCTGGTCGAAGGCGACCACGGACAGGCCCGGCGCGGTGGATACCCGGCCGGCGTCGGGCTTGTCCTCGCCGGAAAGCAGGCGCAACAAGGCGGACTTGCCCGAGCCGTTGGGGCCGACCAGCCCCAGGCGCATGCCCGGGGAAAGCACGAGATCGAGGTCGGCAAAGAGTTCCCGGCCGCCCAGGCTCCGGGTGAGGTTTTCGGCCACGAGCAAGCGCTTGGTCTGGCGGCCGGTGGCGCTGAAATCGATACCGGCCCGCAGGGCGGCCCGGTTGCGGGCCTGGGTGGCGGCCAGATTCTCCTTGAGGACCCCGGCCGCGTCGATGCGGGCCTTGGCCTTGGTGGCCCGGGCCTTGGGGCCGCGCCGCAGCCATTCCACCTCGCGGCGCAGTTTGTTGGCCAGCGACCGCTCCAAGGCCCCCTGGCTCTCCATGAAGGCCTCGCGGGCCTCGACCAGGGCGCTGTAGGGGCCGTCCACGGACAACACGCCGTCGGGATAGGCGCCGGAGAGCTCCACGGTGCGGGTACAGACGTTTTCTAGGAAAAACCGGTCGTGGCTGACCACCACGAAGGCGAAGGGCGCACCGGAGAGAAACTGTTCAAGCCACAGGATGGAGCGCAGGTCCAGGTGGTTGGTGGGCTCGTCCAGAAGCAGCACATCGGGTTCGCCGGCCAGGCCCCGGGCGATGGAGAGGCGCTTGCGCCAGCCGCCGGAAAACGACTCGACCAGGGCGGCAGGGTCGGTAAAGCCCATGCGGCCGGCCAGGGCCGCGACCCGGCCGCCGGAGACGGCCTCGGCCCGACCGAAGGCGGCTTCCACGGCCCGGGACAGCACGCCTTCCACGGTGTCGCCGGGCTCGAAGGCGTCGTGCTGGGCCACGTAGGCCAGGCGCGCCCCCTGGCGCAGGGTGCGCTCGCCGCTGTCGGCCTCGGCCAGTCCGGCCATGATTTTGAGCAGCGTGGACTTGCCCGAGCCGTTGGGGCCGACCAGGCCCACGCGCTCCCGCTCGGCCACGGCCATGGAAATGCCGGAAAACAGCTGGCGAACGCCAAAGGCCTTGGAAATGCCGCGAAGATTGATGGTGCAAACGCTCATGGCCGCTTTAGGTAGACAATGCCGGCCAGGGCGTCAAACGGCGCGACAGCGGATTCGCGATGCCGGAAGATCGCCGCGCGTGCCCGGCCCGGCGCGTGACGGGTGGGACGGACGCGGGACAGCCGAATGGTCCGGCTACTGGGTCCGGCTGACGGCGGCGGCGGTCGGGGCCACGATGACCTGGTTGCGCCCGTTCTGCTTGGCTCGATACAGGGCCTTGTCGGCCCGGGCCACCAGGGCGGCCGGTCCGGGATCGGCCTCGTAGTCGGCCAGGCCGAAGCTGGCGGTGAGGCGCCCAACGAGGGGAAAATCAGTGTCCTGGAGTTCCCGGCGCAGGGTCTCGGCCAGGGCCCGGGCGTCTTCCACGGACGTTTCCGGGCACACGAGCAGGAACTCTTCCCCGCCAAAGCGGCCGACCACGTCGGTGTCGCGCACCGAGGCCAGCAGGATGTCGGCCACGCGCACGAGAACCGCGTCGCCCACGGCGTGGCCGAAGGTGTCGTTGACGTCCTTGAAATTGTCCAGATCGATCATGATGACGGAAAAGGGCGTGCCGTAGCGCTGGGCGCGCCGCCATTCGCCGGATAGGACCTGATCCAGGCGGCGGCGATTGCACAGGCCGGTCAGGCGGTCGGTCAGGGACAGGACGGCCAGAGCCTGGTTTTTGGCGTCGAGCTCGCGGTTCTTGGCGTCGAGTTCCAGGGTGCGCTGGCGCACCTTGTCTTCCAGGCCGCCGACCAGATCATGGATGTGGCCGTTCATGTCGGCCAGGGCCCGGGCCAGGAGGCCGATTTCGTCGGCGCCGGCCATGTCGATGGCCTCGCCGAAGTGGCCGTGGCTGACGTTGCCGGCGTAGCGCGTGAGTTCCACGATGCGGCTGGTGACGGCCCGGTGGAGCAGCCGCGCGACCCAGAAGATGCAGCCAAGGCCCAGCAGCGCCGAAAACAGCACGATGCCGCCGGCCAGCTTGGTGGCCCAGCCGATGCGTCCCTTGGCCCGCTCCACTTCCACAGCGGTCATGCGGCGCAAATCCTCGGCTATGGGGTCCACGGCCCGGGCCTGGAGGGCGAAATCGTTGGCGTTGGCGCTCATGGACGCGGCCGTGTCCATGAGCCTGGCGGCGACCTTGTCGAACGTGTCGCACAGCCGCAGGGCCTCGGTCTTGCTGGAGGGCTCCAGTCCTGGCGTGGCCGCAATGAGCCGGCGCAGGGCCTCGACCTTGTTGACCGCCGTCTGCATGACCGGCCGTTGCCGGGACAGCTGGTACTGTTGGATGAGGACGCTGATTTCGCGAACGGGAAAGGCCAGTTCGTCCCTGCCCTCCAGGCAGACGCCGAGCTGGCGTACGGCGGTGTTCATCTGGACGTCCAGCCCGGCATTGGGATCGGCCAGCAGGATAACCAGTTCATTTTCGCTTAAAAGCGTCTGGGAAAAGCGCTTGGCCGTGGAGGTGAAAAACCGCATATCGACCTTGCGCTTGGCCATGTCGCTGCCGTCCGGCATGGCGGCCATGGCCCGGCGGAGATTTTCGCTGAGGGCAATGACCCGGGCGGCGGCGGCCAGGGCCGGCTGGCCGTAGCGCTCCTGGGCCTGGACGAAGCCGACGAGGGGGACCTGGAGCAGAAAATCGCGGTAGAGCCGGCGGGCGCGTTCGAGCTGGCTTTCCATCTCCAGCACGCCGTTTCGCAGTTCCATGTTGGCCACGATGTCGGCCTCGGCTCCCCGCACCACGGCCAGCCCGACAAAGCCGGCTCCGACGCCCATGAGAAAAATGGCGAACAGCACGGCAAACGACAGCCGCACCTTGGCCGTGATGCCCTGATTGTCCCACAATACGCGCAGTGACACGGCCATGGTCTTACCGGGGGGCGTAGGTGAAGACCACGTTGGCCGTCAGTCCGGCCACGCCCAGGGCAGGATCGTCCATGCGCAGCACATTGAAGCGCGGGGTGGCGCAGTCGCCAAAGCCGTCGCAGCGCAGCTTTCCACCCAGCCCCGGGTAGTCGACGGTGGCGGCCAGGGCGTCTCGCAGGGCCTGTCGGCCGATGACCAGGGAGCCGTCCTTTCCGGGTACGGCCGCCTTGACGATGGCGGCGAACAGGATGCCGGCGGCGTCAAAGGCGCTGGCGTAGTAGTCCGTGGCCGGCGTAGCCCGGTACTTGGCCTGGTACTGGGTGCGCAAGGCTTCCAGGGCCGGCCCGGGGTCGGGCGGAGTGGGGCCGACGAAATACATGCCCTTGGAAGCCTCGCCCACGGCTTCGATAAAGCTCTTTTCAATGAGCGCGCCGTCGCTCATGAGCTTGACGCCGACCATCTCGGGCATGGCCCGGGCGGTGAGCAGCACGTGGTTGCCTTCGGGTTGGAAGAGCGGGAAGAAGAGCAATTCGGCCTTGGAGGCGGCCACGGCCTCCAGGAGCGGACGCATGTTGGCGTCGCCCTTGTCCACAGCCGCGAACAGCACGGTGCGGCCGCCCAGGCGCTCGAACTCGGCCCGGAACCCTTCGGCCAAGCCCCGGGTGTAGATGTCGCCGTCATGGACCATGGCCGCGGCGCGCACGCCCAGCCCCTCGTAGGCGTAGCGGGCGGCGGCCGGGCCGGAATGCTCTTCGTTGGAGGCGGTGCGAAAATAGCCGGGCTGCCATTTGGGAGCGCGCTTGCCGCCGATGGAGGTGAGGAAGGGGGCGCTGTTGTTGCCGGAGATCATGGACAGGCCGGCCTCGGTCATGACCTGGGCGGCGGCGGCGGCGTCGCCGGAGCAGGTGGTGCCGAAAATGGCCACCACCGAGGGGTCGGAGACGATGCGCAGGGCCGCGTTGGCCCCGCCTTCCTGGCGGCAGCCGGTGTCCTCGATGACGAGTTCCACGGGATGGTCAAGAAGCCGGCCGCCTTTGCGGTCCAGGGCCAGTTCCAGGCCGCGCAGCTGGTCCTGGCCGATGGGGGCGACCTTGCCGGTCAGGGCTTGGATGACGCCCAGGCGAATGGCCCCGCCAGGCGCGATTTCCACGCAGCCCAGGGGATCAAGGCAGGGTTTGGGCTTGCCGTTGGAAAAACCCCACCAGATGCCCGCTCCGGCCAATGCCGCCACAACAAGCGCCGCCCCGAGTCCCAGCCATCGCGCCATGCAATGCACTCCCCAGGCCCGGCCTCCCAGCCGCGCCGTCAAATACCTACCATTTATCTATACGCTTCATCCGAAAAGACCAATCATTTTTCCGCCGCGCCAAGCCCCGCCCCCCGCCGATCCCGGTTCGCCACGACCTGGGCGATGACGGCGAGCAATGCATCGAGTTCCACGGGTTTGGCCACGTAGCCGTCCATGCCCGCGGCCAGGATGCGTTCCTTGTCCCCCTCCATGGCGTAGGCCGTCATGGCGACAAGAGGCCAGCCCGCCGCCTCGTGTCCGGCCTCGCCGGCCCGGAAGCGCCGGGCGGCCTCCAGACCGTCCATGACAGGCATCTGCACATCCAGGAGCACCACGTCAAAGGCTTCCCGGGTAGCCAGTTCCAGGGCTTCCCGGCCGTTTTCCGCCGTGGCGACCTCGTGGCCTTCCCGGCGCAACATGCCCTGGATAGCCAGGCGGGCCAGGGACTCGTCCTCGACCAGCAGGATGTTGAGGCGGCCCAAAACCGTTGCCCGCGGGCGAGGGGCGGCCGGTTGCGGCAGCACATCGGCAGGCAGGCCGAAGGTCAGGCTGAAATGGACGACCACGCCCTGGCCGGGCTCGCTTTCGATGCCGATGGAGCCGCCCATGAGTCCGACCAGGCGCTTGCAGATGGCCAGGCCCAGGCCCGCGCCTTGGTAGTCGCGGCGATAGCCCTGGGCGACCTGGGTGAACGGCGTAAAGAGGCTGTCGAGCTTGTCCTTCGGAATGCCCAAGCCGCTGTCGGCAACCGAAAACAGTACCCTAGGGTGGCCGGTCGGGCTATCCGGCTGGGCAACGGCCGTGACGGCCACGGTTCCGCTGGCGGTGAACTTCAGCGCATTGCCCAGCAGGTTGGTCAGGATCTGTTGGAACCGCGTGACGTCGCCGACGACGATTTCCGGGACGGCTTCGTCGACGGACACGGTGCAGGCCAGGCCCGGCGGGTCGCCGGTCGGCAGCAGCAGCTCGCGAACTTCCGTCATGGCCCGACGCAAATTGAACGGGGCTTGGACAATGGCCATCTTGCCGGCTTCTATCCGGGAAATGTCCAGGATATCGGACAACAGCCTGGTCAGACGGCGGCTGGCGGCCAGGGCCATGCGAGCCTGGTCGGCCTGTTCCTCGGTCAGCCCCGAGGCGGCCATGAGCTGGAGGATGGTCACGATGCCGTTAAGCGGGGTACGGATCTCGTGACTCATGTTGGCCAGAAATTCGCTTTTGGTCCGGCTGGCCGCCTCGGCCTGTTCCTTGGCCGCGGCCAGGAGAGCCGCCCGCTCCTGCTCCTCGGTGATGTCGTGATAGATGGTCATATATGCCGGCGCGCCGACGCCGCCGAGTCGACGGCTCGTCATCTCGACCCAGCGCGTCCGGCCGTCGCCGCACACGATGCGGTAACATTCCCGGCCGAGGTCCAAACCCGCCAGCAACCGCTTTTCCAGACGCGTGCGCAGTTCCTGGCGATCGTCGGGATGGGCGAGGTTCCAGATCTCCTCGGCCGTCATGGCGTAGACAGCCTCGGCGGCAAGTCCGGACAGCTTGCAAAAGGCCGGATTGACCCAGATCAGCCGAAGCGGCGGGCTTTCGATCAGGGCGATGGCGTCCAGGGAATTTTCGAAAAGCGTCCGATAGCGCTCCTCGCTGTCCCGCAGCGCTTGCTCCACGACCTTGCGTTCGGTGATATCGCGCACCACGGCCACAAAGAAGGCTTCCCCCTGGATGGCGACGCCGCAGGCGCTGACCTCCACTGGAAACACCGAGCCGTCCTTGCGCCGATGGCGGGATTCGAAGGTCCCTCTTACCGCCAAGGCGTCAGCGAAGTCGCGGCGGATGGCCGTTTCGTCAAAATTGGCTTCGTATTGCCAGGTCAACATGCCGACGACCTCTTCCGGGGCGTAGCCAAGCAGCTGCGCGAAACGGCTGTTAGCCTCAACGATCCGGTGCTTGCTGTCGATGACCACGATGCCGTCGCTGCTGGAGTTCATGAGCGTTTGGCGGCGAATGCCCTCCCGGGCCAAGGCGTCCCGGGTCGCCACCAGATCAGCTCGGTCCTTTTCCAGGCTCTGCGCCATGCGGTCCATGGCTTGGGCCAGCCGACCGAGGGTCCCGCGCCGCCTGGCCAGCCCCGACCGGGCGGCGAGGTCGCCGTCGCCGAGGCGTTGGGCTGTTTCGACAATGCGAATAAGCGGATCGTGGATGCCGTAGCGTCCGACGATCCAGGCCAAGCCCGTGGCCAGGGCCAGGGAAAGGCCGGCCCAGGCCAGCCAGATGCTGGTAACGGCGTCAGCCGCCTCAAAAGCGACGTTCTCCGGGATACTCACCAGAATCGTCAGGTAGGGCTGCCTCTCATTGGGCAAGGCCACGCTTTGGGCGGCAAAAATGCGCCTGAGGCCATCGCTGGCGACGGCGGAGATAATCGTCGGTTCTGATCCTGCCCGAATGCGGTCCCACACGTCGCGGGCGATAGGCTTGCCCACGGGCGTTCTCGGCGACGGCGGATGGCGATACAGCCGTCTGCCCTCGCGGTCGGCGAGACCGACGAAGGAACCCGGCGGCATCATGGATTGATCGAAGACCGTGGCGATGTCCTGAAGACGAACGGACACGATGAGCACGCCGGAAAGTTGGCCCCCAGCACCATACACCGGATAGGCATAGGGCAGCACCTGGACGCCGCTGACCTTGCCCACGGCATACTCGCCCACGGAAAACTGCCCCGTGGCCTTGGCTTGGCGAAATTCCGGTCGGTCAGCCAGGTTTTGCCTGGTAAAGGGCAGAGCGGAGGCCAGGGCCTGCCCATCGGCGTCCATCAGGGCGAAATTGACGCAGTTGGGATTGCCTAAAAGGACGTCGCGAAACAGTGCGGTGCAGGCGGGAATGTTGTTTTCGCGCACGGCCGGTTCGGCGGCCAAACTGGTCAGCACGGCGCGCAGGCGGACGGTCTCGCTGGTCTGTTGATGGGCATAATACTGGGCCAGACGCAGGGTGGTCTGACCGACGTGGTCGATCTCGTGCTCCCGACGCTCCCAGCCCGATCCCAAGACCACGCCCAGGATCGGCAACACCCCGCCAAGAACCACCAGTATCAGGTTCAAACGGATAGAACCCGGCAAGCGCAGCATGGACGGCCCCTTCGGTTCCGTGGCGGCAAGTCGGCGATTCCTTAGACGCTCAAACGCCATCCTTGCCCCGGGAAGCTCTCCAATCCCCTGAGCCGTCAGCGGCTTATTGAATCTAGACGCAGGCGTGGCGCGAAACGAACGGCGCCGACGGCTTTGGTCAATACTCCGTGGGCGTCGCAGTCTTTATGTTCTTCTACAGTGTCCAAACCTTTGGAGCAAGGGGCGTTGTCAAATAGCTGCCTAATTGGCCTGTCAGAGGCCCGGCCATTTCGACTCGGCATCTGGCTTCGCCCAATTCTTTTGGTTCCAGACAAGCCCCCGGACGATACAAACACCGGTTGCTGCAATAGAACGACGCATAACGGTGGTACGACAGCAAAATCATGCCCCGTATCGGACTGCAAAACGGGCAGTTCACGGCCTGCTTACCGGCTCCCCGGCAAGCGACCGCCAAGACGGCGCACGTTTCGTCGCGGATCGGATCGACAGGTACATACAATTGGTGAGTGAAAACAGCATAATTAAAGACGATTTACTCCGGAGCATGCCAGGTAAGCGCATAGAGGTGTTTCTTCCGGCAACCTCGCTGGATTGTTTTGCTGGGTTTCCTTTGCCCACATCGGCCAGATCATCGACGCGCGGTTCAGAGGCAAAAACCGCGGTTAAGGACCGGCCAATGGCCAATCGCTTCGGCGACGTCCTAGTTGAAGTTCTCACCGCACCACAACGAGATGGCGTCCACGCTGGTTTGATTACGCGCAAGGCCCCCCAGGCCATAAAAAAAGCCCCCGAATCTTTCGATTCAGGGGCTTTTGAA
>ALAO01000101.1 GCA_000307955.1 Solidesulfovibrio magneticus str. Maddingley MBC34 | reverse complement strand
TCCTTGCCCGTGCCGGATTCGCCGGTGACCAGCACCGTGGAGTCGGTGGGGGCCACCTTGGCCAGCACGCGCAGGACCTCGGCAAGGCAAGCACTCTGCCCGACCATGCCGGAAAGGTTCAGTTCCATCTGGCCTCCGGAAGAAAGCGCCGCCAATCCTGGCGGTTTCCCCTGGTCTATAGCTTCGTTCCGGGGCTGTCAATTTACTGACAGGAAAAAGAACGGCGCAGCCGGCGCACCGCAAGAAAAACGACAGATTTTTGCGGCATGAACCGTCCTGCCAGGCGCTGTCCCGAAGCCGGTGCGGCCTTGTCGCGGATCGCTAAACCCGCATGTCGAGCAGCGTGCCGAGCATCTGGTCCTGGCTGCGGATGGTCACGACATTGGCCTCGAAGGCCCGGGAGGTCTGGATCATGTCGACCGTCTGCCGGGCGAGGTCCACGTTGCTTGTCTCCACCAGTCCGGCCGAAGGCTCGTACACGCCGGCCTGATTGTAGCCGCTGACGGATTCCGGCTGATAGCCGCCGGGCGAATCGTCGCGCACGATGTCGGACACGCGCACGCCCTGCCCGTCCGGGCCGGTCTCCAGACGGGCATCCTGGGACTTGTACCCGTCGGTGTTGACGTTGGCCACATTATTGGCCGTGACCGCCATGGAGGTGGAAAAGGAACTGAGTGCTGACTGGGCGGCGGATATGGCGTCGGTCATGGGCTGCCCTCCCGTCCATGGGATTGGGGTCCGTTGCCTGCTACATAATGCAGCCAGGCCCCACGGGCAAGCCGGAGTTGCGCCCCGCCGCGCCCCTTGGCCCTCCACCCGCATCGGCAAAGACAACATACGAGAAGCCCAGGCCGCGTCCGCGAAAAAGCCTCCATTTCCCGCTACCGGCCGCCCCCTCGCTGTTGTAGCCGCGCCACGCCCATGCTAGAGCCGGCCATGCGCCATCTCCCGCGCCTTGTCGCGCCCTGCCTGGGCCTTTTACTGTGCGCCTGCCTCGCGGCCTGCTACGATCCGCCAGAGACGCCCGTGCGCTACGTCAACAAGCCCTATCTCTTCAGCTTCATCCCGCCCAGGGGCTGGACCGTCACCGAGGAAAAAACCGACGCCTGCCAGGTCTCCGTGGAAGCCCGGCACGGCGACTGCCGGTTCTACGTCTGCGTCAGCGTTCGCCCCACCGAATTTCTGCCCACCAGCTCGGATTTCGCCAACTGCGAACTCGTCAAGGCCTACGTCGCTGACACCCTCAAAGGCTTCAACGTCAGCTGCCGCCCCACCACCACCCAGGGCCGGCGCAGCTACGACGCCATCTACCTGCGCCGGGTGGACGACGGAAGCGGCGGCATAAAACTCCAGCTCGTGCGCCAGACGTTCCTCTCGCGCGGCAAGATGCTCTACACGCTGACGTCCTACGTCTTCGGCCGCGACGAAGCCGAACTGCGCGCCCTGGCCCCGCCCTGCGACAACGACATCACCCGCGCTGAGGCGACGTTTTTTTTGCACCAGCCCGGATCGTTTGAGCGTTGAATAAGAGAAGAATGCCTCCGGCGGCCGGGGGCCTGAGGCCCC